>JAGPJL010000062.1 GCA_018054455.1 Parabacteroides sp.
TTGCGATAGAAAAATCCGTCGCAGGTAGCGCAGGCAGAAACACCCATACCTGCATATTTTTGTTCGTCTGGCAATCCAAGATATTTGGCTGTAGCGCCTGTCGATATAATAATGGTTTCAGCTTCAATCGTTTTCTCTCCGTCGATTGTAACTTTATAGGGTGCTGCAGATAAATCGGTAGCAGATGCATGTCCATAGCGAACATCTGTACCGAAACGAATGGCTTGTTTTTTTAGGTCTTCCATTAGTTCGGGACCGGTTATTCCTTCAGGATATCCCGGAAAGTTCTCAACTTCGGTAGTTGTTGTAAGCTGTCCGCCAGGTTGAATACCTTCATAAAGAACTGGTGCAAGATTGGCACGGGATGCATAAATTGCCGCAGTATATCCTGCTGGTCCCGATCCGATAATCAGGCAGCGTACTTTTTCGTTTGTCGTATCACTCATGTTCAAATATATTTTAATTTTACTATGTTATCTTAAATCGATTATCTCCGCTCCGGGAAACTTTCTCTCATCGAAAACAAAAATTGAGGCCGATTGGTTTACACCAGTTTTCAATTTACTGATAAGAATTGTATTACTTACTCCGTTTTTACTGGTTACCGTAACGGATGCCGGGAAGTAAGTAAGCTTATCAATTCGCAATTCTATTTTGCTAATATCGCTTTTCCTGTTTTTAGGCAATAGTGTGATATCAAAAACTTTCTTACCGCTCTGGTTGGTGCTCTCGCCGTTATACTTGGTTGTAAAACCTTTTTTATACGTAGTAAGCAAAACGGCAGGGTTGGTAAGCTGTAATTCGTCGCCAACAGGCTTGCTTACATTCACTTCGCCTGTCTGCTCCATATAAACCCACTGGGTTGTTCCATCATACCAAGTGTATGAATCGGGGGTTTTCAACGTAAATTTTTCTCCTTTCATTTGGATAATCCCCTCGATAACCTCGGCTTTTTGGCTTGCTTTGGAGCGCACCTGCAAAGAGAATGACGCAGAAATCCCATTGGATTGGTTGTATTTCTGCGATGCTTTATCCAATATATTCTGTGCCTGCTGGCCCAAAGCCATAAACGGCAAACCGCAAACAAATGCAACAATAAGTAAAGTTATTGCAAATACGCTATTTATTTTATTTATCTTCATACAGTTTTTTTTTACTTTAGTGAGTTTAAGAGTCGTTCCAAATTATATTCATCCTGAATAAGGACCTGTCTGGCTTTACTTCCTTCAAAAGGACCTACAATCCCGGCTGCCTCCAGTTGATCCATTAATCTTCCGGCACGGTTATAACCAATTGCAAATTTACGCTGGATAAGCGAAGTTGAACCTTGCTGCTGAATAACCAATAAGCGGGCTGCTTCATCAAACAATGCATCCCGATCTGACAAATCAACTGCTCCCGGCATTTTATCCGCATCATTCTCTCCCACATATTCCGGCAATAAAAATGCCGTAGGATATCCTTGCTGTGTACCAATAAAGGAAGCAACTTGTTCCACTTCCGGTGTATCAACAAATGCACACTGAACACGAATCATATCATTTCCTTGCGAGAACAACAAGTCTCCACGTCCAATCAGTTGGTTTGCTCCCGGAGAATCAAGAATGGTACGCGAGTCGATCATTGACGAAACACGGAAAGCCATACGCGCAGGGAAGTTTGCTTTAATTGTTCCTGTAATGATATTTGTTGACGGACGCTGCGTGGCAATCACCATATGAATACCTACGGCTCGTGCTTTCTGAGCAATACGGGCTATCGGCAATTCTATTTCCTTACCGGCTGTCATAATCAAATCGCCAAACTCATCAATAATAACGACGATATAGGGCATAAATTTATGTCCTTTCTCAGGATTAAGACGACGTTTGACAAACTTATCATTGTACTCCTTTATATTACGAGTATGCGCTTTCATCAACAGATCATAACGGTCATCCATTTCTTTACACAGCGAATTCAGTGTCTGTATTACTTTGGTAAAGTCGGTTATAATAGCCTTTTCTGCATCAGGTAATTTGGCCAGGTAATGTTTTTCTATTTCCGAATAGATGCTAAACTCAACCATTTTAGGGTCGACCAAAACGAATTTAAGTTCGGAAGGATGTTTCTTGTAAAGCATCGAGGTAATAATTGCATTTAGACCAACGGATTTACCCTGGCCTGTTGCCCCTGCCACCAACAAGTGGGGCATCTTACACAGGTCAAACATATAAATTTCGTTGGTAATCGTTTTACCCAATGCCACAGGAAGATCGTACTTACACTCCTGAAATTTACGTGAAGCAATTATCGACTGCATGGAAACTATCTGCGGATCTTTATTTGGAACCTCTATACCAATCGTACCTTTACCCGGCATTGGTGCAATGATACGGATACCCAGCGCTGAAAGACTCAATGCGATATCATCCTCCAGGTTTCGGATTTTAGAAATACGGACTCCCGCTTCCGGAATTACTTCATACAAGGTAAGCGTAGGTCCTACCGTAGCTTTTATTGATGCTATATTTATACCAAAGTTTTCGAGCGTTTGTTTAATACGGGTCTGATTCGCCTTCTGTTCCTCCATGTCGACCTGATGATCGCCAACATCGTATTTCTTCAGCAAATCGGTGGTGGGATAACGGAACTGCGACAAGTCAAGTTTAGGATCATACTCTCCCATGGAGGATCCATCAAACACTTCGTCGTCGCCCACGGGAACGTCTACAGTAAAAATCACATCGCCTGGAACATCTGCAGCACTGGCTATCTCCGGAAAATCCTCATAAGGTTCTTCTTCCTGAGGTATATTAATTTCAAAAGAATCTTCTTCTATTGCATCAGCATAAGTTGAACGTACCGGCTTTTCTTTAACGACCTCTGCTTCGGCCAACTCTTTTTCGGTATCAAACTCGGCTATCAGTTCGCCGGACTCTTCCTCCACCGATTCATCAAATGCTTTTTCTTTATTAGCAAACCGTTTCTTTAACCAAGAGAACGATAGCAGGTTTTGCAAGAACGGGATTGTTCGTTTACTACTGAAAACGGCAATAATAATAAATGTTCCCAAAATAAAAAGGAAAGTTCCGGGAAGTCCTATATTGTTAGTCATCTTCTCGGAAAGGTAGTAACCATGCTGTCCACCAAGATATATAAATGTGTCCTCGTAGCCTTTTATAAAAACAAAGGCAAAAAACAAAGATCCCCAGATCAGCAATGTACTGCTAAAAATGAACCGTCTTAATAACGATACATTATTAAGATTCATCAGCTTGGCTCCTAACGATCCTAAAAAGAAAAGAATTACAAAAGAAGAGATACCAAACCAACGATTCATCAGCAGATCGGCAAGATAAGCACCCCTTACACCTGTCCAGTTCGCTACAGATCCTTTATTTATAACCAAATCGCCCAGAGGAACATTATCAATTTTACTTTGATCGATCCCTCCGGTAAAGAAAAAGGAGATCAGTGAAAGACCTACATAAACTGTAACAAACGAAATGACCAAACCACTTATAAAGCGTGTTCGTTCATTGGTAAAGAAGTACTTCAGAGAAGTAAAGAAACCTGTTGTATCAGTAGCTTGCTTCGTATTGCTCTTTTTTGCCATAAATTTCTTAATTAACAGACCTAAATTGTCTCACAATGCAAAAGTAATAAAAACAAAGTGTGATAGGGAAATAATTATTTCCTATTTTTGCAAATTATATTTAGACGTTGAACAAACAAGAGCGTATGGAGAACGAAAACAGTCCTGTTTATAGCAGGAATACCATTGAATTTGTAACAGTTGCACTCGAGTTCTGTTCTTTTGTTGAAACTACAGGTAAATTTTCCCGCTTTGAATTTACGGATAAAGCAACTAAGTTGCTGCCTCTTCTTTACATCAAAGCGTCTCTATTGCCAGAGATTGAAGAAACAGAAGACAGTGAACCCGAACTTTTGGTTACTGAGGATATGTACGAATTGGTGCGCAATCAGATTGCTGTGCTATTAGGTGAGAAAGACACGTATTTGGAAACATTCCATCCGGATATGCAATACAGTGACACACCGATAGCGGCTTTCATTTCTGAAAACCTGGCAGATGTATATCAGGATACGGGCAATTTTGTTTCGTTGTTCAGACAAGGAAACGAGGAAGTAATGCTTGAAGCCATTTCGCTTTGCCGGGAAAATTTCCGGAATTTTTGGGGTCAGCAATTGCTTAACGCCCTCAAAGCGTTGCATTCTGTAAGGTATGACGAAGAAGCTAATTTAGACACCAACGAAGAAGAATGATGGATTTTTTACAAAGCATAAGTAAAGAAGATTTGTCTCTTCTGCCTATTGAAGAATTTCCGGGAAGGGTAATCGTGGTCGATACGGAAAAAGATGCTTCTAAAGCTGTATCTTATCTCTCTACATTTAAAGATGTTGGTTTTGATACAGAAACCCGGCCGAATTTCAGAAAGGGACAGTCAAATAAAATATCGCTGATGCAACTATCAACGCAGGATACTTGTTTTCTTTTTCGGTTGAACTATATAGGAATACCAGAACCTTTAGAGAGTTTCTTATGTGATGATTCCATTCAAAAAATCGGACTTTCGCTGAGAGACGATTTTAATGCCATCCAGAAACGAAGCAAGCTTGAACCTAAAGGTTTTCTGGATTTACAAAGTTATGTTGGTAAATTCGGAATAAAAGATGCCAGTCTGCAAAAGATATATGCGATCATCTTTAACAAGAAAATATCCAAAGGACAACGGCTTAGCAATTGGGAAGCTGATATCCTTTCGGACGGACAAAAAAAATATGCATCACTAGATGCCTGGGCGTGTCTTAAAATATATAAACAATTGAATGCACTATAAATGAACTATTGCAAAGTTATTCTCAAACCAAAAAAAGAAGAATCGTTATTGCGCTTTCACCCATGGGTGTTCTCCGGCGCAATCCAATCCATACAGGGTAAACCTGAAGAAGGAGACGTTGTGGAGATATTCGGTTCCAACAACCAGTTTCTGGCTTTGGGACACTACCAGATAGGGAGTATCGCCGTGCGAATTCTGTCTTTTAAACAAATACCCATCGATGCTGGTTTCTGGAAAGAACGCATTCAGGTAGCTTATTCTATACGCCAGTCACTTGGGCTGACAGGAACAGACAATAACAACACCTACAGGCTGATTCATGGTGAAGGCGACAACCTTCCGGGATTAATCATAGACATGTATGCACATACTGCTGTATTACAGGCACACTCTGTAGGGATGCACCATGCCCGTCATGATATAGTGGAGGCTCTAAAGGATGTATTAGGTGATAGTCTACGTAATGTTTATTACAAATCAGAGACAACATTACCTTTCAAGGCAAATCTTGGGACGGAAGACGGATATCTTTATGGCGGAGAAATAGAAGAAACTGCCGTTGAAAACGGACTGAAGTTTTATGTTGACTGGCTGAAGGGGCAAAAAACCGGATTCTTTGTTGACCAGCGCGAAAACCGTACTTTGCTTCAGCAGTATTCGAAAGACAGATCTGTGCTGAATATGTTTTGCTACACAGGTGGCTTCTCTTTTTACGCTATGCGCGGAGGAGCAAAAGTAGTGCACTCTGTGGATAGTTCTGCACGGGCAATTTCGCTGACCAACAAAAATGTGGAAGCAAATTTCCCAGGCGATGCAAGACACGAAGCGTATGCTGAAGATGCATTCAAATATCTTGAAAAGATGGGAAGCAATTACGATTTAATTATTCTGGATCCTCCTGCCTTTGCTAAACACAGAGATGTACTTCGCAACGCCTTGCAAGGATACCGGAAGCTTAACGCAATTGCATTCGAGAAAATAAAACCGGGAGGTATTATTTTTACTTTCTCTTGTTCGCAGGTTGTAAGTAAAGAAAACTTCCGTTTGGCTGTATTTAGTGCTGCGGCACAATCAGGACGCAATGTGCGTATTCTGCATCAGCTCTCGCAACCGGCAGATCATCCCATCAACATCTACCATCCGGAGGGTGAATACCTGAAAGGGCTTGTTTTACATGTTGAATAGTTTGAAGGGATAACGTTTAACTATTTTAAAAGATTACGACCTAAAAATATATACGGAAATATTTCTTTATTTGTAAAGAGGTTGTAACTTTGTAACGATTTAGGAATAGATTTTTTTTTGTAACAAAATAAAATTATTAATTATGTCTAAAGTAACAGTTGTTGGCGCCGGTAATGTAGGTGCTACATGCGCAAATGTTCTTGCATTCAATGAAGTAGCTGACGAAGTTGTAATGCTTGATGTAAAAGAAGGCGTTTCGGAAGGTAAAGCAATGGATATGATGCAAACCGCTCAATTGCTAGGTTTTGATACAACAGTAGTGGGTTGCACAAACGACTATGCTAAAACAGCAAATTCGGACGTTGTTGTTATCACTTCAGGTATTCCCCGCAAGCCAGGTATGACTCGTGAAGAATTAATCGGAGTAAACGCTGGCATTGTTAAAAGTGTAGCAGGTAACATCCTTACATATTCACCAAACGCAATCATCGTAGTTATCTCTAACCCGATGGACACAATGACTTACCTTTCACTTAAGTCTTTAGGTTTACCTAAGAACCGTATCATTGGTATGGGTGGTGCTTTGGATAGTTCACGTTTCAAATATTATTTGTCTCAGGCTTTGGGTTGCAACGCAAACGAAGTTGAAGGTATGGTAATTGGTGGTCACGGTGACACAACAATGATTCCATTGGCTCGTTTCGCAACATACAAGGGTATCCCTGTAAGCGAATTGCTAAGCGCTGAAGAATTGGACAAAGTAGTAAAAGCTACTATGGTAGGTGGTGCTACGCTGACTGGTTTACTTGGAACTTCTGCTTGGTATGCACCAGGTGCAGCAGGAGCATTCGTTGTTGAATCAATCATTAAGAACCAAATGAAGATGATTCCTTCTTGTGTTTCTTTGGAAGGCGAATACGGACAAAACGATATTTGCATCGGCGTTCCAACAATTATTGGTCGTAACGGTGTTGAAAAGATTGTTGAACTAGAACTTACAGCTGAAGAAAAAGCATTGTTCGAAGCAAGTGCAAATGCAGTTCGTAAAACTAACGACGTATTGAAAGAAATCAACGTGCTTTAATAGCATACTAGTTTACTAATAAAGAGGGGATGTTCTGATTGGAACTTCCCCTCTTTTTATTTCATACGTGCATCAGCACCCCACATTAATTTCTCCCGCAGAGTTTTATAAAAGGTGTGATTATATCGCTTTATCACTTTGGTTGTATAATCGGCTTTATTGACAACGAGCTCTATCCCCGTGGGGAAAACTTCTGATCGGCCATCAAGAGCGATAAGAAAATTCTTACTTCTACTCTCAACGCCTAGTCTTATAACATAGGTGTCCGGCACAACAAGAGGACGAACATTTAGGCTATGCGGAGCAACCGGGCTCAAAACGATACTATTGCTCTGCGGTATGATTATCGGACCATTTACACTCATTGAGTAAGCTGTAGAACCTGTAGGAGTGGCAATCACCAAACCATCGGCCTCGTAAGACGTAAGATATTCATTATTTAATGAAGTATGTATGGTAATCATTGAAGACGTGTCGCGCTTTAAAATAGCAATCTCATTCAAGGCATAGTTGTATCCGCAATACGCTCGTTCGTCGGTATGTAAACGCAACAAGGTACGTTCTTCTATTTTGTAGTAATTTTTAAAAAGTTCGTCGATTGTATCTTCTAATTCGTTGCAGGAAATATCGGCCAGAAAACCAAGTCTCCCGGTATTAATTCCCAGAATAGGAATATTTTGTTTGTTTACCCGGGCAGCAGTACGAAGGAATGTTCCGTCGCCTCCAACACTTAATGCCACATCCAAATCGAAGTCATCATCCGAAAGAATTCCTTCTATATGAGGATTGTAATTCAGTACATCTGTTAAAAATAGATGAAAACGACAATCCACATAAATTTCAACCTCCCTTTCGTTCAGTTTTTCGAAAAGCCGTTTAATAACATTTTGCTTTTCTTCCTGATACTCGCTGCCAAACACTCCTACCTTCATTGTATAGTATTAATTACATATTAATGTAGTACATTAATTCGCTCATACGTTGTTCCAGTAAATCATCGACCATTCCCTTTTTCATAAAATAATAAAGCACAGTGTAATTGAAGCGTTCAAAGCTTCTTATTACCGGAGATGCATCTTCCAAATCTATTTTGATTGAAATAAGTAAGCGACCAGTAACTTTATCTGTATGCGAAAGCATACTGATTATATGGGAATGATTCGATTCAACTAAACGAGCAATATCTGAAAGGGAATAGTCCAGGGGAAGAACCTCAAGCATGATGATGCTTCCCTCCGCCTCCGCATTTGTAAAATCGGAAATAGCATTCAACAGACCATCAGAGGTTATTCCTCCAACGTATTCCCCCGAAGGCAATATTACCGGTAAAAAGCTAAGCTTGTATCGTGCTACCAACGCCAGAGCCTCTAAAAGGTGGTTGCTCTCTGTAACCGATGGAGCAAATAATACAGCTTCGCCAACAGTTGATTTACTTCCTGATAAAGACAACAACTCCTTTTCGGATACCAGACAACGATACAAACCATCTTCAATTAACGGAAGATGCTTTAATTTGAAGTCGTCCATTAATCCTAAACCATATTCAACCGTATCAAAACTTTTTAACACGGGAATGTCCTTTGTTATGAAATCTTTTACCAACATTGTTCTGTTAATTCCCTAAATACTTATAAATTTGCAGGGACTTTGTGCAAAGGTAACGAAAGAAAGATGAACAATATATAAACAATGACAAATTTAAGCGTAAATATTAATAAGGTTGCCACCATACGTAATGCACGTGGAGGTAATACACCCAATGTACTTTCAGTTGCGCAAGACTGTGAGAAATTCGGTGCGCAGGGAATCACGGTTCACCCGCGTCCTGACGAACGTCATATCAGATATAGCGATGTTTATGGACTAAAACCCCTTATTAAAACTGAATTCAACATAGAGGGATATCCCTGCGACAAATTTATCGACCTCGTTTTAAAGGTTAAGCCTACCCAGGTAACCCTTGTTCCTGACGGGCCTGATGCCATTACATCGAACGCAGGGTGGGATGTGAAAGCAAATTTTGATCTGCTAAGTGAACTCGTTGACACGTTTAACACGCATGGCATCCGCACCTCGCTTTTTGTTGGTACAGATTTGGATAATATCACGCTTGCAGCCAAAACAGGTGCCGACCGCGTTGAATTATATACAGAACCGTACGCTACGAATTATCCGATTAATAAAGAGAAAGCGATTGCCCCATTTATTGTAGCCGCCCAGCATGCTAAAAATCTGGGCCTGGGAGTAAATGCCGGACACGACTTAAGTCTGGAGAATCTTGCTTTCTTCAGCCAGTCCATTCCCTGGATAGAAGAGGTCTCAATCGGGCATGCCCTGATTTGTGATGCCCTTTATTATGGGCTTCAAGAAACCATATCGCTTTACAAAGCATGTTTACAACAATAAAGTACTTAATTTTATAACCATAAAGCAGAAACAAATGAGCATCTTACTTTCTTTACAATCTGTAGCTTCTCAAACAGCAGAGCAAATGCCGAATCTAACAGGTGTAACTGTTCCGACAGAAGCTGAAATCGATATCATTGACCTTTCAATAAAAGGTGGATGGATTATGATAGTGCTATTGATACTATCTTTAATAGCCACTTACATTTTTATTCAACGCCTTATGGTGATTCGTCGTGCAGGAAAAGAAGACGAAACATTTATGAATCGAATTAAAGACTATATACATGAAGGAAAAGTTGATTCTGCACTAAAATTGTGCCGTAATAACAATACACCTTCTGCACGTATGATTGAAAAAGGAATTACTCGTCTGGGTCGCCCCATGAACGATGTGTTGGTTGCCATCGAGAATGTTGGTAATCTTGAAGTTGCCAAGTTGGAAAAAGGATTCCCATTAATTGCAACTACAGCTGCCGGTGCCCCAATGCTTGGATTTCTTGGAACCGTAACCGGTATGGTACGCGCCTTCTTTGATATGGCTAATGCCGGATCAAATGTGGATGTAACATTGTTATCAGGGGGTATTTACGAAGCCCTTGTTACAACTGTAGGAGGATTGGTTGTTGGTATTATTGCTTTATTTGCTTACAACTATCTGGTTTCGCAAGTAGACAATGTTGTAAACAAAATGGAAGCTCGTACCATGGAGTTTATGGACCTGTTGAACGAACCAGCTAATTAAGCGATAAAACATGGCACTAAAAAGAAGAACAAAGATAAATGAAAACTACAGCATGGCATCGATGACAGACGTCATCTTCTTGTTGTTGATTTTCTTTATGATATCCAGTACTGTTGTGATTCCTAACGCTATAAAGGTTACCCTGCCTCAATCCCAAAAGCAAACAGCGGCCAAACCGCTTACAAGGCTTACGATTGATGCCGGACTGAATTATTATGTTGCATTTGGAAATCAGCGTGAAGTACAGGTTACATACGATGAAATTACTCCCTTTTTACAGGAAAGCTATACGAAGGAACCGGAAATGTTTGTTGCTCTGTACGCAGACGAAACTGTTCCTTATAAAGAAATTGTAAAGATTCTGAACATTGCGAACGCAAATAAATTCAAAATGGTACTTGCTACCCGTCCGCAAAGATAAAAAGGTATGAAGTTCAATAAAGATGATTTATATGGTTTTTTAGGCTCCGTTGGATTTCACCTGCTGATTCTGTTGGTCTTGTCGCTAACAGTGTTAAGCACGGTAGTACCGGAAGAAGATAGCGGTGTGCTTGTTAACTTCGGAAATGTAGACGAAGCAGCCGGCACGTTCGAACCGTTAAATACCGGACAGGAACCGTTGGAAACAACTACTCCTCCCCCTCCTCAGGTTGCACAGACCGAAACGCCGAAAGAAGAACTCGTAACACAGGATATAGAAGAAAGTGTTGCTTTGGCTGAAGCAAAGAAGAAGAAGGAAGAACAACGTAAGAAAGAAGAAGCTGTAAAACGCGAACAGGATAGAATTCAAAAGGAAAAAGCGGAACAACAAAAGCTGGCAGATGCCCAACGCCAAAAAGAACGAGCTATCAGCAATAAGGTAGCCGGAGCTTTTGGAGCCGGAAGCGCAGCTGGTAGCAGCCAGGGTTCTGGTCAATCAGGCACAGGAAATCAAGGAAGTCCTTTTGGAAATTCAGATCATGGAGCAAACGAAGGTGTTGGTGGTTACGGATCATTCTCACTAAACGGTCGTTCGATAGGTTCAGGAGGATTACCACGCCCGGCTTACACCATTCAGGAAGAGGGTAGAATTGTTATTAATATTACGGTTGATCCAAAAGGAAACGTCATATTTTCTGAAATTGGCAAAGGGACTAACATAGACAATTCTTCCATGCGAAAGAGTGCTATTGAAGCCGCCCGAAGAGCTAAATTCAATAGTATCACCGGAAATAATAACCAGAGTGGTACTATTACTTACAGGTATTCACTTCGATAATAATTAATCTAAAATGAAAAAAGCTGTTATATTTCTTGCCACCGGTTTCGAAGAAACTGAAGCAGTAGGAACCATTGATGTTTTGCGCCGTGGCGGTATAGATGTAATGATTTCGTCGGTAACGGGTTCTAAAACGGTAACCGGGGCGCATGGAATCTCTATTAAGTCGGATGTGCTATTTAACGAAATGGAATACAATGATATAGATGCATTTGTATTACCCGGAGGAATGCCCGGGAGCAGCAATCTTAATGCTTATATCCCCCTAAAAGAATTACTTATAAGCAAATATAAAGAAGAAAAAATTATTGCCGCTATTTGTGCTGCGCCATTAGTTCTTGGTGGATTGGGTTTGCTGAAGGGACGTTCGGTAACTTGTTATCCTGGTTTTGAATCTAAACTAATTGGTGCTACTCCATCAGGAGGTCCTGTAGAAGTAGACGGAAACATCATCACGGGAAAAGGTCCGGGACTTGTTTTTCATTTTGGACTGGCAATCGTTAAGGCATTAAAAGGAACATCAGTTGCCGAAGAAGTGGCTTCCGGTTTACTTCTCTGATGTAGAAAATGAATTAAAGAATCGGTCTTCTTTTTTAGCTATCTATCAACTTTACTAAAGAAACAAATATGATATACAAAGAACTACCTTTGAGCCAGATGCTTCTCAGAAACACCAAAGATGATTTAATTCGAATGGCTGAGATATTGGGCATCAGAATTGCTAAAAGTAAGAAGAAGTCCGAATTGTCTAAGGTTATTGCCGATGTAATATTGTTACAACCTTTGGTGTTGTTGACTAAGTTATCCGCAAAAGAAGTTTCGAAACTAAATGAAATAGTCCTTTCGGAAAAACATTATGCAACATACAATCCGGATAGTTTGTCAGATTCTTTATACGAGATTGGACTTACAGATATATACACTACTAAAGATCTGCTTTTTGAGGTGGTTTATTCTGATCTTAATGAAGCTCTGACACCTGTAATCGGTAATTTTGCAAAATCTTCGCATTATAAAGATAAATATCGGCGTGAGCAGCTTGTTTTGGGGCTAATAAATATTTATGGTGTACTTTGGCTGGAAGAGATAGAAAAGCTTTATTACAAATATGAATCCACAATATCTTCGGTTTCGTTTGCTGAAACTGTTTCCGGGTCTTATTTTCTAAATTTTTTGGAGGTTAAAGATAACAAAGGTCAGAATACCATTTATGTAGCCCCCAGTTTAGAGGATCTTGAAGCTGCGATTTTAGATATAAAAGGACGTAAATCAATTTTAAAGGCCGATTTTACATTGGAGGAAGTTATGGCTGCGGGAGATTTTAATTTTCCAACACCACCTATAAATAAAACAGATAAAATTTACACCTTACTTAAAGAAATGGGTAAATCTCAATCTGAAGCAGAACAATGGATCAGTGGGTTTTGGATTTCAGTCAATCAGGAAAAAGATTTAAATCACATATTAAGAGAGTTAAGTATATTTTTTTCAGATACAGCAGGGATGGATAAAGCTATCAGCATTGTTATTGATTTCGCAAACAGATTACCTAAATGGATTTTAAAAGGCAATTCTTCTGAAGAAATATTCCTGAAACATGAACAACCAAACCTAAAACCTCAGCCCCCTCAGATAGTAATGGGCCCCAATATGCAAAAGGCAGGAATATCGATCTCACAAGAACAAGTCAACGCCCTTTGGAATAACAGAATGGCCAGTACTTCTGATAAAATTGGACGCAACGATCCCTGCCCATGCGGAAGCGGGAAAAAATACAAACACTGTTGCGGAAAAAATTAAATAACAGATAGCGAATATTGCTAGGGTAATACATGAAAAGTAAATCCACTGACAAAAATCCACTTTGCAGATATATTGGGATCAGCAACAGAAGTTGGATCTAAATACAATTGGTTTTCCGAAAAAAAGCACCGTTGGTGAAGGATAATCCTTACAGGTGAAACAAAAGGTGAAGGATATCTGACAAAAGGTGAAAGATATTTACCTTCTTCCGACCTTATATCTATCTGATAAAGTGGATACTACCTCGAATGGTGAAGGATGTGAAGGTTTTTTTTGCAAAACAATATGAGAAATGAGCGCAAGTAAGACATGTTGCGCAATTTGTTAGTACTTTTTGCCTCGAAAGATATATCTTTCAACTTCGTTCCTTATATCTTTAAAGATTCAAAGATATATCTTTGAATCTTTAAAGATATAAGGAAACATCAGAGTTAAGAAATTAAAATAATTTGCCGAAAGAAATGATTGCTTAGTATACTTAAAAACTTTTGATAACTTTGTAATCCGTTTTGATTTTTTGTTTGAGCCCGAGGCTTATAACGGATTAGAAATCCGCCATAAAGTTATAGACGACAGGTAGCAGGAAGTACGTTAGAAAACAAAATATATAATACTCATGAAGAAACTACTTATTGGATTTTTATTTACTCTTGCTACTTTCTCTTTTTCTTACGCGAATGGTACACCCCAGGATGGGTCTATCAACCTTAATTATCAAAACAACAGAAGTCCGCTTATTACTAAACCATACATCGAACTTCCTATCGGTTCCATCAAACCTGCTGGTTGGTTAAAAGAACAAATGCTACGCATGCGCGATGGCATGACTGGCAATCTCGACAAAGTTTACGAACAGGTAATGGGGCCACGTAATGGTTGGCTAGGTGGCGATGGAGATGTTTGGGAACGCGGTCCATATTGGATAGACGGATTGCTGCCCCTGGCTTATATTTTGAATGACAAGACTTTGATTGATAAGGTTAAGCCTTGGATTGAATGGACGTTGGCTTCACAAAAAGAAAACGGATACTTTGGTCCGGATACTGACAGAGATCCGGAGGAAGGATTGCAACGGGATAATGCCCGTGACTGGTGGCCTAAAATGGTAATGCTAAAAGTAATGCAGCAATACTATTCAGCAACGGAAGATCCCCGGGTAATTACTTTTCTTACAAAATACTTTCGCTATCAACTGACCGAGCTTCCCTCTAATCCGCTAGGAAAATGGACTTTCTGGGCAGAACAGAGAGGTGGAGATAATTTGATGATTGTATACTGGCTTTACAATATAACCGGTGATGATTTTCTTTTAACACTGGGAGAACTGATTCACAAACAGTCATTCAACTGGACGGACGTTTTTCTGAATCAGGATCATCTGTCCCGTCAGAACAGTTTGCACTGTGTGAATCTTGCCCAAGGTTTTAAGGAGCCTGTTATATACTATCAACAAAACAAAAATACGAAGCAAATTGATGCTGTAAAGAAAGCTGCAAAAGATATACGTAACACTATTGGATTTCCAACAGGTCTGTGGGGCGGCGACGAAATGCTTCATTTCGGTGAACCTACTCGTGGATCAGAATTATGTACGGCTGTTGAAATGATGTATTCTCTGGAATCGATGCTTGAGGTTACTGGCGATGTTCAGTGGGCCGATCATCTTGAACGGATCGCTTACAATGCTTTACCTACTCAGATTACTGATAATTTTGATGCCAGGCAGTATTATCAGCAAATAAATCAGGTTACCATTACCAACTATCAACGTAACTTTTCGACTCCGCACGAAAAAACGGATATCGTAATGGGTGAGCTTACCGGTTACCCTTGCTGTACATCCAACCTTCACCAAGGATGGCCTAAGTTTATGCAGAATCTATGGTATGCAACAGCCGACAATGGTATCGCTGCTTTAGTATATGCTCCTTCCGAATTAACGGTTAGGGTGGCAGACAATGTTCCTGTAAAAGTAACAGAGAATACTTCCTACCCATTCGAGGAAACAATTCGTTTTACAATTACATTCCCCGACAAAAAGATAAAGACGGCTCTTTTCCCTTTTCACTTCAGAGTTCCTGCATGGTGTAGTAAAGCTGTAGTAAAATTAAATGGTGAGATTACGGAAACAAATGCCTCATCCGGACAAATTGTGAAAATAAACCGGGTATGGAAAAACGGAGACCAGCTTTCTATCGAGTTCCCAATGCAGGTTTCGGCAAGTTATTGGTACGATGGAGCAGCAGTTGTTGAACGCGGACCGCTTTTGTACGCACTGAAGATGAACGAAACATGGACAAAAAAAGCAACAGAAGAGAATAAGAAGAATCAGTTCGGAAATTGGTATTACGAAATAACCTCCAATTCTCCCTGGAATTTCTCTCTTTCTCCCAACCAGCTTGATAGTAACAATATCTCGTCCAGCTTTACCGTAGAAAAGAAAGAGCCGATCGCTTTATATCCATGGACTTTAAACGAAGCTCCTATAACAATTAAAACAAAAGGACGTCGCATGCCTGGCTGGCAACTTTATAAAGGTTCGGCTGGTCCAATTAATTATACCTCACAAGCAGGAGAAGAATTAGGAACAGAAGAGGAAATCGAACTCATTCCCTATGGATGTACAACCTTACGAGTCACCGAATTTCCAATAAGATAAGATAAAATAAGTTAACCATATTCTACATGCTATTATGAAACGAATAACCTTGCAATTTTCATGTTTACTGATATGCTTTTGCTGTATCAGTATAACAGGCAGTGCCGCAGGTGCTAAAAAGCAGTCCTCTGTCGAGCAACTAAAAATCGGCGGGTACATGGGCAGCAGGATTGATGCCTGTATTGCCCATCGGGTAAAGACGCAAGACGTTGATCACCTGGTAAATCCATTTACTTCCAGGAATGAAAGCCGTATGTGGCAAAGTGAATTTTGGGGTAAATGGATACAAGGTGCCATTGCGTCCTATCGATATACCAAAGATCCTGAACTTCTTTCTATCATCCAAAAGGCAGTAACAGATTTATTAAAAACTCAGACTGCCGATGGATATATCGGAAACTACGCTCCTGATCATCAGCTTGAACATTGGGATATCTGGGGCCGCAAATACACTTTGCTTGGATTACTGGCTTACTACGACATAAGTAACGACAAACAAGTGCTGAATTCTGCGATAAAGATGACAGATCATCTTATTAAACAAGTTAAGGATAGCGGAAAAAGTATTGTGAAAACTGGTAACTACAGAGGCATGCCCAGTAGTTCGTTTCTGGAGCCGGTTATGTTCCTCTATAATCGTACAGGAGAGGAGCGGTTTCTTTCTTTTGCCAAATATATTGTACAGGAATGGGAAACGCCCGATGGTCCTCAACTTATAAGCAAAGCGCTTGAAGACATTCCTGTTTCCCAACGCTTCCCCTCCCCTGCTACCTGGTGGTCGTGGGACAACGGACAAAAGGCATACGAAATGATGTCGTGCTATGAAGGTCTGCTCGAATTATATAAGGTTACAGGCAATCCATTATATATGTCGGTTGTCGAAAAAAGCGTTGCCAATATAATCAAAGAGGAAATCAATATTGCCGGTTCGGGCAGTGCATTCGAATGTTGGTACGGAGGAGGCGCAAAACAAGATCAGGCAACCTATCACACGATGGAGACTTGTGTAACCTTTACATGGATGAAGCTTTGCAGTACGCTTCTCTCTCTTACCGGCAATACTATGTACGCCGATCAAATAGAGAAAACGACCTACAATGCGTTGTTTGCATCCATGAAAGACGATGCTTCCGAAATTGCCAAATACAGTCCGCTTGAAGGATGCCGGCACAAAGGGGAAGAACAGTGCGGTATGCATATAAACTGCTGCAACGCCAACGGTCCCCGGGCCTTTGCGTTACTGCCTCAGATAGCCTATCAGGTAAAAGAAAACCGCATCAACGTTAAT
>JAGPJL010000161.1 GCA_018054455.1 Parabacteroides sp.
TAAAGCATAATGCTCTTGTCGTCGTTGATAATCTTCATCATATTCTCACGTATTGCATTTACATAAGCATCTACGTCTTGCGGAGTAGACAGCACCCGTTTGGTGAAGGGTACATTCAGGGCTTTTTCGCGTTGTACGGTAATACGGGGCTTTTGCTTGGAAGAAGTGGCAACATCAATATCCGGTGTTTTATCTCCAACTTGTTTACTTTTCACGATATAGGGCTCATTGTGTTCTGCCACATTCAGAGCCGTCCAGTCATTTAGTTTTTCAATACAAAAGGTATGGGTTTCTGCCAGCTGATAGGTGCGGGTAGTTATGATATTCCCAACATAGCGTTCTGTGTTAAGGCTCACTTCCAGATGTTCGTAGGCTTGTATCAATTGGGATTGTTTATCTTTTTCCAAACTATGGAAGGCATCCAGACTTTGCAAAGCCGATTTCTTGTCTTGAATGGCTGCTAATGTTTGCTGCTTTTCTTTTCCCCGCCGCTCTTCAATCTCTTTTGCAATCTGATCAACCGCTTCGCGGGCATCCTTCATTAATGTCCACGGTTTTGGTGATACATATACCTTTTCGATAGTCTCTTTCAGCTGTTCGTCTACATATTTCAGATTTGCTTGATTCCCTTGTTTAATAGCCACAATCTGTTCAAAAATAGCAAACTGGGGGCCGTTTACGAAATTTGTAACCGGATCCAGAATGTCTTCTTTGTCATCAAGCAATTTATCCTCTACCTGCTGCAAATGAGTATAAACATACGGGTGGGTAAACTTACAATAGGCTTGTAGTTGATCGATGGGCTGAATAAGCGAATCGGTAAATTTATAATGATAACGATTTTTTAATGATAAAAGCTCAGCGTTTACTACAGCAAGTGCCTCTATAAACTCTTTATGAATCGCTTTAGCCTCCGTTTGAGTACAAGGTCTGCCAAAATAATTCTGGAAAAGGGTTTTCAATTTGCGCACCTGCGATTCGGGGATGGCTTCCTCCAAGTCTATTATGATATTTGCCTGACGGGCAGATGCTGTAAGGTAGTTTACCAAATCGCGATCTTCCAGCATAGAGCCATCGTACCGAAACGAAAGCTTGTTCATCTTAAAGAGCTTGGCCAGAATACAAACCGTAGCCAGGTCGTACCAGCCGTATGGTTTCGATTTGAATAAATCTACCACCCCTTTTACCGTGCTTCGTACGCTGTTTTGTTTGTTGCGGTTTATAAAACCAAGCACTTCGCTGTCGCACTCTTCCAGCTGATAGCCAAAAGCATCGGTTGCGTGACTATCGTTACATATGGTGCGGAGGGTATTTTCGTCGTAATCTTTAGTAAGCAGACGTAAATTAGTATATACACTTGTTACCAACTGTTGCAGACCTCCCGAAATACGAAGGCGTATATCGCGTGCTGTGATATCTGTAAGTTCTTGTCCGGCAATATACAAACGTGCGTCCGAGATTAATTCCTGCATGCGAAGTACAACCTCGCGACGGCGCTCGGCATTTAGCTTGCGCTTGTCAATTATAATTTGCCTTTTGTACTCGTCGGCTGCAGCCGAGTGAATGAAATTCAAACATTTCTCTGCTTTTAAATACATTATCAAGTCGCGCCCCAACGTTTTGTCTTCGCCCAAAGCTACAATCAAATGGTTGGAATATTGCATGGACTTTATCAGCAAAGTGGCACTATCCGTATATTGATTTTCTGCCATGGGGGTAAAGAAATGCAGATAAAAATCTTGTTCCCTTCCGTCTTGCACCTCATCGATAAATCGTCCGTATGAATAGTTAAGCCGGGTGTTGTTGTTAATGCGAATTTTGGGTTCACTGTATATTTCAGTAAACAAGATTTTAGACAGCTCTTTCCCTGCTGCATCCGGAGCAAGATCGGTACTTTTAATCGCATTCTCTATATCTTTCTCTTCGTTGGTAAGAAAGTGATATTCGTCTCCTGCAGCTCTTTCGATATAGGATTGTTGCTCGAGTTTATTTAATGCAACCTGTATCTGTTCTTTGAATTCAATAAAATCTACATGGAAGGTAGGCAACATAATTTTAGTGATATTATCTACCGTAGAGTGGAATCCTTTTACATATTTAACCAGGAATAGCGCCTTTAGCACCTTCAATGCCAACTCGTTACCCAATGAGCGTTCGGCCTGCAGAATATCGCTTTGAATTTTTACCTGCAGAATGTCGCGGATACCTGTAAACATATCGCCAAACTGAACAAAATGGTCCAAATCCTTGTCTTTATATTCTTTGGCTATCTGTTGGGTAATGGCCAACATAGACCGTTCGCCCACCGATTGCTGATTTCCAATAAAAGCATTGTTTTTATTTAGTTCGATAATGGATTGCTGCAACAGATCAAACTGATACGCCATAAACGGGAATGTATTTTGAAACCGCTGTACCGTACGGTATTCCGTTTTGAACTGACTGCTTTCGCCAAAATTAAAAAACACCTTGATATTGTTTTGTTCCCGTTCAAACACCTTAGCCAGGTATTCGTTTCCCGCTTCGTTTTTCAACAAAATACGTTTTTGAATCACCTCGTCGGCGTTGGCACTGGTCAAAGGAATTTTCAAACTGAAACGCCCCTGTATACGTGAAAAGTCGTGTTTCTGTTGCTTATTCAAATCGCCTATCGTTGCATTAATATCTACCTGCGAAGTAACCATCATAAAAGCACGCCCGGCGGTTTTGGTTACAAGCGCTTCGGCTATGGTTTGCAAACTAAGCATCCGTTGCACATCGTTAGCGATGAATTGCCCCACTTCGTCCACACAAAATATCAAACGTGAGCCAACTGTTTGTGTATCCAGATAGGCTTTAATCATATCGGCAAAACCATCAATATCCAGCGTATAGGTTTTAAAGGCATCTTGTATGGTCTGGGTGGCACTTTCTACTGAAACACCTTCAATTTCGGCATAAATCTCACCTAGTTTCTGTGGCTGTAAAGCCGTATTTTTACGTGCTTCAATCCATTCTTTGCCAAACCTGCGGCGATATTCATCATACAAAAATTGCAACTTACCTTTCCGGTCGATATGGCGTTCTATTTCTGCCAGGGCAGGCTTGGTTTTATCGTATCCCAACTTTTCATTGAACACTTTAAGAAAAACATTCAATATGGGATCAATTTTAATGTTGCTGGCTATCCCGTCATGGTTGGCCTGTATATTAAACAAGATACATTGTGTGGGTATTTTGGCAGCCCGCCTGATATTTCCTTCCAATTCGAAGTCGATATCCTTTGCTTTTTCGGCAAAAAGCTCCGCACAATAGTTGTTATCTACCAAGCGGTTCTCAAGAACGTACGAAAGGATTTTCAGCAAATGAGATTTACCGCTTCCAAAGTCGCCCGAGATCCACACGCATTGATTAAAATTCTGTTGAGCCAATTGGTTGAATAATCCGGGTAACATACCGCCGGGTTTACTCTTACCTGCCAGTTCGGCTGTAATTACATATTCATTTATTTCGGTACTGATGTTGTTCTCGTCACCAGCTTTAATCACTCCTTCAATATGGCGGGTGATGTCTTTTAAGTAAATATCTTGTTGTTTCATAAGGCATTTATATTTCTCGGGTAACATTATTCAAATTATGGGCCCGGTAATAATTTTCATCGTGAATACAGTCAAAAAGCGAAAGTTGCTGGTTGTTATAACTACCGGGGAAAATTAAAACAAAGCGTATATCTCCAGCTAATCCATGAATATTATTCAGTATTGAATGCGAACGCAGCATGGGGTACGCATTGCCAACCCCTGTAAATACTACAATGGATGGAACCTGGTTACTAGCTTCTATCTGGTTTACAATTTTTTGAATAACATCGTCAATATTCAAGATGCTATCCAATGTCTCTACCAATATTTGATGATCGATCTCTTTTTCGGATTCCAAAATGATATCCAACGTATCACTCTCCCGTAACATTTCAATACATAGATTGTACAGGTTAATCTCGATGGTTGATTTATTTACTTCGTTGAGCCGTTTAATAAGAAAAGGGATCTGTATTTCTACTTCATCATATTGTTCGATGGGTACGGGCTGAATATATATGGGCAGTTCGCCACCCAGCCCTTCTCCAAAGGTTGGAGAAGACAATTTGAGAAAAGTTTCCTCAAAAAGCTGACCTATGTTGACCTTTTTACGCATGGTGTTTTTGGGTTGCTAATATAATTTCTTCGTTGTTGTAAAGCAGGGCTGCCAGTAAAAAAGGATTATCTTTTACTATTACCTGTTCCAATTGGGGTGAAACATACGGCTTCTTGATAGTACCGGATTTAACCGAATCGATCAGCTCTGTCTGCTCAAGAATTTTAAATACCATCTGCCGTATCTTTTTTGCAGTACCCTCGGTTATGCTGTTTAGTTCCGGATGCTCCGCCTGTTTTTCGTTGATAAATGCATTATAGTCGGCATAGGTCAACTTATAATCGAACGCAAAATATTTGGATCGAATGGTCTCTGCAATAAAATCGAATACCAATGGATGAGACTTAATAATTGAAAGAATTACCATGATTTTCTTGTCCGGCATGGATTCCGAACAGAGCATCTTAATTTGTTGTTTGGAGAGTTGCTCCAACCGAAACTTCACCAAGGAAAACTGACGCGTACTGGTTTGCCTTTTATCTTTTTGAAGCAAATTGTTGTTGTTAATTTCTTGTTTCGTTTTGTCCCAATCGAAATTGGTTTCCAAAAGTGTCTGAGCGATGGTAACCGTTTCTTGTAATAAAGCGGCACCTGCAGTAAAAGAGAAATTATAGTGTTTAGGAGAATGTTCCATCTTTACACAGATATATCAATCAAGTTTAAATTTTATCTATTTTGCCATAAAGATAGAAACTTTGCATTGCTAAACCATTAATCAATATATATTATTTGAACAAAATAAGCCAAATAAGCCATTACTATACGATAAAGTAAGGTTTTCCCGGTTGGGTTTAGTATCTTTGCTTACGAACTGCTATTCAGTATGCAGCTGCATACTGGAAGTTTTACAGCTGGGTAACTTGCAGTA
>JAGPJL010000063.1 GCA_018054455.1 Parabacteroides sp.
CATTGTATGATGGCACAGTTGTGTGGCTGAATTCCAGTTCCACTCTTAAGTATCCAAATAGATTTTCTGATAATGTTCGCCGGGTTGAATTGGATGGCGAAGCTTACTTCGAAGTTAAACATAATAAAAAAGTCCCTTTTATTGTTTCGACCGAAAAAATGAACATTCGTGTTCTCGGAACTAAGTTTAATGTGTTTGCCTATAATGGGAAAGCCGACTTTACCACCACGTTGGTTGAAGGATCTGTGAGGATATCGGATAAAAATGATGCCTCTCGTACCATGCTTCTTAAACCATCGGAAACTGCCGAATTAAGAGGGAATAAGCTTTTTAAGACAAAGTATAAAAATGAAAACCTTCTTTTGTGGCGTTCAGGTATATATTCTTTTGACGATGTTCCATTTAGTGAGATGGTGAAGAAATTGGAACTGTATTATGATGTAACCATTCATGTTAACAACAACGAACTGTTTAAAAATAAGTTTACCGCAAAATTTCGTCAGAGGGATGGTATAGAGAGTGTTTTACGGACGCTCCAAAAGGCTTATCCATTCAGGTTTGAAAAAGATGAAGAAAAAAATATTATAACAATTAAATAGAACGATTATTAAAAAACTCATATTGTTGAACCTTAAAAGAATTTGAGCCTATGGTTTAAGAACAGTATAAAAAAATGCCGGCAGATGTTCCCGCATCCACCGACATCAAGCTAACACGAATTATTAAAAATAAGTATTAACAGTAAACAGTACAAAGTTATGGAAAAAGATCCTTTGTCCAATCTTTTATTATTTCAAAATTATCACATTAAGAAATTTTTGAATATTATGAGAATTTCAACCTTTCTTCTTTTCCTATGTGTATTTACCTCATTTGCAACAACGAGTAACTCTCAGAATGCAAAAGTAAATATTTCAGGAAGTAGTTTAACAGTCGGTAATTTTATCGATCAAGTAGAAAAGCAAACAGATTATTTGTTTGTGTACAGTAAGAATGAAGTGAACATAAACGAAGCCGTTGCCGTTAGATCCGGAGATAAATCGGTTTCAGAATGTTTAACTGAGGCTTTTAAAAATTCGGATGTTAAGTATGCATTCGAAAATGATTACATTGTATTAACAAAAAATGCAACCCCATCTCTTCCTCAAACAGGAAAGAAAATCAAAGGTGTGGTAAAAGACTCCAAGGGAGAAGCTGTTATCGGAGCTAATGTTGTAGTAAAAGGTACAACAAACGGAACGATCACGGATATCGACGGAAACTATTCCTTAGATGTTCCTGCCGGAGCCGTACTTCAGGTTTCTTACATTGGTTATCTTACAAAAGAAGTCTCGGTAGGTAACCAATCTACTATTAGCATTGAACTTCTAGAGGATACTCATACTTTGGATGAAGTTGTGGTTGTAGGTTATGGTACGATGCGTAAATCAGACGTTACCGGTTCTATCTCCGTAACTAAAGGTGATGAAATAATCAAATCTCAATCTTTTAGCGCGTTGGAAAACTTACGTGGTAAAGCATCTGGGGTTAACATCTTCTCAAACTCCGCTCAACCAGGAGCTTCTCAGAGTCGTGTTATCATCCGTGGTGTTTCAACAATTAATTCGTCATCTAATCCTCTTTATGTAGTAGACGGAGTGGTAATGGAAGACTTTTATTTAGTTAACCCGAACGATATCGAACGTATAGAAGTGTTGAAAGATGCTTCGGCTGCTGCAATCTACGGAGCTCGTGGTGCCAACGGTGTAATTATGGTTACAACCAAACGAGGTATGTCTGGAGCTGAGGGCACGAGAGTTAGTTATCAGGGTTCGGTTAGCTTAGGTACTGTTGCTCGCTACATGGATACCTTAAATGGCCAGGAATGGACGGATGCTTTTATGAAAGGTCTTGAAAACGAAAATAAATGGCAAGGAAAAAGTTGGTCTTTAAATCGTGCGGATTGGTTTAATGATTCCCGGTATTTTGATTCAAAAGGGAATCCGTTATATGATACGGACTGGCAGAAAGAGGCGACTCGTACGGCTGTTTCTCATAATCATCAGCTGAACATCCAACAAGGTGGTAAAAAATCTTCGATGGGGGCATTCATGAACTATACAGATCAGCAAGGGGTTATGTTGAACACCTATATGAAACGTTTAAATGCTAAGATTGCATACGATGCTTCTCCTAAAGATTGGTTGTCAACATCGGTAAATCTGATGGTTAATCATACTTGGGGTCGCTCTACTCCAGAAACTGGTGGAGGTCAGGATGCTCGTAGAACCATGATTGAGTTTGTGCCTTGGATGCCGGTTTATGATACTAATGGTGATTATACTAATTATGCAAGTTCAACTTTAGGTTCAACTTTAGGTTTTGAATCAATGGCTAATCCTGTTGATATTCTAAACAACCAGAAGCGTATGAACTATAATACTCAGATTTTTGGGAACGCTACTTTTACATTTCATTTGTTGCCAGGTCTGGATTTGAAAACTGTTTTAGGTGTTGATGCTCACAAGAAAAACTATAAATATTACTCATCTGTACATTTGGTTAATTTATCTTCTCCCAATGGTTATGCAGAATTAAGTAATACAAACACAACATTTTGGCAGGAAGAAACATACCTGAATTACAATAAGACTTTTGGAAAACACCGTATTAATACAATGGCTGGTCTTTCTTGGCAGGAACGTATTTACGATTATGCCGGAATGAATAACAATGGTTATTCTGATGACTTTTTTGAATACAATAACATGGGTGCAGCAAAGAATTTGAATAGTATGAGCTCAGACTGGAGCCGTTGGGCTATGAACTCTTATTTTGTTCGTGGAGCTTATACTTATGACGATAAATATTCGGCAACAGTTACCGCACGTATGGATGGTTCTTCTAAATTTGGTAAGGATAATAAATATGCATTCTTTCCATCTGCTGGTTTGGCATGGAATGTTTCTAATGAAGATTTTTTGAAAGACAACGACGTAATAAATGCTTTAAAACTTCATACAAGTTATGGTCTTACTGGTAATTCAGAAATTGATCCATACACTTCATTGAGTTCCGTTAGTTCAGGTACATTGTTGAACGATGGTGCCCGTGAATCTTACACGTATGTTAGTACTTTAGGAAACTCTTCTTTGAAATGGGAAAAAACAGCACAGTGGGATTTAGGTTTTAATCTTAACTTGTTTAAAAACCGACTGAATTTTGATGTATCTTATTACTATAAGAAGACCACCGATTTGTTGCTTTCTCGTCCGGTGCCTTATTCAACGGGTTATACCTCTGTAATGGATAACATTGGTTCTGTTCAGAACAAAGGTTTGGATATAATGGTGAATTCCGTTAATGTAAATAGTAAAGATTTCTCTTGGAGTTCTACGCTAAACATGAACTACAATAGGAATAAAGTATTAAAACTTGGCGAAAACGATGAAGATATTCTGAGTAATGGTTTCCTAAATGGCTATGCTATTCTTCGTGTGGGAGAGTCGTTGAGTTCATTCTACGGATATGAAAGACTGGGTGTTTATACTACGCAGGACTACGATAGTGGTTTGTGCGAAATGAAGCAAATAGGTCGCGCAAAACGTTCAACTGATAAAAAAATATTAGGAAAAGGTTTGCCCGATTGGACAGGAAGTTTTATTAATGAATTTCGTTATAAAAACATAGACTTGACTGTTGATTTGCAATTTGTTATGGGTGTTGAAAGTATGCAGCAATACTATCATTCTACTTACGACCGTTTTGGTATAACTAATGGGTTGTCTAATGTTTTGTATGATGCTTATGATGGAACAAATCCAGAAACAATGCAGCAAGCTATTTATTTGTGTAACTCAGGTCACGCAGGGCAAGATACAAAGAGTGATTCGCAATGGGTTACAGATGGTTCGTATTTGCGCGCTAATTTAATCCAGTTAGGATACACATTTGCTCCTAGTGCTTGTAAGACTTTGGGTGTTAGTAATCTGCGCTTGTATGCCAGCGTAAATAACGCATTCCTTCTTTGTTCAAGTGATTTTACCGGATACGATCCTGAAGGAACTTCACAAGGTACCAGCCAGTGGGGACAGAATATGTACTTCTTCCAGTATCCAAAGCCAAGAACTTGGACGCTTGGTCTTAATGTTACATTTTAATTAATTTAGTAAGACAAATCAATATGAAAAAAATTATATCAGCTTTTCTAGGCGTGAGTATACTGACTAGCCTGGCTGCTTGTAGTAGTTTTTTGGATGAAAATCCAAAAAGTGACTTATCTTCAGAAGGTTATCTTGTTTCTGAAGCTCAAGCAAAATCAAATGTGACATACCTGTATCGTACCGGTGCTCCTACTTTTAATACAGGTAATGGTGCATATTATGGTACTCATGGAATGCTAGGTGGTTATCTGACTGGGTATTTCACTAGTGAATATGCTGGTCAGGAAATTATTGTTGGAGCATCTCAAAAATTGTCACGTACGGTAGATGATTGTAATGATCAAATGAATAGTTTGTGGGAAAATTCTTACAAGGCAATTAATGTTGCCAACTATTCCATTAAATATACTTCATCAGACAATATGAGCGAAACTGTTGCACAAAAATATATTGCTGAAGCAAAATTTTTCCGTGCATATAATTATTTCTATCTAGTAAAAACGTTTGGGGATGTTCCTTTTTACACAGAGCCTTATGAAAGTGCTACTGGCGATTTGTATTTGTCTCGTACAGATTCAAAAACCGTTTATGCTCAAATTATTCAGGATCTGAAAGACGCGGTTGCAGTTTTACCAAATACTGCATTTTATGATAACAGTTGTCGAGTTACAAGCAATGTTGCTAATGCAATGCTTGCCAAGGTTTATCTGCAGATGAGTGGTTATCCTATTAATGAAGATCATTATGCGGATGCTGCTGCTGCAGCAAAGTCTGTGATAAGCTCAGGGAAACATAGCTTAACGCCTAATGGAGACTTGACTGCTAATAGTGCTTATAATAAGCTGAGAACTACTGATGGCTTGCCTGAAGTAATCTACGCTTATGAATATGAAGCAGGTATCAGCTATGCAACTTACAGAGCCGCATGGGCGTTTCCTAATGCATTTTCTACTTACTTTAAGATTACAATTTGTGATAATGTTTATGGTTTAAGTAACGGAATTGAGAATATGTATGATGATTCGGAAGACCTTCGTCATCAGCCAAATCAGTTCTTCCACTGGAGTTATACTTTCCCTGGACAGACTACATCAACAAGTTTGGGACAAACTTGTAACTGGTATTTCTTCAATGAAGAATGTATGTTAAGTACAGCTCAGAGTAGTAAAGATGCAAATATTATTCGTTATCCAGAGATGCTGTTAACCGCAGCAGAGGGTATAGCACGTACTTCTGGAGTTACTTCTGAAGCTGCTGGCTATTTGGCGCAGGTTAAGGCTCGTGCTTCATTGACTGGAAAAACAGCCGCAGAATTTGAAGCTGAGCTTTTGTTATTGTCCAAAGATAATTTCATAAAAGAAGTTTTGGCTGAACGTTTGCGTGAATTCCCTTTAGAATTTTTAATCTGGGATGATTGCGTTCGTACTCAGTTGTATCCTACGTTCAGTGCAACAAATAAGGGTGAAGTAACATTCGTAAATCTAATTGGTGCTAAAAACGGGAATGGTTATACTGTAAAAGAATCTGATATGTTGTGGCCGTTACCATATAGTGAGATTCAACGTAATCCGAATCTAACTCAGAATGCAGGTTATTAATTATAAGCGTGTTCTAAAAGAATGCGTATTAATATATAGTTTAATGATTTAAACTAACTTTATTATATCTGCAAGAGTACGTATTAATACTACGTATGTCTTGCAGATATTTTTGTCAAGCTTTTAACCGAAAGGCTGATAACATTTTCTCGATATTGTGCAGTAATATATACTCGTTGTAATCTTATGTATATATCTCATTATATTTAAATTGCACTATTTTAACAGTGATATTTACTTATGAGTACTGCTGATATTGTTTTAAAGTTAAACAGTTTTTTTATTGCCTCCTGTCATGAAAAATAAATTAAAATAGAAATTTTATTTTCTGTTTATTTTTAAAGATGTTTTAAATAGTTAGGTATTATTAATGTTATTTTATTTTTATAAATCTAAATTAAATATTATGGAATCTTTATCTTTTAATCTTTGTGAAAAAATGTCAAATTGGTGTTATTTATTATTATTAACAACATTGTTATTTAGTTGTGAAGAAAAAGAAGACTTATTTCCTGTTGAAGAAAAACTTGAAAAAGTCTTGACAAAAGGTGCGTATAACGATGGTTCTTTTGAATGGGATAGGATTAATCATATTGTCACTCAAGATCAATACAATGCAACGGTTTCAATACCTCTTCCTTGGGAACCAGGGGGTACTCAGAGTGCTGGCATTCCCTCTGATTGGATCGACGCTAAAGCTGAATCATCAAATACTAGCGAACGTTATTATTCAAGAGAAAATGGGTGGAAAATGGTTTATAGTAATATGAATAGAAATACACCTAATAAATACTTTGCACTTTATAATGAAAACACTGGAATTTTAAGATTCTTTTTTTATTCAATAGCAAATAGTTCAGGCGCTGGTACAACAAGTACTTTTGTTGGGCTTAATATAGATAAAAGCAGTAGTTTGTTTAATTTTACAGATGTCTTTGCAACAGGAATAAATAATAAAAAAAACTATCCTGCCTATATATTTTCACCAGGATGGTCTGTTGGAGTTAATAATATGAGCATTGGCTTTAAAGAGAATAATTGGTATGCTATTGAAATAGAATGTGCGTACGATCCTGATATGCAGGATGGAAGTAATTTTACTGCTGCAGTATGGGCTGCAAATGTGACAACTTCATTTGGAAAAGCAATTACAAATGGTCAAATAACAGGATCTATTACGTCTTCAGCGTCCAATATGCCAGATTTAACTTTAAATTTAGGTTCTATTAATACAATTAATAATTTTTCTCCAGACAAAAATTCTACGAGTATTGCTTTAGGGGATACTATTGAGGCAGGAATTAAGAAAAATGATTCGTTTTTTCTTGGTTTGTGGAATGATCTTAAGGGGAGTATAACAAAATGGATTGGTACAGGAGTAACTAGTGGTGTTAAGGAGGGTATTAAATCTGTAATATCTTCAGGCGGATCGGTGGCGGCTAAAGTATTAGGCAATGTGCTTAATTCTATTATTGGAGGAAATAACAATCAGGTAAATAAAGTTGATCTTACAATGAGTTCTAAAAGTGAGATATCTGTGACTTCATCAATGCAGGTTTTAGGCTGGGGAAGAGTATCGCCTTTTCCAATGCCTGGAAGTAAAAGTACTGATGCTCCTTTATACGATATTCCTTTAGGTATTTGGAATTTAAAAAGTACCCCTGTCGTAAATGTTATTATATTTAGAGATCTATATTATCCTAATTCTACATCTACAGTTCCGACTAAATGTAATTATTCCTACAATTACAATTTGATGGAATCACAGGTAATTATTAATAAAGCATTCCAGTCAAAGTTGGCTATTAGTAATTTTAAAGAAGAGTTGATTATAAATGAATCTTCGAAGGGTGTTATCGATAACCTCTTAAATTCTACCCCTTATGCTTTTTTACAGTCTCAAAAATACTATAGAATTGCAAATTCAGTTAGATCAAAATATTTTACAATGTATAATTTCTTAGAGCCAGATTCATACTTTTGGAATCATGCGATGTCGCCGAAATTTTTAGTTCGCATTTCTTTTGATTTAACAAATACAGACACAGGTAAGATTTACTCATATTCAAAATATTTTGATGTGATAATGAAAAAAGGGAATATGATTAATACTAAATATAATTAGTAATATTTAATTATCTGTTGTAATATAGATTTTGTCTTGAATAAGTTGATAGAATATTGTAAATTAACTTTTCTAATTCTTTAGAAAGTATAAAATCTATTTTCGTTATCAAAAAAAGCTTTAGGGAAACGATTCTTAGGTTTTTTTTATTGTTTTTTGACTAAATACGAATTGCAGGGTCTTTTACAACCTGTATTGTTTTAGTTACTTTGTAAAAAATTGCGACCAATTATTTAATTTATATACGATGAAGCATAAGAATGTGTGTGCGGTTGTTCTGATGACAGCTTTGTGCTGGATTGGGAAACCTGCTTTTGCCTCTGAGAGTGAGGGAGTTTTTGATCCGGTTGAGTATGTGAACCCTTTAATCGGAACTCAGTCTACTTTTCAATTGTCTACGGGAAATACTTATCCCGCGATAGCACTTCCCTGGGGAATGAATTTCTGGATGCCCCAGACAGGAAAAATGGGTGATGGATGGGCGTATACCTATACGGAAAATAAAATCCGTGGGTTTAAACAAACGCATCAACCCAGTCCGTGGATCAATGACTACGGTCAGTTCTCAATTATGCCGGTTGTAGGTGCTCCTGTATTTGATCAGGATAAGCGCGCCAGCTGGTTCTCTCACAAGTCAGAAATTGCAAAGCCTTACTATTACAAGGTCTATTTGGCCGAACACGATGTGGTAACCGAAATTGCACCAACCGAACGTGCTGCCATGTTTCGTTTTACTTTTCCACAGAGTGATAGTTCATTTGTTGTAATTGATGCTTTCGATAAAGGATCTTACATTAAGATTTTACCGAACGAAAACAAAATTATCGGTTACACAACAAAAAACAGTGGGGGAGTACCTGCCAATTTTAAAAATTACTTCGTTATTACTTTCGACAAACCCTTTACTTACGAATATACGTTTGCCGATGGTGCTTTGAAAAACGAAAAGGAACAAACGGCCAATCATGCGGGAGCTGTAATTGGATTCAAAACAGCAAAAGGCGAAGTGGTAAATGCACGTGTAGCTTCCTCATTTATTAGTTTCGAACAAGCAGCCCTGAATTTGAAGGAACTTGGAAACAATAATTTCGATAAAGTTGCCGCTCAGGGAAAAGAAGCCTGGAATAAAGCGCTTGGAACAATCGAGGTAGATGGCGGATCGTTAGATCAATACCGTACATTCTACTCTTGTATGTACCGCTCCATGTTGTTTCCACGTAAATTTCATGAAATAGATGCAGCCGGCAAGGTGATGCATTACAGTCCGTTCAACGGACAGGTATTGCCCGGATACATGTATACCGACTCTGGCTTCTGGGATACATTCCGTTGTTTGTTTCCATTCCTGAATATGATGTTCCCTTCTGTAAACAAAGAGATGCAGGAAGGTTTGATCAATACATATAAAGAAAGCGGCTTCTTCCCCGAATGGGCTAGTCCCGGACACCGCGGCTGTATGGTTGGTAATAACTCAGCTTCTATTTTGGTTGATGCCTACATGAAAGGAGTAAAGGTAGACGACCTTGAAACACTGTACAAAGGTCTTATCCACGGTACCGAAAATGTACACCCAACAGTATCTTCAACCGGACGTTTAGGTCACGAGTATTACAACAAGCTTGGTTATGTTCCCTACGATGTCAAAATCAATGAGAACGCAGCCCGTACACTCGAATATGCCTACGATGACTGGTGTATCTATAAGCTGGCTAAAGATTTGAAACGTCCTAAAAAGGAAATAGAACTTTATGCCAAACGTGCCATGAACTATAAAAACCTGTACGACAAGGAAACCAAGCTGATGCGCGGTAAGAATGCCGATGGTAAATTTATGGCTCCTTTCTCTCCGCTGAAGTGGGGTGATGCCTTTACCGAAGGAAACAGCTGGCATTATACATGGTCTGTTTTCCATGATCCTCAGGGATTAATCGATTTGATGGGTGGAAAGAAAGACTTTGTTCAGATGTTGGACTCCGTATTTGCGGTTCCACCCGTATTTGACGATAGCTACTACGGTGGTGTAATTCACGAAATCCGTGAGATGCAAATCATGAACATGGGTAACTATGCGCATGGTAACCAGCCAATTCAGCACATGATTTACATGTATAACTATGCAGGTGAACCCTGGAAGGCTCAGTACTGGCTTCGTGAAGTAATGAACCGAATGTATACCTGTAATCCTGATGGCTATTGTGGTGACGAAGACAACGGACAGACTTCTGCCTGGTATGTATTCTCTGCCCTTGGATTCTATCCAGTTTGCCCGGGTTCCAACGAATATGTAATGGGTGCACCTTTATTTAAGAAGGCAACTATTACGTTCGAAAACGGTAAGAAGATGGTAATCAATGCTCCGGAGAATAGTGATAAGACCCGTTACATCGAATCGATGACTCTAAACGGAAAGAACTATACCAAGAACTATCTGAAGCATGCCGATTTATTGAATGGTGGCGAGATTACTATTCGCATGAGCGAAACACCAAACAAGCAACGCGGTATTCAACAAGAAGATTTCCCTTATTCATTCTCTGTTAACGAGAAAAAGTAATTTATAGAATGAAATTATTCAACAAGATTAATATGTCAGGCATGATTGTATGCCTGACATTTTTCGCTTTCTCCTGCTCAGTTAAGGAGAAGGTTGAAGTGAAAGATTATATATCCTACGTAGATCCATATATAGGAACCAGCGCTCACGGACACGTATTCGTTGGAGCTAATGTTCCTTTCGGAGCTGTACAGATTGGTCCACAGAATATTCACAAGGGCTGGGACTGGTGCTCGGGTTATCATTATTCCGATAGCGTGATAATCGGATTCTCTCATACGCATCTTAGCGGGACTGGTTGTGCCGACTTAGGTGATATCTTGCTTATGCCTTATACCGGTGTTGTACGTACAGCACGTGGCGAACAGGATAATATCGAAGGAAGTTGTTCTTCTTATTATAAGCACAGCAACGAAACGGTTACTCCCGGTTATTATTCTTTACTGATGGACAACGGTGTTAAAGCCGAACTAACTGCTACCGAACGTGTGGCTATGCACCGGTACACGTTTCCAAAGAACGAGGATGCGCACATTCTGATCAACCTGAAGGAAGGAAACGGCGATAATTCTTACGATACCTACCTAAAGCAGGTGGATAAGTTTACTATCGAAGGATATCGCTTTTCAAAAGGCTGGAGTCCGCAACACAAAGTGTTTTTTACACTCAAAAGCGATCAGCCAATCAAAGTATTGCAGTTATTTAACGACGACGAGGCCGCAGGCGAGGGGACTCTGACCGGTGAAGCTGTAAAAGGGGTGATTACGTTCGAAAAGAATCCCGAAAGCGTATTGCTGAAAGTGGGAATCTCTTCTGTAAGCTGTGCTAATGCAGCCATCAATGTTGAAAAGGAAATTGCGCACTGGGATTTCGACCAGGTTAAGCTGAATGCAAAAACGGTATGGAATGAGGCTTTGTCGTGCATTGATGTTGATACGAAAGACGAACGTGCCAAAAAGATTTTCTATACTTCCTTGTATCATACCTTTATCGCCCCAACATTATATTGCGATGTAAACGGCGATTTCCGTGGTCATAACGATTCTGTTTATACGAATAACAGCTGGAAAAACTATTCTACTTTCTCTTTGTGGGATACCTACCGTACATTGAATCCATTGTTTACCCTCATTAAACCAGATATGGTGGGAGATATGGTAAATTCTTATCTTGGTATTTACGATCAGCAAGGTAAATTACCTATCTGGCCGTTGGTTGGAGGCGAAACCGAGTGTATGCCCGGATACAGCGCTGTTCCCATTATTGCCGATGCCTATCTGAAAGGTATTACAGGCTTCGATGCCGAACGAGCTATGAATGCGATGCTTGTTTCTTCTACTTACCCGAAACAAAAGGGAGTTCCCTTTGTTATGGAAAAAGGATACATTCCTTGCGATAAATTGTTCGAAGCAACTTCTATCGCCATGGAATATGCTGTAGGCGACTGGGGTATTGCCCAAATGGCTAAAAAGATGAAGAAAGATTCTGTTTATACAGAATACCTGAAAAGAGGAAAATATTATTCGCAGTATTTCGATAAGGATATCAAATTTATCCGTCCTAAAACTGCTGCAGGTACTTGGGTGGCTCCTTATGATCCTTTCCGTTCGGTACATGGCCGTGGTGATTTCTGTGAAGGTACCGGCTGGCAATATACTTTCTTTGTTCCGCAACACCCCGAAGGACTTATCGAACTGTTTGGCGGCGACGAAGCCTTTGGTACCAAGCTTGATTCGTTGTTTACTGCCGAAGGTGATATGGGAGAAAGTGCATCGAACGATATTAGCGGATTGATAGGGCAGTATGCTCACGGTAACGAACCAAGTCATCACGTGGCTTACCTGTATCCATATGCCGGTCAGCAGTGGAAAACGGCAAAGATGGTTCGTCACATTCAGGATGTATTTTATACGGATGCTCCCGATGGCGTAATCGGAAACGAAGACTGCGGACAGATGTCTGCATGGCATATCATGTCTGCTCTTGGATTCTATCAGGTAAATCCGTCTAACGGCGTGTTTGTGTTTGGCAGTCCGTTGTTCGACAAAGCATCAGTGGCATTGCCAGGCGGAAAACATTTTGAAGTGGTAGCCGAAAATAATTCGAAAGAGAATGTCTATATCCAATCGGTAACCTTAAACGGGAAACCGTATGATAAGGCTTATATTCTGTACCAGGACATTATGAACGGTGGAACGCTGAAGTTTATTATGGGCAACCAGCCTAACAAAAAATTCGGAGCCGATCCAGCTAGTCGTCCAGCTACCGCAATCTAAAGTAAAAACACTCAAACGCATAGTATTATGAACATTAATTTCGTAAAAACAGGCTGGAGTTTGCTCCTTACCGCTGCACTCGTTACCGGGTGTCAGACTAACGGAATTGGAAATATGTCCGAAGACCTTTCCAAGGAGCCGGTGGACTTTGTGAATCCCTTTATGGGAAATATCAGTCACCTGCTTGTGCCTACTTATCCAACGGTGCATTTGCCCAACAGCATGCTGCGTGTTTATCCCGAACGGGGCGACTTTACAGGCGACCGTTTACAGGGTTTGCCCGTTATCGTAACCAGCCACCGGGGAAGTTCTGCCTTTAATCTTAGTCCTTATCAGGGCGACGAGGCAAATATCAAACCGGTGATAAGCTACAGTTACGACCTGGAAAAGATTGTACCGTACCGCTATTCTGTCTACCTGGATGAAGCAAATATCAATGTTGATTACGCTCCTTCGTATCAGTCGGCTGTCTATTCCATCAATTTTGAGAAAAAGGCTCCGAACTACCTGATATTGAATACCCGTAACGGCGAACTTACTTCCGAAGGAAACAGTATCAGCGGCTATCAGTTTGTAGATGATAAAACAAAGATTTATCTCTATGCCGAGACCAACTTGTTTCCTGAGAAGAGTGGGGTACTTGCCGGCGACAGTCTTTCATTTGGAAAGACCCAGGCTGCAGGACGCAATGCTGCACTTGTACTAGCATATGGCGACAAGGAACAGACAATCGGACTCCGTTACGGAATTTCTTTTATCAGTACCGAGCAAGCCAAAAAGAACCTGCAACGCGAAATTAATGCTTACGACGTTGATGTGGTTGCCAAGGCAGGACGGACCGAATGGAACAAATCCTTAGGAAAAATTAAAGTGTTTGGGGGAACGGACGACGAGAGAACTATTTTTTATACCTCTCTATACCGTACCTACGAACGTATGATTTGTATCTCCGAGGATGGTAACTACTACAGTGCCACCGATGGTAAGATTCACTCGGACGAAGGAATGCCTTTCTATACCGACGACTGGATTTGGGATACTTATCGTGCCGTGCATCCTTTACGTGTTTTAATTGAACCGCAGAAGGAACTTGCTATGGTTTCGTCGTATGTACGTATGGCGCAGCAATCGCCCGAAGGCTGGATGCCAACCTTCCCCGAAGTAACAGGCGATAGTCACCGGATGAACGGAAACCATGCGGTAGCCGTAATTTGGGATGCCTATTGCAAGGGTCTTACAGGTTTTGATCTGGACAAGGCTTATAATGCCTGCAAAAGTGCAATAATGGACGAAACACTTGCCCCGTGGATGCGTGCCAAAGCCGGAGATCTGGATGCTTTCTACAAAGAAAAAGGATATTTCCCTGCTTTGCACCCCAACGAAAAGGAAACAAGCAAGTTGGTGCATCCTTTCGAAAACCGCCAGGTTATTGCTGTTACATTGGGCGCGAGTTTCGACGACTGGTGCTTGTCGCAGATTGCCAAAGCCCTTGGGAAGACAGACGATTATAACTATTTCCTGAAACGTTCGTACAACTACCGTAACGTGTTTAATAAAGAAACCGCGTTCTTCCATCCCAAAGATAATAAAGGAAAATTCATCATGCCTTTCGATTATGTATTTTCCGGAGGACAAGGTGCCCGCGCATATTATGGCGAAAACAATGCCTGGGTATATCGCTGGGATGTACAACACAACGTGGGTGATTTGGTAACTCTTATGGGCGGAAAGGATAGCTTCGCTACCAACCTCGACCAGATGTTCAATGAACCTCTTGGCAAAAGCAAGTTCGAATTCTACCGTGTATTGCCCGATCATACAGGAAATGTAGGTCAATTTTCCATGGCAAACGAACCCAGTCTTCATATTCCTTACCTGTACAACTATGCCGGTCAGCCATGGAAAACCCAGAAGCGTATCCGCAAACTGCTACAGGAATGGTTCCGTAACGACCTGATGGGCGTACCGGGCGATGAAGATGGCGGAGGAATGTCTGCATTCGTGGCTTTCTCGCAAATGGGATTTTATCCTGTAACTCCGGGATCTCCCACCTATAATATCGGCAGTCCTGTTTTCTCTGATGTGATCATTGATTTAGGGAACGGTAAAACTTTCGAAATTAAAGCGGTGAATAGTTCGGAAGACAATAAATACATTCAGTCAGCCAAACTAAACGGCAAGGAGTGGAATCAACCTTGGTTTAGTCATAAAGACATTGTCAATGGCGGAGTACTTGAATTAGAAATGGGAAATAAAGCGAACAAGGAATGGGGAGCAAAGCTACCTCCTCCTTCAGCCGAAAAGATCAACTAATAAAGTTATTACTATATAAAGATCCTCCGCATCACCAGATACGGGGGATCTTTTTTGTTATGTTGGCTTGTTAAGATAAATAAGACTAAAAATCTGCCCCCCTTTAAACAAGTCAAACAATAAAACCGTTTTGTATATAGTGCCGTAAAGTTATTAAACTGTTTTCACCCGATCATGACTCCGCCAGAAACTAACAAACGGTAACAACCATATTCCAGGTTTGTAAACCGTTCCATCGACAAAAGTAAGCTTTCGCAATTAGGCAAAAGCCAGTAAAATCACATAATTTCTTGTGAACACTCGATCACCTTTAGGCATTAATACTGCAGAATACTCAATGACCTTTTTAAATTATATATTATGAAGTCATTTCGTATTTTTCTTCCTCTGTTTATTTTAACTCTCTTCTATTCTTGCCAGAACGACATTTCCGATTTAGGGATTAATTCCGACGAATTGCCCACCACAAGAAGTGCCAGTCTCAGCGAAGGAGTTAAGATTGCCATTCTTTCTGATATCCATGTAATGGATCAGTCTCTGTTGGTGAAAGATGGTCCTGCTTTTCAGGCATATCTCAACCAAGACCCAAAACTTTTGGAGTTTAGTTCCGAAATTCTGGAAGTTACAGTCAACGACATTATTGCAAAGAATCCGGATTTGGTACTTATTCCCGGCGACCTTACTAAAGACGGCGAAAGAATCAGTCACGAAAATGTTGCCCGGATTCTCCGGCAATTTACTTTGCATGGAATTAAAGTGCTTATAGCTCCGGGAAATCACGATGCAAACAATCCGGATGCCGCGCGCTATATTAATGAGAAAATTGTTCAGGCTCCCACTGTACAGGCCGACAGAATTCCTCAGATTTACGCCAAATTTGGCTACAACGATGCCATTTACGACGATCCCAACTCTTTAAGTTACGTAAGCGAACCCATTGATGGACTTTGGATAATTACGATCGATGCCAACAAATTTTACCAAAATACTACAAAACCCATTGGTAGTGGTGAAATTCGTCCTCTTACATTGGCTTGGATAAAAGATCGGCTTGAGGATGCTCAAAGTATGGGGAAAACTGTAATAGGAATGATGCACCATGGGCTGGTTGAGCATTACGAATATCAGCAAATGGTAGATCCCGGTTATGTAATTGATAATTGGGAAACGGTGTCGAACGAACTTATAGACGCCGGTTTGAAGCTTATTCTTACCGGGCATTATCATGCCACCGACATTACCAAAAGAGAACACGACGGCAAATTTGTTTTTGATGTAGAAACAGGTTCCACAGTTAATTATCCCTGTACTTACCGGATGCTTACCATTGATGGTAATGAATATAGTTTCGCACCGCAAAACACCACATCGTTAATGGGTGGCGATTTTGATGATTTTGCAAGGTTATTCATGTCAGATCATCTGAATCTTTATTTTGCAAACCTCTTGCATTCCAACTTTGCTGTCGATGAGGCTTCGGCCGCTGCACTTGCTCCCCTGTTTACTCCGGCTGCCATGGCACATTTTGCAGGAGACGAAGTAATGCCTGCTTATGTTGCAGATCAGATAACTATGTTGAATTCTATTGACTTAAGCGGAACGCTAGGTGCTATTTTGTATTCGCTTTGGAACGATATCAATACAACAGATAACTCTCTTACCATTAATATGGAAACAGGAGCTGTTTACTAAGTGGATGTGATCAATTTGTTTTATTAAATTAACCTGATAAATAAAGCCGGTTTTATTAAAAGCCGGCTTTATTTATACTATTGATATTGGATATAAATGGGCTGAGGCTTTAGCTTTATCAGTTCCGGAGGAGTCAGCATGCGGTGAGGCGGACGTTTCAGGTCGTTTTTGTAAAACAGTTTGAATCCGGTAAACTGTACAGGCTCCTTATAAATATATTGACGGTAAGTGTCGTTTTTTAACACCGGAGGACCCCAGCCATCCATGTTCATCACAAGCTGTACTTCGGGGTGCAACACAATATTA
>JAGPJL010000162.1 GCA_018054455.1 Parabacteroides sp.
CAGGGTAAGCGACTGGCATCTGGGATTATCGGGGGCACTTTCGGCTCAGGTTGAATATCGTTTGCTTGGTACGGTGATGAATACGTACGGATCGCACGGTCAGCCTTTCCGTACTATTAAAAGAGGTGTTTCCGGCTTGATGGATATTACTTACAGACATCCGCAACTGAATGGGTGGAAGTTTACCGGCACAGTGGCTGCTGATGGCCGCGAATTGTTTGGAAGAAGCATCGGGGTAAGTCTTAGGGTTACTAAAACCGGGTTACTAAAAGCCTGGTAAAATTGTCAATTAACGGTAACAATTCCATAGTTCTGCAGAGATAGTCTGCTTTGTTTGTTCGGCTAATAATTCCAACCCTTTATGGTTGGAATCAGTTCCTGCAGGAGAAACTGCCGGATGGATAATCATCTCCAGCGAATGCCTGCGCAGGTTAAGACTGCCAATGGGAAGCACCTCATAGGGGCCATTAAGAGTTATCGGAACCAGAGGCATGTTTAGGTCTGTCGCCAGCTGAAATGCGCCCTTGCGGAAGCGAACCATTTTCCCGTCGTACGTTCTGGATCCTTCCGGAAAAATTACGATAGATACACCGTTTGAAAGATATTTTTCTGCTTCACGAATGATGTTGGCCGTTCCCCCGGGAGTGGCTTTCTCTACAAAAATAAAGCCTGCTGCCCGGCAGGCATCTCCAACAAAAGGGATCTTTTTAATACCAGACTTCATAACCCATTTAAAGGGAACACCCAGAAATCCATAAATCAGAAAGATATCGAAAGCACCCTGGTGATTGGACACAAAAATACAGGATTGTCCGGAAGGTATGTTTTCGCGCCCGCGTACCTTAACAGGACACAAAGCTAAATGGCATGTAAGCCAGGACCATATTCTGCCCGGCCAATAGGCAAATATCCGTTCTCCTCCAAAAAAACACCCAACAATTGTTGTAAGTGCGGTTAATAAAGTTAGCACAAGAAACAGAGGCACAAAAATAATCCATGTGTATAATATATACAGTATGCGCTTCATAGTGTTTAGTTTAGTAATCCAAAGATAAACGCAATTTTTCAAGGTTTTGGTATTTTTATTCTAAAATATTTTTTGAATCAGTATATTATTACTTTATTTGCACTTAGAAAGAAAATAATTATAAAAATCTATACCCATGAATGAATTAATTAAATCACTGGGAGTGATTGTACTCCTTATAGGTGTACTTGTACTGATTGGTTCTATGTACACAGGAACTACATCGAATTCTCCTTTATTACTTGGTTTAGGCCTTATTGTTGCCGGATTTTTATTTCATATTTTCCTTAACAAGAAAATGGAATAGTAAACCGACTTAGTAAAAAGGAAAAAAAGAGGCTGCATTCAATTGAATGCAGCCTCTTTTTTATTTACTTATTTCTGTTGATCGAGCCATTCGTGAAGAGCTTCTACCAGTTGCATGTTTTCGTCTCCCGTCTGCGTGGAAACACGGAAGTAGGTTTCATCGAGTCCGCGGAAGTTAGATGCATCGCGGATGAGGATACCGTAGTTAGCCAATAACCATTCCTTTAAATCGGCAGCTACCCCTGTTTTAAGCCGGACAAGGAAGAAAGTAGTAGCTGTAGGTAATACCTCTATACCATCGAGTTTGTTTAGCTGATAGATAAATTCGGCAGTTTCGCGCTGCCACTTACGTACAGGCAAAGTAAACTGAGCCGGATGTATCAAAATATATTTGCTGGCTTCGATAGCAAATACATTAATTGACCATGGAATAAGGTATTTATTTACACGTTCTGTAATTTCCTGCGAGGCAATGATGTATCCGACACGAAGTCCGGGAATGTTGTATGCCTTGGAGATTGACTGTATGATAATCAGGTTGGGGTTGTTCTTTACATCGGAAGGCTTAAGAAGCTCTTCGGTGGTAAAGGCAACATAAGCCTGATCGATAATAAACATGGTTTTGCGGTTGGCCGCAATGAGTGCAAGCAGTTCGGAACGATGAATCATCCTTCCGTCGGGGTTGTTTGGATTACACATCCAGCAAAAGTCATATCCTTCGAAAGATACTTCCTGAAGATCGTCGCCAGTAGAGAAAAAGCTTATCGTATGTTCGTGCAGACGACAGGCATCCTCGTATTCTGAAAACGAAGGAACAGCAATAAGCGAGCTGGCACCTCTCCATGCCTGAGCCAGGAGGTAGAAAGCACTTACGGAACCGTTGGTCATAACTACATTCTCCTCGCTTACTTCATGCCGGCGGGCCAACAACCTTTTAAGGGTGGCTGCATCCGGTTCCGGATAACGTGAAAGCTTGTCGAATTGCGTGTTTAGATGTTCTTTTAGTTTCTCGAGGTTCGCGCCATGCCAGACATTGGAGCTGAAATTGATTTTCACCTCTGCCTGGGAGTTAAAATAATCGTCACCGTGACCGAATAGCATAGTTGTATATTTTGTATTTAAAAATTCAGAGACCTGGATACTGAGAACAAAAGTACAAGTTATTTTTTAATTTCCCCATTAAAAGCCTTATAGATTGCATCCTGAATACGTGTACGGATATCCATTGCCCCCAAAGCATTATTCGCCCTGGTTGGATTTACACGGTTACTAAGGAATATGTATATCAGCCGGTTATCCGGATCAATCCAAAAACAAGTACCCGTATAGCCGGTATGTCCATAAACCGACCGGGGAGCCAGCAAACCGCACGAAGACAGGTTTGGATTTTCGGGACGGGGCTTATCATAACCAAGTCCGCGGTGCGAATTAGGACTTTTGCTCTGGGTGAAAAGCCTCAGTGTTTCACTTTGCAGGTAGGTTTCTCCACCATAGCTTCCTCCGTTAAGCAACATCTGCAGCAGTTTGGCCAGGTCGCCTGCGTTGGAGAAAAGTCCGGCATTACCTGATACTCCCCCCATAAAAGCAGCCGCCTCATCGTGCACATATCCCCGAAGCAGTTGGCGGCGCACAAAGAAATCGTCTTCGGTAGGGACTATCCACAAACTATCTATCTTTTTCAAAGGGTTGTACATGGTTGTCTTTGCCCCCAAACCCGAAGTGAAATAGTTGTGAAGAATTTTGTCGAGCGACATGTCCATCTGCTGTTCGGTTACCTGTTGCAACAAAATAAAGTTTATGCAACTATACAGGTACTTACCCTGAGGACCCAACGGAGACCGGGCTATAATGTGCATCATCGTATCGCGGAAAGCGGTGTTGAGATAAAAATTTCGTGCCACCTGAGTAGTAAATCCCGGGCGCAAAGTATCCGACACAAAGTTGCTCCGATACCTGAATGTTGTGTTGACAAACGAACTGGCATCAAAGCGGCGGGGATGGGCTGCATCTTTCTTTTCGCTGTAAAGACTTCCCTTGAAGGTAGAGGAATCGATAGCAGAAGTATAGAAAGTGATAGAGGGTACAATGCCCGATTCGTGGTATAAAAGCTCGCGTATGCGCGTACCTTTTTTATTGGAATTCCGAAGCACTGGTACAAATTCGGAAACACTGCTATTGAGGTTAAAACCTTTTTTTTCGTAGGCCTTCATAAAAGCAGTAAGTGTTCCGGCTGCTTTGGACGCTGAGGCCAGATCGTAAACAGCTCGGTCCGTTACCTGTTGATTTCCATCATATGTATAATATCCAAAAGATTTATTGTAGATAATTATTCCGTCTTTTGCGACAAGGACCTGACAGCCAGGATAGGCTTTTGCCCGGAGACCTTCATTTACAATGGCGTCTATCCCGGAGAGCCGGTCGGAATTAAGCCCTACCGCTTCCGGCTCTTGATAGCTCAAGCGCACAGCCTCGGTATAAAGACCCGATTCGGCATAATACAAACCGGGGATGGTTACCGGCAATTTTCCTTTAGCTGCAATTCCTCCGAAAATCAGCTGGGCTGCATATTCCTGGGCTGCCTCCGTATTCTCGTACCCCATTATCAATCCTTTTGCATTTGCCAGAGAAGCAGCATATTCTTTACAGAAGTATGGCAGGGTAAAGAAAGCAAAAAGAGTTTCTTTTTTTTCTGTAAGCCTGCGCAACACATCGTTCTCAGGTATCCTCACGGTATGAACGCTGCAAAGAATGAGATCGTAATCGGTCAAAGCCTTGTATACTTTGGCAATCTCGGCCGGCGTAGAAGTACGGGTGATGGCAAAACAGGCAACCGTATCGTACCTGTTTAACATGCCCTGAAAGGGATTCCCGCTATCAGCTCCAATGGCCAGGGCAGCTATCTTTTTAGTTGCCAGTTTACGGACAGGGATAGCCTCGTTATCGTTTTTCAATAACGTGAGTCCCTCCGAATTGAGCCGGTTCGCCAGGTAAGCAGCGTGGGAGGTGTTAAGTCTGCCGCGCAATCCCCTAACATCCACCGGCTTATAATCAGACAAACCCGCTATATATTTATACTGCAGAATCTTGATGCATTTTGCCTCTATGTCGCTTATCTCCAGCGTACCGTTCAAAACGGCCGCCTTTACCGCTTCGAAATCCGTTGCCGGTGCAGCCGGAGCCAACAGCACATCGTTGCCTGCCAACAAGGCCATCACACAAACATTCGTATCTTTTACTGCATCTGTAGCTCCCTTCATCGCCAGGGCATCGGTAAACCGGAGTCCACGGAATCCAAGTTCTTCATACAGCAGGTTGGTTACCACTTCCCGGGAAAGGGAGGTGGGTACTCCCGGACGTTTTCCGAGAGCCGGAACAAACAGATGCCCGGTCATGATTCCGGCAAAGCCATCACTGATATAACGGCGAAAAGGAGGCATCTCGATACTATCCAACCGAAAGCGATCATGAAATACAGAGGGAAGCGTAAAATGGGAATCCTCGAATGTATCGCCATGTCCGGGAAAGTGTTTGGCGACAGATAAAACCCCTGCAGATTCGAGTCCGGTTGCATAGGCACTCCCCCGCTCTGCTACAGACTGAGGGTTTTCGCCAAAGGAGCGGATACCAATAACAGGATTTCCCGTGTTACTGTTTACATCGATAACAGGAGCAAAGTTGATATGAATACCCATTTC
>JAGPJL010000064.1 GCA_018054455.1 Parabacteroides sp.
GAACGTATTGTCTGGTTTTATACCGGATATTCGATAGAATAAGATTATTAATTGGATTTACAAATAAGATAAAAAATGAAAATAGCAGTACCGGTAAAAGAAAACAATCAGATTGATGCCCATTTTGGTCATTGTGAATTTTATCAGATTTATGAAGTTTCGGATAAAAATGAGGTTCTTTCGATTCAAAAGATGGATTCCCCACAGGGATGTGGCTGTAAATCGAATATTGCTGAAGTATTCGAAAATGAAGGTGTGAAATTTATGTTGGCAGGAGGCATCGGAGATGGTGCGATAAGTAAATTGAACGCTCATGGAATTTCTGTTGTAAGAAACTGCAGCGGGGATGTTTCAGTACTTGTACAACAGTACCTTGCCGGCGAATTGAAAGATGGCGGTAGTAATTGTCAGTCACATGCCCATGATCACATTTGTGAAAACCATTGATTTTAATTTATAACAACAACAACTATGAGTTTAAAACATAAAGACTATAAAGAGGCGAACATTCGCTTTCTGAAAGAAAACCTCAATGAAGAGGGGGTTGAGGTATTGCCTTGCGGCGTGCAGTACAAAGTGATAGTGAATGGCAAAGGGACGATACCAACGGCGAAAAGTACCGTTCAGGTTCACTATTGCGGTACGTTGATAGACGGAACAGAATTTGATAATTCTTTTAAGCGTAAACGTCCGGAAACCTTCCGGGTGAATGAAGTGATAAAAGGCTGGCAGGAGGCTCTTAAGGCAATGCCATCAGGCTCACGCTGGATGATTTACATTCCTTTTGAACTTGGTTACGGAACGATGGCTGCCGGAAGCATCAAACCTTATTCAACCTTAATTTTTGAAGTCGAGTTATTAGGGGTGAAATAGTTATAAGTATATAGCTACTATTTTCTTTAAGGCATCAACCCATAAATCATCGGCGTTCAGACTTTCCACAAGTGTAAGCTCTTGTCCGCCGGCGTTTAAAAACGCTTTTTTGTACTCGTGTCCTATTTCATCGGTTGTTTCGAGGCAGTCGGCAGTAAAAGAGGGTGCAACCACAAGCAAGCGTTTTATTCCTCTTTTTGCAAGAGAGTCTAAGGTTTTGTCGGTAAATGGTGTCATCCAGTTATTGGAGAGGCGCGACTGAAACGAAGTCGCATACTTATCTCCTTCAAGATTTAACCGATCAACAAGCTGACGGGTTGTTTCGTAACAGGATGCTTTGTAGCAGAAACGACCGTGTGAAGGCATTGCCTTTTCACAGCTGCAACTTGTCGAAGCAATTTCCGGATGACTTTTGTCGTTATGATTATTGGGTAATCCGTGGTAGCTGAACAACACATAATCGTATTCTTGGGGTTTGTATGTTGCGATCCGTTGTGTAAAAGCCTCAAGAAAGGCCGGATGATCGTAAAACTTACTAATCGTGTGTACGAATGGGATGGTATTCCAGTTTTCCATCTCTTTAAATACGGCTTGTATCGCAGTACCAGTGGTAGACGAAGCGTATTGGGGAAACATCGGGAGAATAATCACTTTCTTGTAACCGCCGGTGCGGATGGATTCAATCGTCTTTTTAATGGATGGTTCTCCATAGCGCATAGCGATGAACACATCGGCCTCTCCGTTGAGTTTACTTTGCAGTTTATCCTTTAATTTTAATGAGTTGATCAGCAAAGGTGATCCTTCTTTTGTCCACAAACGCTTGTATAACTTAGCCGATTTTGGTGCACGGAAGGGAACGATAATCAGATTAACCAGAATTTTTCGTGCCAGCCAGGGCAGATCAATAACCCGCGGATCGTTGAGGAACTGAAACAAGTAGCGACGAACCGCATTTACCGAAGGATTGTCTGGAGTGCCAACGTTCACAAGCAGGAGTGCTGATTTCTCTTTATTCATGTGTATTCAATTCATATTTATGCAAAGTTACTAAATGAATTGATCTGCACATGGCTTTAGATAAACAAATTTATCTTGAGTAATTCAGATTAATTTTGCTTTTCAGTAAGGTATTTCCAGAATCGTACGGGCATGTGTTGTCTATGTAGCCGAGGGTTGATACGTTCCCGGATGGTGATGGCCTTAAAGTATTCTTTCCAGAGACGTTGAAATATTTTTTCGTCTTCGGCCATTAGATTATCATTCAGGATACCCGAAAGCAGATGAGAATCCTTGTTGTCGAAACGAACTTCTGATACCTCTGTAAGGTCGTAATAATATCCATATTCCCTTTTCAGGTCGTAAAGAAGCCATTTCTGATCGGCAAACCGATCTTTAAAGTGACTTGTTACCAGAGGCAAAACGTTGTACATAGGCTCCATAGCCGCGAAAAAAGTGCCATCTTCAGCCTTTTGAAAACGAACAAACTCAATGACCCTGTGCTTCTCTTGATTTACTTTTTTCCATATTTTTGACACTTCCAGGATGTCCGTGTCCCCAAAATTCAATTCAATGGACTTTGGTGAATCGAATGCTTTGCGAATATACTTAAACAGGAGAATATCAACCTCAGGCAATTCGGAAAGCCAGCAAACGGCAAGACAAGAGAGAGCAGATTCAGATATTCTTTTTTGCAGTCCTTTCCATACCCGGTCTACCTTCTCATCATCCGTATAGATGGTCACCAACTCATCATAAAACAAGGGGAGTGGTGCTCCCTGTGCCAGCAAAACATCCGGAAACGATTTGCGGATGTAAGCATCATAAACGGCAGTCAGCAAGCCATCGAAAGTTTTATCGTAGAGGAAGATTACCATGACCTACTCCTGGAACTGAAGAACCAACTGACGATCGTCAGTCACTTTCCCCGGTTTTCTGGTTAACACACTACGTACCACTTCCGGAGTAAGTTCGTTTACCGTGCGTACAGGTAATTCGAGACAGGTTATGAAGTACTGAGCCTTTTTCATAACCACGCCTATCTTTTTAAGTTGAGAAGCACCCAAATGCCCGTAACGTCGGGAAACAATAATCAGTTTGGCGGATTTTACTCCAATGCCCGGTATACGAAGAAGCATCTCGTAATCGGCTTTATTAATATCAACAGGAAAGGCTTCGGGATGACGTAAAGCCCATGAAAGCTTGGGATCTATCTCCAGATCAAGATCTGGGAAAGCATCATTCACAATCTCGTCGACTTTAAACTCATAAAACCGAAGTAACCAGTCGGCCTGATACAAGCGATTTTCTCGTACAAGAGGAGGTTGCTTTAATGCAGGCAAGCGATTGTCGTACGTATTTACAGGAATATACCCCGAATAGTAAACCCGCTTCATGGACGGGCGCTGATAAAGAGAAGAAGATAATCTAAGTATATCTTTGTCGTTCTCGGCCGATGCCCCCACGATCATCTGTGTACTTTGACCCGCTGGTGCAAAACGGGGAGCATACCTGTATTTCTTGCGTTCCTCCGCACTTTGAAGAACTCCCTGCTGGATATACGACATCGGTTTAAATACACTTTGGAAATCCTTTTCCGGAGCAAGTAACTGCAAGCTTTTTTCGTTAGGTATTTCGATATTCACGCTAAGGCGATCGGCATACAATCCTGCTTCGTTTACCAGTTCACGACTCGCTCCCGGAATACTTTTCAGATGGATATATCCGTTAAACCGATGCACCAACCGTAAGTCTTTGGCAACACGAACCAATCGTTCCATGGTATAATCAGGATTCCGAACAACTCCGGAACTCAGAAAAAGCCCTTCAATGTAATTCCGTCTGTAAAATTCGATGGTCAGATTAACCAATTCTGAAACAGAAAAAGTAGCCCTTTTAAGGTCGTTGCTTCGGCGATTAATGCAGTAAGCGCAATCATAGATACAATAGTTGGTCAGCATTATCTTCAACAATGAAATGCAGCGACCATCTTCGGCAAAACTATGACAAATACCCCAGCCGGCAGCATTCCCTATTCCATTCTTCTGATTGGAACGTGTAGTTCCGCTTGATGAACAGGAAACATCATATTTGGCCGACTCGGCCAGTATCTTAAGCTTTTCGAGAACATTATCATCCATATAATTGAGCTGAAAAGATACTGCTACTATGTATCTCAATGCAAAAATACCTCTTTTTCTTAAGAAATAAATAACCTGGTCAGAATTAGTTTTGAGTAAGTATGAGATTTATAAAGATGAGCGAGATAAATAATAAAAAGCTGTTGATAATGAACATATCAGCAGCTTTTTATATTATATATATACGTAAGTTATAAATCTTAATCTGGTATGTTAGGCGCCATTGCAGGAGACATAGTTGGGTCGCGGTTCGAATATAAAAATCACAAAAGCACAGATTTTGAATTATTTGAGAAAGGATGCGATTACACAGACGACACAATTTGTACGGTAGCCGTAGCGGATTGGCTTCTGAGGAGAAAATATGCGCCAACAGGACTGGAGATTGTTATGCAGAAATGGTGCCGCAGGTTTCCCTACCCAACCGGGGCATACGGAACAAGCTTCTTTCAATGGATCTGGGATGAATCGCCGGAACCCTATTACAGTTTCGGGAATGGTTCGGCAATGCGCGTGTCGCCAGTGGGATGGGTTTTTACAACGTTGAATGAAACATTGAATATGGCAACCGAATCTGCTCATATTACACACAATCACCCCGAAGGAATAAAAGGAGCCCAAGCTGTTGCCGCTGCTATTTATCTTGCCAGAACCGGACGTACTAAAGAAGAAATAAAGCATTATATCCAAACTTCCTTCGGATACGATTTGAATCATACTTGCTGTCAGATACGCTCAGACTATCAATTTAATGAAACTTGCCAGCATACTGTTCCCGAAGCTATTATTGCTTTTTTGGAAAGCACCGGTTACGAAAACGCCATTCGTTTGGCTGTATCATTGGGCGGAGATTCTGATACCCTGGCTTGTATTACCGGCGGAATTGCAGAAGCTTTTTACGGCCTCCCAAACGAAATTAAATCAAAAACACTAAGTTTTCTGCCTGAAAAATTAAAGTTAACAGTGAAGGCCTTTTATGAGGAATTTATACAACCGAAGTTGGTGTAGCTGTTTGGTGAACTTTTTGGTTTTTCATTGGTTTTATAGTTGCTTAAAGGTGAGGTTTATCAATGTGCTTACAGTATATACAATATTAAATCAATAAATATGAATAATTTTAGTTTTCAGAATCCAACACGTCTGATTTTTGGCGAAGGTATGATAGCCAGCTTGTCTAAAGAAATTCCAGCGGGTAAAAGGATTATGGTTACATTTGGCGGAGGCAGCGTAAAGAGTAACGGTGTTTATGATCAGGTTATAAAGGCTTTGGAAGGCCGTGATATAACTGAATTTTGGGGAATAGAATCGAATCCAACTATTGAAACTCTCCGTAAGGCAATTGCGCTGGGGAAAGAGAAAAAGATTGATTTTCTCCTTGCCGTTGGCGGAGGTTCAGTTATCGACGGAACCAAACTGATTGCTTCGGGTTTGCTGTATGACGGTGACGCCTGGGATATTGTAAAGAAGGGTTATTATCCGGAGTCGGTTCCACTTGGAACTGTATTGACGCTTCCTGCTACAGGTTCCGAAATGAATAGTGGAGCGGTTATATCCAGAAAAGAAACGCATGAGAAATATCCGTTCTATAATAACTATCCGGTGTTTTCTGTTTTGGATCCAAAGGTCACATTTACATTGCCCGATTTTCAAATAGCCTGTGGAATTGCCGACACGTTTGTACATGTTTTGGAGCAGTACATGACTACACCCGGACAATCACGATTAATGGACCGATGGGCAGAGGGAATTTTAACTTCGCTTATTGAAATTGCACCCAAGATCAAAGCAAACAAAACGAATTACGAACTGATGTCGGATTTTATGCTGTGTGCTACCATGGCGTTGAATGGATTTATCTCAATGGGTGTTACGAACGACTGGGCTACCCATATGATTGGTCATGAACTTACAGCTTTGCATGGTCTGACACATGGAGCCACGTTGGTAATTGTTCTTCCAGCGACACTACGGGTGCTGGCAGAAAAAAAGCAGGGAAAGATTCTGCAGTACGGCGAGCGTATCTGGGGCATTACCACTGGAACAACCGAAGAGAGAGTTGCCCTTGCAATCAAAAAAACGGAAGAGTTCTTTCGGAGTTTGGGCCTTCATACCCGCCTTAGTGAAGAAAATATCGGCGATGATACGATTGATGAAATTACGCGTCGCTTTACTGAACGCAATGTTGCCTATGGAGAAGATCGTGACGTTACAGCCGCTGTAGCTCGTGAAATTTTGATTAGCTGTAAGTAATGCACATTTGCAGTTCTATATAGTCTTAAACTAATTAATTGCAAACCTCTTTTTCCTTTTGGGAAAAGAGGTTGTTTTTTACTATTTGATTTAGTTCATCCTCTTTTAGTGCTTCGAAACCAGATTCTACATCAAAGAGTTCCTCATCAATTGAATTTTGACGCAAACTATGAAACATACGATTAAGATCGTCCATAAGTTCATCAATAGTCTTTTCGGCGCGTTGCATAGCGGCAAAGCGGCTTTCGTTTTCGCTGGCCAACGATTCGGCACATGCTTTAAACAAAGAAGTAAACAGATACGCATGAATCAGTACCATTAAGGTTGGCTTAATACCACCTATAATCTCTGGTATTTTTCTCGATGGCCAATTAAGTTCTGTAAGCGAATGTCTCCATTTTTCATCCAAGGGCAACAACCGCATGTAAACCGGTTCATAACCTGTTTTTGTTTTCGATCGATTATGAAAAACATATACCTCTTTTCTATTATCCAGTTCATAACTTTCTTCGCCTTTTATCAGTATTTGTTGCACAAGAGAAGTAATTGCATGTACAGAGTTAGGAACCCTAAATAGTTTTGTCGTGTTATGGCCCATATCCGAAAATAGCAATTGAACTCGCTCACCTACAACCCAGATTTCCTTTTTTCCTGGTAAATCGTTGAACGAATGCACGACAAACTCAGCTAGAGAGTCATTAAACTGTCCTACAAGTCCTTGGTCTGATCCAAAAACTATTGCGCAAATTTGTTTTTCGTCTTCCTTTATCGAGTCTTTCTTTTCAGATAGGGTATCAATTTTTTCATGCCTGAAATAGGCAATGATTCCCAATTCAATTGTACGATAGTAATCGTTAAGAGAACTTACAGCCATCTCATATTGTCCAATGTTCGAAGCAGCCATTGCTTTCATTGTCCGCACAACCGATTTGAGGTCGTTTGCTCCCTCTATTTTTCTTCGTAAACTCTCTAATGTGTCCATTACTGTTCTGTTTCATTTGATTCAGACTTCTCCTGAAAAGGAGCAAGCGCACTGCGTGCAATTTTCATAATTGTTTCATGGTCTTTGTCGCTCAGATTTTTATCTAAAAGCATGACTTTCAGAATTTCTGCAGGAAGTTTTTTGCAGTCTTTAAGCAAAGCCTCTTCTGCTTCTTGCATGTTGTCAATAGGTATAGAATCAAAAAAACCTTCAGCCAAAGCAAGCAATACCATTATTTGTTCATAAACAGGCATTGGATGAAGTTCGTTTTGTTTGAGACAAACCCGTATCCGTTTTCCATGCTCAATTATTTTTCTGGTATTTTCGTCCAGTCTCGTCCCGAAACGTGAAAAAGTTTCTAATTCTTCGAATTGAGCATAGGCCAGTTTTAAGTTTCCTGTTAGGGAATAATATACAGGTAACTGAGCTTTTCCTCCAACGCGAGAAACAGATTTCCCGACATCAATGGCAGGTAAAATTCCTAATTCAAAAAGTCTGGGTGATAGGTATATTTGCCCGTCTGTAATTGAAATGAGATTTGTAGGAATATAGGCCGAAATATTTTGTGCTTCTGTTTCAATAATTGGCAGTGCTGTAAGTGAACCTCCTTTTAGTTCTTTATTAAGGTGGGTAGCTCTTTCTAACAAACGGGAGTGTATATAAAATATATCACCGGGAAATGCTTCCCTGCCCGGAGGTCTTCTCAGTAAAAGAGAAAGTTCCCGGTAGGCACGCGCATGATGAGTGAGATCGTCATACACAATCAGTACATCACGGCCTTGTTCCATAAAATATTCAGCTATGCTGGTGGCGGCATAAGGTGCAATGTAAATTAATCCAGGAACGTTGCTCCCTTCGGTTGCAACTACAACCGTATACTTCATAGCTCCTTTTTCTTCGAGGTTAGCTATTACTTTTGCAACAGATGATGCCCTCTGCCCGATGGCACAATAAATACAGATTACATTTTTATCCTGTTGATTGAGAATAGTGTCTACTGCTATAGCGGTCTTACCGGTCTGGCGATCTCCCAGAATCAATTCGCGCTGTCCTCTGCCAATTGGAATTAGCGCATCAATAACCTTTAACCCGGTTTGCAAAGGAACAGTTACCGTATCGCGATCCATAATAGAATGGGCCGGACGTTCGATGGGCAGCCGTTGACTGGAAACAACCGGATTTTTGTCATCCAATGGTTCTCCCAAAGGATTGATAACCCTTCCAATTAATGAGTTTCCGACAGGGATATCCATTACGCGACCTGTACGTTCTACTTCATCGCCCGCATTCAAAAGCGAATCTTCACCCAACAAGATCACACCTATTTCATTTTCATCTATATTGTAAGCGATTCCATATATACCGTGTGGGAACTTTAGCAATTCAGCATAACCTGCGCCAGGAAGGCCCGAAACTTTAACAATGCCTGCCGATATGCTTACAACAGCACCAACTTCGCGAGGCAAAAAAGTGAGAGTGTAATTTTCTCTTTGTTTACCTAATCGATCGAATGTGCCATTTATTGTTTCAGTAAATTTGTTGACAGACATACTACAAAGTTTTACTGGATTATTATCCTTTTATTCTTCTGAGATACTTTTTTTTAATGAATTGAGATACTCCGAAAAGCTCCATCCTAACTTGTAGCCGTTTGATGTAAGTTCAATTCCGCAGATCAACCCGGGGCTGATTTTAAATTGATATTTTGCATTTATTCCAAGAACTTCATTCACTCTTTTTTTTATTTCAGTTTGTTTGTCTTTTGGTAAATCAAACGCACTTTGCACTTTAATCAGGTTTGTTTCACCTATGCCCGGTGTAAAAGCTTCAATAAATTTTACCTTTTCTTCTTTTTGTAAATTATCTAATCTTTTGAGAAATATATTGACAGATTCTTTTTCAAGACTTTGTGAAGCCAGATCGCCAAGAGCTTTTCCTGCGATATGAAATACCTCCAATTGGATCTTCTGTTCGATTTCACTGTTAAGGTTCTCTTGTATTTCGTTCAACGCTTTCTCCAGATTTGATTGCAAATCCGTGGCTTCAGTTCTGATTTTATCCAGAAGAATTTCTCGTTCCTCATTGGTTTCGGCAATAACTTTGTCCATAAGGCCCTTCTTCTCCTGATCAAAAAGTTCATTTTTCTTTCTGAACTCCTCTTGTTCTATTATGGCATCGTGCACTTTATCTTCTGCATCCCTTAGCTGAGATGTAATTTTTCTTTCACGTTCGTCGATAGCATGCTGGATAGGTTTAAACAGAAACCGTTTAAGCAGCCACACCAAAACGAGGAAATTAAGGAGCTGAGCTATTACAGTAAACCAATCGATTTGCATAGTACTAATTATTAATTACAATAGATAGTTTTATTCTTCAATGGCCTATGTGTTATTTTGCAATAATATGCGTCCAGAATGGGTTGGCAAAAATAAGAATCATTGAAACAACGAAACAATATATTGCAATTGATTCTATCATTGCAAGCCCCACAAATAAAGTTCTTGTAATGGTTGATGCCGCGTCTGGTTGCTGAGCAATTGATTTTAAAGCTGTTGAAACAGCCTTTCCTTCGCTTAATGCCGGAAACATACACCCGATGCTTGTCGAAAGACCTGCAGTTATAATTGATACCACTGCGATTATAGATACATTATCCATTTTTTATCCTCCTGAGTTTAGTTGTTTATTACTTATTTTTTTCGTTCTTTTTGCTTCCTGAACACCTGCTGCAATGTAAACGGTTGCAAGTATGCTGAAGATATAAGCTTGTACCATGCCTGTAAGTAAACCAAGGGCTTTCATTAGAATTGGAAATATAAAGGGTGTTATGCTTAACAGGATAACAACAATCATTTCCCCGCTCATAATATTCCCGAATAAACGTACAGCTAAAGCAATTGTACGTGTAACTTCGCTAATGAGGTTAAATGGCAGCATTAACGGAGTTGGTTTGATGTATGATTTTAAATAACCAAGTAGGCCACTCTTTTGGATGCCAAAAAAAGGTACGGCCAGGAATACAGCAAATGCAAGAGCAACGGTTGTGGAAAGCGATCCTGTAGGAGGTGCATACCAAGGTAAAATAATAAGCAAATTGGCTGTTATGATAAATAAAAACAGTGAACCAATAAAACCGATATAATGTGCAGGATTATTTAGTCCGATTGCTTTAATCTGGTTATTTATTTCGGTTACAATCATTTCAAGAACACATTGCCACCTCGAAATCCGAATGCTTGTTTTCAGTTTCCGTGTTATCAATACCGATGCAACCACTAAGAGCAGTATTATTGCCCAAGTGGTAACAATGGTCAGGTTAATAGTGAAAAAACCATGTTGCCAGAAAATAGTTTCATCGGGACTAAGTTTCATGGTTTACTTCTTTGTTTTGTTGTTTTAGGTCAATTGCTTTTGTAATGCGAAAAACTATTATGCGTCCTGTTATAAATCCAAGCAGACAAATAAAAAGCATTTGCCACTTACCTGACGATACAAAGTAGAATCCTGTCAAGATTATGCTTATTCGTAAAAAGTAACTTAAAAAGAACCAGATTGAAGGTGTTTTTGTATTGACAACCTTTTTCACAGTATACCAGAGACCTCCAAAAAAGAATAATCCCAAGGCAATACCTGCGACTAAAGTCAATATAATATGTAAAATTTCATTCATCTTTTTCGTTTTTATTTTCGTGTATTTCTTTATCTTCCTTTGCCACCCAATTCCATGCAATAATGCATCCCAGAAATAAGCCCACTATTAAAAAGCTAAGTGTCCATGAAAAAGATGCCGGATAGTTCTTGTCAAGCCAGATTCCTAACGATGCCCCTAGTACTGTAGGAACTGTAATGGACCAACCCACAACCCCGATCATGCCAAGGCCAAACCAAATGCTCTTTTTGTTATTATGCAGCGCTTTTTGTTTGCGTTCAATTTTTTTACCGAGTTGCTCGTCAAACGGATTTGTTTTTTTCTTATCCTGTGGGTCTATTTTCATCTCTTATTGAATTTTTGCAGGTTATAGATTATTTCGCTTTCTATCTTTGCCATTACCGATCGGACGGATCTTTCGTTGTCGTCCAGCTTTACGTATTCTTTTTTTATCGAATTATGTAGTTGTCCAATATCTGTTCCTCCGATGGCGTTTCGTACCGACACCAATACTTCCATCCCTGCTTTTACCAGAACTCCTTCATCTATCGCTATATAATGAATTTCCCCCTTGTCAGTTTCATACATAAAAATGCCTGGAACCAACGACGCAACACAGTCAAGTCGTTGAGGTAACAAGCCAAAGAACCCTTCGTTCGTCTCGGCAACAATCCGGTCTACGTTTTTAATATCAGCGTAGATCTTATATGGAAGAAGAATTTTTAAGTCCATCGCTCTTTTTTTTTATTACGTCATCTATTGTCCCTGTCATATAAAAAGCGCTCTCCGGAAAGTCTTTAAACTCATCGGAAAGTATACGATCGCATCCATCAAGTGCTTCATCCAAACTAACTTCCTTTCCTTTCATTACACTGAATTGTTGAGTGGAGAAGAAAGGTTGGGTAAGAAATCTTTCCAAACGCCTGGCCCGGTTTACTAAGTTGCGGTCGTTTACCGATAATTGTTCCAAACCAAGCATAGCAATAATGTCTTTGAGACCTTCGTATTGGGCAAGCGTATGTCGCATTTCCTGTGCAATATTATAATGTCTTTCGCCAATAATACCGGGGGTGGCCATTTTGGAATTTGATTTAAGTAAATCGATTGCGGGGAAAAGACCTTCGCTTGCTTTACTTCTCGAAAGAACAATAGATGCAGAAAGATGAGAAAACGTATGAACAGCTGCCGGGTCGGTAAAATCGTCAGCAGGGACATAAACCGCCTGAATAGAAGTTATTGAACCGGCATCCGTATTCGCAATTCGTTCCTCCAGATTAGACAACTCTGTCCCCATTGTAGGCTGATAACCTAGTCGGGAAGGCATTTGTCCCATTAACCCCGATACCTCCATCCCTGCCTGAATAAAGCGGTAAATATTGTCGATGAGCAATAAAACATCCCGATGCTCATCGTCGCGAAAATATTCAGCCATAGTCAATGCCGCATGCCCAACACGAAAGCGTGCACCCGATGGTTCATTCATTTGACCAAACATCATCACCATGTTGTCCATTACACCAGCATCTTTCATATCGTGATAAAGTTCATGACCCTCGCGGCAACGTTCTCCAATACCACAAAACATGCTAACTCCTTTGTTGTGCCCCACCATATTGTGTATCATTTCGGTAAGCAAAACCGTTTTTCCTACACCAGCTCCACCAAATAACCCGGCCTTTCCTCCGCGTTCCAAAGGGATCAGTACATCAATAGCTTTAATTCCGGTAAGAAAAATTTCTGATTTTGTTGATAGTCTGTTTAAAGGTGGAGGAGGTTGATGGATATTTCGCCACTTAACTTCGGATGATAAAGGTTTACCATGGTCAATCGTATTACCAAATACATCAAACATCCGTCCCATGATTTTCTTTCCAACGGGCACCGTTAGTTCTTTACCATCTGATTGTACAGCCATTCCGCGTGCTAATCCCTGGGTAGGAGTTAATGCAATACCTCTTACACGGTGTTCATCGAGTTGAATCAATACTTCGATGGCTATTTCATTCTTATCGCCAGTGTGCAGTAATTTATAAATGGAGGGCAAATTAGTATCAAACCAAACATCAACAACGCTCCCCCTGACAGAAATAACCTTGCCAGTATTGAAAGAAGTTTGTTTTGTTTTGGAAATTGCATTCATCTTACAAGCTAAATTAAATTAACTTATTAAATCCGCTTCCAGTATTTTTAAATAAAACTAATGCTAAAGGGTAATTGTTCTATTAATCTATTTCTTTATTATAAAAACATTCGTAAACTCTGCCCGGAGTCAAATATTGTACTTAATTCTTATAACTATGTTTCATTTTACAAAAAGATTCGGATTACTTATTTATACTGTAAATAATAGTTTTAATTTTACCCTTCGATACCGTGAGCAATACATATTATTAATAAACTATATTGAAAATGAAAAGACTTCTATTTTGTTTGGTTTTCCTGGCTTCATTTACTGTAACTGTTTTTGCGAAAGTAAAACTCCCTGAAATTGTTGGGGATAATATGGTTTTGCAGCAAAATACCAAGGTTAAAATTTGGGGTGAAGCTGCTCCTAATCAGAAGGTAAGCATCCGTACAACGTGGGATGCTACTATTTATTCAGGTAAGTCCGACGCAAAGGGGACCTGGTTAATTCAGATCTCGACTCCCAAGGCAGGTTATAAAAAGCAGCAAATAACCATTAGTGATGGCGAGATAACAACCTTGAAAAATATATTGATTGGCGAAGTATGGTTTTGTTCCGGACAATCCAATATGCAAATGCCGTTGAATGGTTTCTGGAATTGTCCCATAGAGGGAGCAAATGAAACAATTGCTACCTCCGGACAATATAAAAATATCCGGATGGCTACTATTCCGAATATCAGCAAACTGGAACCTCAAAGTTCGTGTCCAGGTCAATGGAAAGAGAGCAATCCCGAAAATGCAGCACAGTTTGGTGCTACAGCCTATCACTTTGCCATGATGCTAAACAAGTCTCTGGATGTACCTGTCGGTATTATTAATTGCAGTTGGGGCGGATCTACCGTTGAAGGATGGCTGAAAAAGGAAATTTTGCAAACCTATCCTGATGTGGATTTATCTCTGGCTGGCAGCGATAAGATACATCCCATGCTTCAACCCATGATTATGTATAATGGGATGCTGAAACCTCTCGTAAATTATACAATAAAGGGTTTCCTGTGGTATCAGGGTGAATCAAATGTTGGCAGACATCAGACCTATGCGGATCGTTTGGCTACCATGGTAAAGCTTTGGAGAGAAGAATGGGGCCAGGGCGAACTTCCATTCTATTTTGTGGAAATAGCTCCTTTCGAATATGGCGAAGGTGATGCTGCGGCTTTTCTTCGTGAGGCGCAGTATAAAGCGCAGAAGCTGATTCCTAACAGTGGAATGATTAGTACAAACGACCTGGTGGCTGACTATGAACGAAAGAATATTCATCCAAAGAATAAGAAACAGGTGGGCGAACGTCTTTGCTACATGGCTTTGGCGAATACCTATGGGTTTAAAAATAGTATCTGGAGCAATGGTCCGGAGTATAAGTCGTTGGAGATTAAAGATGGAAAAGCTTTTGTAAGTTTCGATTTTGCTCAGGAAGGTTTCAGCAGAGAGAATGGAATCAATGGATTTGAAATAGCCGGTGCCGACAAGGTATTTTATCCGGCTACAGCTGTTGCCGATTTAGGTAACAGAATAATAGTTGTTTCGAGCGAAATGGTAAAAGAACCTGTGGCTGTCCGTTATTGTTTCCGTAATTTTTTAATCGGAAATTTATATAATCACAGGGAGTTGCCGGTGGTTCCCTTTAGAAGTGACAATTGGTAATTAAGATTGCTTTTTGTTTATTAGCAGTCAATGACTATAAGTAAAATAGGGTGCCTAAATCTTTTTTAGGCACCCTATTTCTTGAAAACCAATTGGGATTAAGATAACTAAATTTCGTCGGGCCATGGAGCAGCTTTCCCTGTAGATGTAAAGACAGGGCGTTGACCGCCAGTGCTTCTTAGGTATTTCCCTAGCTTTTTAGATAATCTTTTTACAACTCCAGCTTCCAGGGAAGCGAGGTTCGTCGTTTCGCTTAAATCTTTTTTGATATTGAATAGTTCTTTTGCTCCTGTTTCGTAGTAGTAAATCATTTTCCAGTCGCCTTCACGGATTGTACAGGTGGCAGCGATGCCCGGACCTGTTGGTCCCCAGTTATTAGGAAAATTCCAGTAAAGCGAACGTCCTTTCGATGGATTTTTACCCTTTCCGGTAAGCAACGGAATAAAACTCAGGCCATCAATCGGTTGAACGGTTTTTGCGTTATTGATTCCAGCCATTTCAAGCAGAGTAGGATAGAAGTCTTCGATAATAAGATAGTCGCCGCAAACCGATTTGGGTTGGGTAATACCCGGCCATGATACGATCATCGGTTCCCTGATTCCACCTTCATAAGCAGATCCTTTTCCACTTTTTAAAGGAAGATTGTGCGTGTTAGGTGTACCTCCACGACCAGAATTGGCAGCACTAAGTCCACCGTTATCCGACATAAAAATAATAATTGTATTGTCGGTCAGGTTGTTGCTATCCAGGTAATTCATTAAATCGCCCAAACTTTTATCCATACCTTCCACTAGTCCGGCATAGGCAGCTTCCCTCGGATCCATTCCCTTATCCAGGTACTTCTGGTAATAGCGTTTGTCTTTATTAATGGGAATGTGTACCGCATATTGAGCCATGTAAAGAAAAAAAGGCTTTTGTTTGTCGCGGGCATCGAGCGCTGCTGTAGCTTCGCGGGTGAGGGCTTCGGTAACAAATACATCAGTTCCGTGGTATTTATCCAGTCCGGGAACCGCAAAAAGAGAAGATGCGGAACCATCTTTTTTATTACCGTAGTTTTCTTCTCCAAGGTAACTGGCCAATCCTCCTGCCGCGTGTCCTGCAATATTTACATCGAACCCCAGGTTTTTAGGATCGGCCGCAGGGGTAGAGATAGCTCCAAAGTGAGCCTTCCCGCAATGGATGGTATAGTATCCGTTGTCGTGCAAAAGTTGAGGAAGGGGAGTGGCTAAGCAGGTATTTTCGATTCCGGAAACCGGACTCATTCCGTTGATGTTCCATTTTGGATAGGTTAGTACATCGCTTTTTCCATCTACGGATTGATTGTATTGCAGTGTCCAGTTGGTTACACGGTGACGAGACGAATTCATGCCTGTAAGAAGACTTATCCGGGTTGGCGAACTAACGCTGCAGGCATAGGCACTGGTAAACCTAACACCACGGTCGGCCAGACGTTCCATATTGGGAGTCTCGTATAATCGGTTAAGTGGCGTTTTCTCTGGTCCGAAAGGTACGGATGTGTCCTGCCATCCCATATCATCTACTAAAAAGAGGATAATATTGGGTTGTTGCTTTGGAGTTGCAGCATTCAGTATTCCTGAAAGACTTGCAAGTGGAATGATAGCTAATGATAGTAGTTTCTTGTTATTCATATTCTATTTTGGCGCTTACAATGATTGAACAAAGATAGGAAAAAGAGATAAATACTTTCTAACACTTACTATTTAGCTGTAATTAATGCTGTTATTACACGTAAATATACTGCAATTAACTCGACTCCCATCTGAGTGATCATTGTCCCACAGCTGAGGGACAATGATCACTCAGCTGGAGGACAATGATCACCCAGTTGAGAAACGAGTTTTAATTAGGCATTTCACCCGTTAATAACAGGATATTTCTGGCTAATTATATATATTGAAGAGGCAAATTATAATAGGATAAAGTATATTCCGGCAGGTATGCAGTAGATGTGGAAAGTCTCGGGTCTGGAACTGACTAGTGTAAGATGACAAATGAATAGGATCTCCCACTGGCTATCTCTCACCTCCACAACCCT
>JAGPJL010000065.1 GCA_018054455.1 Parabacteroides sp.
GCTCCGTAATAAGATGAAGCCTTTCCGTCTCTTTATTTTTCTGTAATTCAGCCTCTTGCAAAGGTTTTTCGGCCTCTTGCAGCGAACGGAGTGATTCGGTAAGCTGCGCGTCCAGTCTACGAGCCTCCTTTAACTGAGGTTTGAGCAGGGTGTAGCTTTCCTCTGCCTGTTTAAAGGCCTGCTCTCCGTCGGTGTACAGTTTCTGAATCCGGTCTCTCTCCTGCTGCTTCCCGGCAATCTGTGCGGCTACTTCGTGGTAGCGGGTCTGCTTTTCATTTAACTGCCTGCGGGCATTAACGGTGGAGTCGAATAAGGAACGGGCTCCCTGCACCTGGTCTACCAACTTCAGGTATTCCTCTCTGGACTTGCTTGCTTCGCAGGCATTAAGAGCGCTCGCCAAGCCTGCTTCGGCCTGCAGCTTTTCCTGATTCAGCTTATTGAGTGTTGTAAACCAATCAAGCCGAAGTGTCAAAGCGGTCTTTTCCTGTTCGAGCTGCTGCAAAACCAACCCTGTCTGCGTTAAAGCGGTTTCGAGCTGTTCTTTCTCTTCGTCCGAAAGCAAGGTTACTCCCTGCATCCGGACAACCACTTGTTCGTAGGCCTGTTTGGCAGTGGTATATTTTTCGTAGATAAGACGCGATATGTCTGAATAGCGTTCCGTACCGGTAAGCTTCTCGAGCAGGGAGGCTTTTTCGCCCTGTTCGGCCTTTAGAAAGGTGGCAAAATCGTTCTGGGCAAGCAAAACCGACCGGGTGAATTGTTCGAAGGTTAATCCGATCAATTCGACTATTTTACTTTGCAGATCCTTACGGGTTCCTTGTTCTTCCTTGCCTGTATCCAGGCGATACAGGGTTATTTTGGGATCCTGCAATGCCCCCGATGCTTTGTCTCTTGCCCGGCGTACGGTCCAGTGCGCACTGTATCCGTAACCGTCGAGTGCAACAAAGTCGACTTCCGCTTGTCCGGAGGCGGCTCCTCTGCGCAGTAAGTTCCGGGGATCGCTCTGCCGAAGGGTATTCTCGTTTACATCCTTTAGCCACACCTCATTTTCCCGTGCCTGATCGGTACGGGGCGTGCGACCGAAAAGGGCAAGGCACATGGCATCCAGCAACGTGGATTTACCCGATCCTGTTGGTCCGGATATGGCATATATACCGGCAGAAGCCAGCGGCTCCGATGTAAAGTCGATGGCAAAGTCGCCTTCCAGCGAAGCCAGGTTTTTTCCTCTTATGGCAAGTATTCTCATTGGGCCTCTTGTTTAACGTTTAATTCCTGTACAACTTCCCGGAAGAGTTTTTCGATGGATTCGGGTAATTCGTTGGCATATTTGTTTTCGTAAGTTCGCTTCACCATATCGAGCGGGTCTATTTTCTGCAGGTCGTGAAACGACAAAGCTACTTCTTCGCCTCCATGTTCGCGCCTGGGATAGGATGGAATAATGGAGGTAAGCCGTACAAACTTGCCTGCGATCGCTTCTTCCACCTGATTACGGAAACCGGGAGCCGGCTCGGTAAGCAACACCCGCACTTCGAGAAAGGGTGCCAGATGGGCCTCGTCTTCCAACAGCGGTTTGTCGGGCAACTCACTCAATGCGGCAATCACCTCTTCGGGTATGGCGGGTACTTTGGGGACACGTATCAGTTCGATGGTTTGTGGTATAAGTATGGGTTCTATGCGGGCAGGGTTATCGCCATCAAGTTCCACCATCACTACCTGGTGACGGTAATTGGTTTCGGAAAATGACATGGGAAGCGGACTGCCGGAGTAGCGGATATTCTCTCTGCCTCCTACCCGCTGTGCTTTATGGATATGGCCTAATGCTGTGTACGCAAGCGCTGGATGAAAGGTGTTGGACGTTACCGCCTCCAGTCCGCCCATGATTACCCGTTCGCTGCGATCGTCGTCCGACAACTCGGCTCCCATTACATGCAGATGTCCCATGGCAACGACTGGCTGACCAGGTTCTTTTTTGTCCCTGGCGTGATTAAAAAGCTGCTGATACATGCGATCTACACCAGCCACATAGGTATTGTTCTCCTTGTCGTCGGTTGGAGGATAATCTCCCTGACGGAGGAAAGGCACCGCCATACACCATGCCTGCACAGATCCCTCCCGGTTACGCAGCGGAAGTAACAACGAATCGAAATCGATTTCTCCCTGATCGGTCCGTTTTACCACACCGGTGACTGAGGTATTCAATTCTTCCAGCAACGGATTAGGTGCTTCCAGCCGAGCCGCAGAATCGTGATTACCGGCAATTACCACTACCTGCAATCCCGGATTGGACTGATTTATCTCTTTCAGAAAGCGGAAGAACTGTCGCTGGGCTGCCGCAGAAGGATTGGCAACATCGAAAACATCGCCTGCAATAAACAGAACGTCTGCCTTTGTAAGGGTTATGGTGTTTGTAAGCCAGTGTAAAAAAGCCGTATGTTCCGTCTGTCTGTCGTACCCAAAAAAGGTCTGTCCCAGGTGCCAGTCGGCCGTATGTATAATTTTTAATCCCATATGGAATGCGTTAATCCGTTTATTTTTAAAAACACAAATGTAAGAATAATAGACCGGATTTAACTAAAATAAATCAGTTAACATATTTCTTTGTATCTGTTAGTATTTATTACCTAAAACCCGCTTAAACGCAACACTTATTAGCATATTATTCCTTGACAAAATCAAAAAGAATTATACCTTTGTACTGTGGTTTTTTCATAATAGTATTAGATTTAAGGTTAACAAAGTTTGGTTAGGGGATGTCGTGAGACATCCTTTAATTGTTTTATAGGGTTTTGATCTCATTATTTCTCTAGATTAAACATAAAGTCATATCTTTGCAGCCACAAACAATGATATCTTATGAATTGGTTATTGGACGCTTTTTTGGAACCCACAATTATACAAGCTGTGGTTATAATCTGCATTGTCTCTGCGCTGGGTTTATACCTGGGTAGATTAAAGATTTTCGGCATATCGCTTGGTATTACTTTTGTGTTTTTTGTTGGCATTCTTGCCGGTCACCTTGGTATCGAGGTAAATAAGGATATGTTAAACTTTGCCCAAAACCTGGGATTGATCCTTTTCGTATATACATTGGGACTGCAGGTAGGTCCCGGTTTCTTTTCATCCTTCAAGAAAGGCGGTATTCAGCTAAACGTGCTGGCAATGGGCGTAATCGCTTTAGGGATCCTCTTAACCCTTATTTTTCATTGGACTACAGGTGTTTCACTATCCAATATGGTGGGACTGCTTTCGGGTGCCGTAACCAATACGCCTGCGCTCGGTGCAGCTCAGCAAGCGTTCCTTCAGATGAATCCCGACAATCTTAAAGGTACTACCGACATGGCGCTGGCTTGTGCTGTAACTTACCCACTGGGTGTTGTGGGTGTTATTCTGGCTATTGTGTTATTACGGACTTTTATAATTTCTAAAGAGGATAAATCCTTGTCTAAAGAACATAAGGACCCAACAACCTACGTTGCCGAGTTTCAGGTTAGCAACCCGGCTATTTACGAAAAAAGCATTCGCGAGATCATGAAGCTAACAAGCAAACAGTTTGTTATTTCGCGTGTCTGGCACGATGGCAAGGTGAGTATCCCTACTTCCGAGACCAAACTTATGGCTCACGATCATCTGTTGATCATTTCTGTTAAATCGGATGTGGAGAGTATCAAGGTGTTGTTTGGCGAACAGGAGCAGGTTGACTGGAACAAGGAGGATATTGACTGGAATGCGATTGACAGTCAGCTTATTTCAAGGCGGGTGATTATAACACGCAACCGGATTAACGGGGTAAAGCTGGGTTCACTTAAATTACGTAATCTTTATGGAATCAATATTACCCGTATTAACCGTGCGGGAATGGATTTGCTGGCCTCTCCGAATCTACGCCTTCAGATAGGCGATAAGCTTACCATTGTTGGCGAAAAGAACTCGGTGAATAATGTGGTTAAGATTCTGGGGGATGAAGTAAAACGGCTTGATAACCCCAACCTGATTGCTGTATTTGTAGGAATCACTCTGGGAGTTCTGTTAGGTGCTCTGCCTATCACGTTACCGGGTATAAGTACTCCGGTTAAATTGGGCATAGCCGGAGGTCCTATCATTGTGGGAATACTTATGGGTGCCTTCGGTCCCCGTCTGCATCTTACCACTTATACGACTCAAAGCGCCAACCTGATGCTGCGTCAGCTGGGTATTGTCATTTATCTGGCAGGACTTGGAATCAATTCGGGGGCTCACTTCTTTGAAACGATCTTCCGAACCGAAGGGTTGGTATGGATCGGACTTGGTGCCGCTCTCACGCTTGTTCCCGTACTCATTGTTGGTGTAGTGGCCATGCGGATACTTAAATTGGATTATGCCGGAAGCATGGGGATGTTGTGTGGAAGCATGGCTAATCCTATGGCTCTGAACTATGCAAACACAACGGTAGAAGGTGATGAGCCTTCTGTAGCCTATGCTACTGTTTATCCTCTTTCCATGTTTATCCGGGTTATATCCGCACAGCTTATTCTGCTGTTGTTTACATAAGTTTGGTGCACTTGATAAGCAGCTTCTCTCCTGCTGCATCGGTGGTGGCGAATAGATAAACATCGCCTCCGTCGGTTATTTTGGTCCGCTTCCGGAGCTCGTCGACCGACAAAGGGAAATTACGTACCGTGATGTTGGCCCGGGGTATCGTTTTGGAAATGCTTTTGCACAGCTTGCCTGTAAAGGAAAAGACTTCCTGAACAGCAAACTTCCGTCCGGGGAAAGCCTCTACCGGGATATCCGAGGTGTAAAGGTGACTGCTTACGTGGAGCTTGCTAACGCCCATCCGCTGAGCCACACACTTGAAAGCTCCGGCTTTAAGCAGCGAGGCATTGGGTTCGTACAGATAAGTTCCTATATGGGTTGCCATGGGAGTTAAAGCCTCCCGTTCGTCAGCAAAAGTAAAAGAGAATAAATCCAGTTCGTTGGCTGTCATGTTTACACACGTGATTACAGGCTCGATAAGCTCCCCTCCCCGTTCTAATTCAAATAGAAGTTCCTTGCATTCGTTCTTCACAGACAATACATGTATACGGGTTGTTTGTGGAAGCAACTGCAAGGTGTGCTGGATATCTGCCATGGGAGATATCTTCGCAATAATACGGGGCGCTTTCTGTAACAAGGAAGGCGCAAGCCGGACCAAATCGGGTTCGCAATCCTGCAGGGCATACACACGCTTATCTCCTTCCCCGCGCCTGGCCGGATCGATGTAAAATACATCCATCTGCTCTAACTGATCGAGATAGACGGTGGCATCGGTCTGAATTACCGTAATATTATCGGCCTGTAATTCATTGAAATTATACATTGCTGCATCACAATAGCTTTCAAAGCGCTCCAGATAAAGGACTTCTTTTGCCTTCCGGGAATAATAATAGCTGTCGATACCAAGACCTCCGGTTAGGTCGCAAAGCCTTTCCTGGGAGGTAACCAGTCTTTGCTTGTACAGGGCGGTTAACTCGGATGAACATTGTTCGGCGGCTATCTTAGCCGGGAAAAGCAACCCATCGTTGGCATACCAGGATGGCAGCTTGTCTTTAATCTGTCTGCGCGATACCAGCTGCTCTACGGCAAAGGGCATATCAATTTCAGGATATCGGGCAGCAGAGAGCAACAACTTGTTTACGTCGTCGTTCTGGTGCATGCGGATAAAAGCCCGGAGTTGTTCTGTCATTTTCATACCACAAAAATAAGGCAAATATTTCAATAACACGGATGCATACACTTATCAATGCTTTTAGCAATATTTTTATTTGGCAGATTGCAGTTTTATCACAATAATAATAGTATTTTTGTAGTTGGTTTAAATGTTTAGTAACTATATTAACAAGAAAATTCTATTTAATAAATGGGAAGAGTATTAATTATTGGTGCAGGTGGTGTTAGTACGGTAGCGGTAAAGAAAATCGCGATGAATGCGGATGTATTTACTGATATAATGCTGGCAAGCCGTACAAAGTCTAAATGTGATGCGATTGCCGATGCTATCAAAAACGTAAAGATTCAAACAGCTCAGGTTAACGCTGATAATGTGGATGAACTTATCAAACTATTCAATTCCTTTAAACCGGAGTTAGTGGTAAACCTGGCACTCCCTTATCAAGACCTCACCATCATGGATGCTTGTCTTGCCTGTGGTGTGAACTATCTTGACACAGCCAATTATGAACCAATCGACGAAGCAAAATACGAATATAGCTGGCAGTGGGCTTATCAGGAAAGATTTAAGGAAGCTGGTTTAACAGCTATTCTTGGATGTGGATTCGACCCGGGTGTAACTGGCGTATATACGGCTTATGCTGCTAAGCATCACTTCGACGAGATTCAATACCTGGATATTGTGGATTGCAACGCCGGTGATCATCACAAGGCTTTTGCCACCAACTTTAATCCGGAAATCAATATTCGTGAGATTACTCAGAAAGGTAAGTATTGGGAAAACGGACAATGGGTGGAAACTGAACCTCAGGAGATTCACAAGCCGTTGAATTACCCGAATATTGGCCCGCGTGAGTCGTACTTGTTACACCACGAAGAGCTGGAGTCGCTTACAAAGAACTTTCCGACAATCAAACGGGCTCGTTTCTGGATGACCTTCGGACAAGAATACCTTACTCACCTGCGTGTTATCCAAAACATCGGTATGTCTCGTATCGATCCTATCATGTATAACGGCATGGAGATTGTTCCTATTCAATTCCTAAAGGCGGTTCTTCCTGATCCGGGTGAACTGGGCGAAAACTATACAGGCGAAACGTCTATCGGTTGTCGTATCCGTGGTTTGAAAGATGGAAAAGAAATCACGTATTACGTATACAATAACTGCAGTCACAAAGCCGCCTACGAAGAAACAGGTGCGCAGGGTGTTAGCTATACTACAGGTGTTCCGGCTATGATTGGCGCTAAGCTGTTTATGCAGGGTATCTGGCGTAAACCGGGTGTTTATAACGTGGAAGAATTCAATCCGGATCCATTCATGAAGGAATTGAACGAACAAGGATTGCCTTGGCACGAATTGTTTAACATTGACCTGGAACTATAAGTATGGCACTAACTGTTGGCGATAAAGCTCCCGAAATACTGGGTACAGACCAAAACGGAAACGAAATAAAACTGAGCAGCTTCAATGGAAAGAAGCTGGCTCTTTATTTCTATCCCAAAGACAGCACATCCGGATGTACGGCCCAGGCCTGCAGTCTGCGCGATGGATACGAACAGCTAAGAGCTGCCGGATACGAAGTTGTAGGCGTAAGTAAAGACAGTGCTAAGTCGCACCAGGGCTTTATTAACAAACAGAGCCTGCCTTTTAATCTGATTGCAGACACAGATACAACCCTGAACCAGGCCTTTGGTGTGTGGCAGGAAAAATCAATGTACGGACGTAAATACATGGGGACTGCCCGTACTACCTTTATCATTAATGAGGATGGAATTATCGAGCGTATCATTGATTCCAAAGAGGTGAACACAAAAGACCATGCAAATCAAATCCTTAATAAATAATACGATGGCTGAAAAAGACAAAGAAAAAGTATCGGAGATTAATTTCGAAAAGCAGGCACCTAACTCTGAAAAGTTGAAGGCGTTACGTGCCACTATGGATAAAATAGAAAAGAGCTATGGTAAAGGCTCTATTATGAAGATGGGTGATAATGTTGTGGAAGAAATCAGCGTGATTCCTTCTGGCTCTATTGGGTTGGATGCGGCGTTAGGCGTTGGTGGATATCCTCGCGGACGTGTAATTGAAATCTACGGCCCTGAGTCTTCTGGTAAAACAACATTGGCTATTCATGCCATTGCACAGGCTCAGAAAGCCGGTGGTATTGCCGCTTTTATTGATGCTGAACATGCTTTCGACCGCTTCTATGCCGAAAAGTTAGGAGTAGACGTTGAAAACCTGTACATCTCTCAACCTGATTCCGGAGAACAGGCCCTTGAGATTACAGAACAGCTGATTCGTTCGTCTGCCATCGATATCATTGTAATTGACTCGGTTGCCGCACTTACTCCAAAAGCCGAACTTGAAGGCGAAATGGGTGACAGCAAGATGGGACTTCAGGCTCGTTTGATGTCTCAGGCTTTACGTAAGCTGACTGCTGCTATCAACAAAACAAATACAACTTGTATCTTCATTAACCAGTTGCGTGACAAGATCGGTGTTATGTTCGGTAATCCCGAAACTACCACCGGTGGTAACGCGCTTAAATTTTATGCATCTGTACGTCTGGATATCCGTCGTATTGGTCAGCTTAAGGATGGTGATGAAATAAAGGGTAATCAGGTTCGTGTAAAGGTAGTGAAGAACAAAGTGGCTCCTCCTTTCCGTAAAGCTGAATTCGACATCATGTTTGGTGCGGGTATCTCTCGTACAGGCGAAATCATTGATTTGGGTTCTGATTTAAATATTGTAAAGAAGAGTGGATCATGGTATAGCTATAACGATACCAAACTTGCACAAGGACGCGATGCTTCCAAGCAGGTTATGGCCGACAATCCTGAATTGGCAGAAGAAGTGGCTGGTTTGATTTTGAACGCTCTTAAGTAAGTAGATTCAGCCCTTTCTTAGCTGAATAAATAATAAAACCTTGTTATTCCCGTTATTCGGAGTAACAAGGTTATTTTTTAATAGTATGACCAACAAAGAAAGATACAGGAAGCTTTGCGCAACGGAACAGACTATACCACTCTTCTCACAGGATTGGTGGCTGGATGAAGTATGTGGATGCAAATACTGGGATGTCTTGCTGGTTTTAAAGGGAGATAACATTGTGGCTTCTATGCCGGTATATATTCCCCATAAGGGCATTATATCCATGCCCTGTTACACCCAGACCATGGGACCGTGGTTTTCAAAGCAGTTTGAGCCGGATAACTACTCAAAAAAACTCAATCACCGACAAGTCTGTTGCAAGGAGTTTACAGAAAAGCTGGAACAATACCCTCATTTCTTACAGAACTTCCATTCTGACATTACTGATTGGCTTCCTTTTTACTGGGCAGGATACAAACAGACTACACGTTACTCTTATCTATTAAAAAACATAGGCGATAAGGATCAATTATGGAAGAACCTGAGCTCAAATATCTGTCGTAATATCATAAATGCCCGGGATAAAGAGGGTATAACTGTAAGAAAAGGAATTCCAATAGAGGATTTTATGCGGATAAATGCACAAAGTTACGAGCGCCAGAAGCTATCAGTAAAAGGAGATCCCAGACTTTTGAGGAAACTTATTACACGATGCCGGGAACGGAATCAGGGTGACTTGTGGGGAGGATACGATGATAAGGGCAGATTACATGCCGCTGTGTTTATTGTATGGCATCCCGGTTGCGCCTATTATTTGGCCGGAGGAGGCGATCCGGAATTTAGATCATCGGGAGCATACAGTCTGGTTTTATGGGAAGCCATTCATTTTGTTTCAGACAAAACAGACACTTTCGACTTTGAAGGATCAATGTTAGCGGGTGTTGAGCACTATTTTCGTAAATTTGGTACAATGCAGACCCCCTATTTTACAATAACCAGGGGCAATATTAGTTTACTATACAAAGCCTGGTTAAAACTGGCTAAAGTAGTAACCAAACAATATGATACTAGAGATGATCACAACAAAGTTTAAGCTTGATGAGAGGACGATTAGCTATATTATCCGCTTTCTGATTGGCGTAAAAGTACCTGAGGAGGTATATGATTCCGTAGGATATACTTCAGACAAAAATCAATATACCCATTTTAGTGTCATTATTTCACCTTCACTATTCTTTCATGAAAAGATTTACGGTACCCCTTCAAACCTTCCCATATTACCTTTAAAACAAATAGAAGGAGTTCCTTTATTATACGGAAAACCCGATTCGGTCTGGCTGGGTCAAACGCTGGTAATTTATGCGGATATCATTGCCAGCGCATTCTTTATGTTAAGCCGTTATGAAGAGTTGGTTCGTCCTTCTGTTCGCGACGCGCACGGCAGATTTCCGGGAAAAGAATCTATTGCTTACCGAAATGGATTTATAAGCAGACCTATAGTAGATGAATACGGCATACTGCTCCGCAGGTGGTTACGCGAAGCCGGCATGGACGTTCCGGAACCGCCTCACGTCATTAAAAGAATATATCTCACACACGATTTGGACATGCCTTTCTTTTGCCAGTCGATCCGAAATGTAATACGCGAAGCTTTTCTTGGAGTAGGTTTGGTTAAAGCACTCCGGATAATGACGGGCGATAGTAAGTCGGATCCTTTTTATACGTTCCCCTGGTTGGATAAACAGGCTAAATCTTTACAACTGATTGTAGGTAGTAACCGCTGTAAGAGCATTCTTTTCGTAAGGGCGGGAGGAAAAACGCACCACGACAAACCTCATTACAAGCTTCAATCAGAAGCAATTCAACAACTTCTAACAGACTGCATCAGCAACGGAACCCTAATCGGGCTGCACAGTAGTTACGAGGCAGGGAAAAAACCCGATCTAATTTCTGACGAACTAAACAATCTTGAGCAGGCTATCATAAAACCCGTAAAATCGAACCGACATCATTATCTTTCCTCCCGTGAACCAAAAGATATGGATGCCCTGGAAAAGGCAGGCATAACAGACGACTTTACCATGGGGTATGCCGATGTAAGCGGATTTCGCCTGGGTACAAGCCGGGCGGTAAGAAGGATTGATCCCATTTCCGGATCTTATTCAGGACTTACACTTCATCCACTTACCATTATGGATTGCTCACTTGCTGATAAAAAATACATGAACATGTCGTTCGAGGAAGCTCAAACATATTGCTTAGAGCTTATTCAAAGAGTAAAGGAGTCGCATGGCGAGCTTGTACTGCTCTGGCATAACAATATGGTGACTGATTCACCAGAGCTCACCCGCACAGTTCCATGGCTCCGTAAACTTTACGCTAATCTAATAGAATCCCTGATAGTAAATGCGTAAACAGCTAAACGACAAATTATCTAAAAAGATACTTATCCTTTGTGATATGTTTCCTCCGGCGTTTGCTCCGAGGATGGGTTATCTATGCAAATACATGAAACAATCGGGATGGGAACCAGTTGTGGTTACCGAGTATATCGACGAACATACTTTTGATTTCCTAAAAGGAATTTGCGAAGTTACGTATGTAAATTTCTATCCGGTTAAAAACAAGTTGCTAAAAAAACTTTTATGGATTGCAACTGTAACTGCCGATTATTTGTTTAGTTATAAAGAAAGAAAAATGGTTAAGGTGGCTTCAGGCATCGTACAAAAAGGTGATTTTGGAACAGTCTTGTGCAGTACTTACCGCACCTTCCCGCTCCCTGCTGCTTTTACAGTTGCCGATCGGTTTAATCTGCCTCTTGTAGCCGATCATCGGGATATAATTGAGCAATATGCTGGCAAAGAATATATAGCAAACAAATGCAGGGTATTTCCCTGGGCAGATCGGATGCTTACAGAACTATTTACACGAAAACTTCTGAGTGAAAGGAATAAAGTACTTCCAAAAGTGGATTGTATAACAACTGTTTCCACCTGGCATGTTGATTTGTTGCGTAAATACAATCCCAATGTAAAACTAATATATAATGGATACGATCCGGAATTGTTTTATCCGGACCATACCCCTACTAAGGAGTTTTCACTTACTTATACAGGAAGGATGCTGAGTTTTGCCATACGAGATCCACGCCCTTTGTTCGAAGCCATATTAAGGCTTCATACGGAAGGAATAATTACCCCGGATCTGTTTCGGGTAAAATGGTATATGGATAAGCATTCCGAACAAATGGTGGCCGACGAAGCAGATCTTTACGGATTATGGGATTACATGGATTTTTATCCCTACGTGGAAGCGTCGATGATTCCAGCAATTCTCAATAAAAGCTCTATTCTGTTACAGCTTGCTAATTTAGCCTCTTCAAACGGGCCGAAAGGAATTATGACTACCAAACTATTTGAGGCTATGGCTGTGGAAAAGCCCATGCTTTGCGTTCGTAGCGACGAAGCTTGTCTGGAAGCTGCCATTCGCGAAGCCAATGCCGGAGGAAGTGCCCGTAATGCCGACGAAGCCTACGATTTCATCAAATATTACTATACCCAATGGAAAGCCAACGGGTATACCTCGGTTGAAGTACGCAAAGAAGTGTTAAAGAAATATTCACGCAAAGAACAGGCCCTACAGTATATGGAGCTCTTTACTGAATTACAGCAGCAACGGATAAACAATGGATAAACATCTCAATATAATAGCATTGAATATTCCATATCCTGCCAATTACGGCGGGGTAATCGATATATTTTACAAGTTGCGTGCACTTTACACATGTGGCGTTAAAATACATTTGCATTGTTTTGAATACGGACGGGCACATACATCCGAGCTAAATAGCATGTGCGAGGAAGTTTTCTATTACAAAAGAAATACGGGTCTGGCAGCCAACTTTTCGCTGTTACCCTATAATGTAAATAGCAGAAGAAACAATTTACTATTGGAGAATCTGCTCACTAACAACTATCCTATTCTTTTCGAAGGGCTTCATTCATGTTATTTGATGGCAGAACCTGTATTAGCCAACCGCAAAAAAATATTTCGCGAATGCAACATTGAACATCATTATTACAAACATCTTGCAAAGGCGGAAAACAATCTGATAAAAAAAGCATTCTTTTATATAGAAACGCTAAAGTTCAAAGCCTATCAACATACGCTTGAGCATGCAGATTTGATAATAGCTGTATCTAAAACCGACACAGCCTATTTAAGGAATCAGTTTCCTGGCAAACGCGTCGAATTTATCCCTTGCTTTCATAAAAACGAGAAAATCAATATTCTTCCGGGCCAATCAGATTTCCTTCTTTATCACGGAAACTTGTCGGTACCCGAGAACGAAAGGGCTGCCTTATATCTAATCGAAAATGTGTTCTGCCGTCTTGAATATCCATGTGTAATCGCCGGATTGAATCCGACCGATAGGCTGATTCAGACGGCAAGTAAATATACAAATATCCGGATGGAAGCTAGTCCGTCGGAAGACCGCATGGAACAACTTGTCAGGGATGCTCAGGTTCATGTATTGGTAACCTTTCAGGATACCGGGTTAAAGCTTAAATTACTGAATACCCTTTATGCCGGAAGGCATGTGGTAGCAAACCACATGATGCTTGCAGGAAGCGGACTTGACAGTCTGTGCCGTATTGCAGAAGACCCGGACGATCTGTTGGTGGCATGTAAAGAATGCATGGAATTACCATTTCATGAAACAAGCATTGCAGAACGGGAAGCTTTGTTAATTCCCGGTTTTTCTAATAGATATCAAGCTCAAAAATTAGATGATATGATATGATAAATTAACTATATGAATAAATGAAAACCACCGAATTCAACGAAAAGATTCAGAAGCTGACGGATCGCTTACTGGATGTACCCTACTCTACTCTCCCAATTAGCAGTTACAACAAAGCGTATATTCAACGCATGATGCCAGCAATAAACTATTACCTGAAAATTTTCGGCATGTGTTTGCAAAAAGGGATTAAAGAATCCGGCATGACTCCCGATGAACTTACTTTAGTCGATTTTGGGGGAGGAAGCGGCTTTCTAAGCATGCTTGCAAAGGTGTTCGGAGTTGGAAAGGTTATCTACGTGGATCATAACCCACTTTCCGTACAAACGGCTACTACATTGAAGGAACATATTGGCATCGGAGCCGATGTAATTCTGGAAGGAAGTTCGGACGAGCTTTATCGATGGTGCAGAAAAAATCAGCTAAAGCCGGAAGTACTTATTGCAACCGATTTAATTGAACATGTATACGATCTAAAAAGTTTTTTCGGTGAACTTCTGGAAATAAATTCGTCCATGAAGATGTATTTTACCACGGCTTCCACCCCATTTAATCCCTATGTAAAGTGGAAACTACGAAAAATAATGGTCAGCTGCGAATCTGGGCAAGGAGAAACACCCAACTACTACACCAAACGCTTTGATTATATTCGTCACCATTTTCCAGAACTTACAGAAGCCGAAGCAAAAGACTGGGCCCTTTGTTGCAGAGGTCTCACTTTCAAAGATATTCACATGTCCATCCCTACGGGTCTGAAGCCGTGTCCGAGCGATAGGTGGAATACCTGTGATCCTGAAAATGGGAACTGGACCCAGCGAATACTTCCCATAAGAAAATACTATAAGATACTGACTCCTTACGATTATAAAGTGAAAGTCAGCAAAGGGTTTTACAACGAACAGCGAAGCAGTTCGTTGATGGCAACTATATCCCGGCTACTTAACAAGCTGATTCACTTAACAGGAAGCTTTGGTTATATAGCGGCTCCGTTTATTGTATTATCTTGTGTTCCTTACTCTTCTTCAAGAAGTAATTCATCCAATCCCTTACGAACATAAGACCGGGTTAAATCTTCTGGCTTCAAAACAAGATCGTTCCACTGGATAAGATCAATATCAATAGGAATTATTCCAACAGCCTTCAACTCTTTGCTACGCCCTGCAGCTTTCTCTATTGCTTTCAGCAAAGGAGTTATCTCGCTGTGAGAAAGCGTTGTATATGCAATGGCCACCTGGTTCAGATAAGGACCTACGCTATACGATTTCCCCTCTGCTTTGGAATAATAACTTTGAGAAAAGCGTATAGAAGAGAAAAGCGTACGGAGCTGTTCTGCCGCATACGCCACGTTATTCTCCTGATCGTAATTGGATCCTATGCCCAAGATAATCCGGTGCATCCCGACTTATTTGGCTTCTTTGCCTTTATGGGAATTAATAAACTTATTTATATAGCCAATCAATCCGACAAACTGAGTAGAGAAAGGTTGGTCTTCGGTAGACCGGATAGAGATGTATTTATCTTTTCCTCCGGCATTAAATGAAATCTGATACATAATATCACCCAAATCCCGGTTATAATCTTTTTCGAATCCGTAGGAATCCTTCATTTCAAACAACTTACTGTCAACAATCAGCGACTGAATCTGTTTGAATTCTTTATCTGTTAAAGTGCCTTCTTTAATTCGGGGCTCCTTCTTTTTAGCAAAATTGTCGAAAAAATAGTTATACTCCTCCAGCTTGTAGTTCTTCTTGCTGTCGAATGTAACCATCATTTTGTAGTTGTCTACACTCTCCATGCTATACGTAAACGAAAAATCTTTCAGCTCTTTTTTATTTTCACAAGCACACAAGCAAATAAGCATAAGGGAAAGAATGGTTAACAATGAGATACGTGTTTTCATGCTATTTCATAATTATATTTATAGCGCAAAGCTAACGAAAAGAAATTAAAATATAAGTAACTTTGCCTTCATAAACTTTAGAAGAATGTCGCAATTACCAACACTCATATCAGACCTTGCCGTTATCCTGATTGCCGCCGGACTTGTTTCCCTGCTGTTCAAATGGCTGAAGCAACCTGTTGTACTCGGATATATTGTTGCTGGTATTCTGGCAGGTCCCTCTATAACAGAGATTCCCACCGTTACAGATATTGAAAGCATTCGTATTTGGGCGGATATAGGAGTTGTATTCTTACTCTTTGCGCTGGGACTCGATTTCAGCTTCAAGAAGCTAATGAAAGTAGGCGGTACTGCCACAATAGGTGCAATCACGGTAGTCATGGGAATGATGACTGTAGGTTATTCGACCGGGATGGCCTTAGGTTGGGGGTATATGAACAGTCTCTTTCTTGGAGGAATGCTTTCCATGTCGTCCACCACCATCATATTCAAGGCATTTGAGGATATGGAATTGCGTAACAAACGATTTGCCGGTGTGGTATTCGGTGTTCTGGTAGTGGAAGACCTATTCGCAGTGCTGCTCATGGTTTTACTTTCCACCCTTGCGGTAAGTAAAGAAGTGGAAGGTACCGAACTATTAGACAGTGTAGTGAAGTTGGGAATTTTCCTGCTCTTTACGTTTATCGTAGGCATCTACCTGCTTCCATCATTCCTCCGGAAAACAAAAAAATACCTGAACGACGAAACGCTGCTCATTGTTAGTATCGGGCTATGTCTGGGTATGGTTATATTAGCCACCAAATCAGGATTTTCATCCGCTCTGGGAGCCTTTGTAATGGGATCCATCCTTGCCGAAACTCTCGAAGCCGAGCACATCGAACACCTAACAAAACCCGTTAAAAACCTTTTTGGCGCCATCTTCTTTGTTTCTGTTGGAATGTTGATAGATCCGGCCTTGTTGTGGGAATACAAATTTCCCATCCTCTTTATAACGCTTGTGGTAATCGTCGGACAAATACTGTTCTCATCCTTTGGCATCCTGCTGTCCGGACAGCCATTAAAAGTAGCCATACAATCGGGTTTTTCGCTGGCACAAATCGGCGAGTTCGCATTCATCATAGCATCGTTAGGACTTTCGCTTAAGGTGACCGACCATTTTCTATACCCGATTGTTGTAGCCGTATCCGTGATAACCACCTTTCTTACTCCCTTTATGATCCGCTTGTCGGAACCCGCATACCGCTTTGCTGACAAACATATGCCCGGATCGTGGCGACGATTCTTCGACAGATATACTTCGGGGGCAAACACCATAAAACAAAAAAGCACCTGGGATAAGTTGCTCAAAGCCCTGCTCCGCATAGTCGTTATGTATTCGGCAGTGGCTGTTGTGCTGATTATTTTGTGGCTTAAGTATGTTGCTCCGTTAATTATGAGCAAACTACCCGGATTTCAGGGAGAAATACTTTC
>JAGPJL010000066.1 GCA_018054455.1 Parabacteroides sp.
AGTCATAAAAAATGTATTGAGGATGATGGCAAATCTAATAAAAAAACTGATAAAATAGTTGAAAGCCAGGTGTTTTAACAAAGTAAAGGCCGGAAACGTTAAAGAAACCGGCCTTTTGTATTCATTCAATCTATTCAATGTTCTTTCGTACCTTGGTCAGATACTCTTTCATTGCTGCCGAATCTTTCTTTTTGATGATATCCTGCAGAATCGAAAGTTGTTCCTGTATCCGCTCGAGTTGTTTAGGCGTGCGGGGATTAAACAAAATTTCAGTAAGAAGGTAATCATCCTCGGATAAAAGTCCGTGAGCAATTTTCATATGCCGTTTGAATGTTGTTCCAGGGGCATCCTGATGTTCCATAACAGAAGCAAAAACAAGCGTTGAGGCAAAGGGAATCCCCAAAGAGTAGGCAACGACTTTATCGTGTTCTTCAAATGTATATTCGCAGATGTTCAGCTTTAACATGGAGTATACGTCTCTGAAAAAAACCTTTCCCAGATGATCGCTCTCTGAAATAATAATTGTATTCTCTTTACTGAGGTTAGCCAGATTGGCAAATGTAGGACCAAACATTGGATGAGTGGAAACGTAAGGGAATCCGCAGGTTTGATAAAACTCTTTCAATCCAGTCTTAACAGAGGCTATATCCGAGATGATACAATAGGGTTGAAGGAAAGGAAGCACCGCTTTGAAAGCTTCAATTGTGTAGTTAAGAGATACACAATTGATAACCAGTTCCGGCGCAAAATCAGCAATCTCTTCCGGCGAATTCATCCGAATCGCGTTGTAAATAAAACGCATACGTTTTGGATCCTTTTCCAGAACGGCTACTTCATGATCGAAACTAAGCAGGTCGGTGAAGAAAGATCCCATCTTTCCCGCACCCAGAATAAGTATTTTCATTGTTGTTCAGTCATTACTATCATCTGTTGGCGAACAGATTCTTCATGAATTTCTTTTAATATTTCTTTTACAAAGTCGACGTTCAATTCCAAAGTTGCGCCCATATTAGAACGCTTTTCCAGAATTTCACTGTATCTGGGGGATTGAAGAATCGGCATGTTATGCTCTTTTTTGTATACTCCAATTTCTTTGGAGATACGCATGCGCTTGGCCAACAGTTCCAATAATTGTTCGTCGATATTGTCGATCTGACGGCGAAGTTCCGAAAGATTCTCTGTTGTTTGGTTAACATCACGGATTACCAGCAGGTTTAATACGTAATCCAGCACATCCGGTGTTACTTGCTGAGAAGCATCACTCCAGGCACAGTCGGGGTTGCAGTGAGACTCGATGATTAAGCCATCAAAGCTCAAATCCATAGCCTGCTGACATAATGGGGCAATAAGTTCCCTTTTACCTCCAATATGGCTTGGGTCACAGATGATTGGCAGATCCGGCAAACGACGGCGAAGTTCGATAGGAATATGCCATAAAGGTAAGTTTCTGTAAATCTTTTTGTCGTACGAACTGAATCCACGGTGGATTGCACCGATACGATGGATTCCTGCACCATAAATACGTTCAATTGCTCCAATCCACAATTCCAAATCAGGATTCACCGGATTCTTTATGAAAACAGGTATGTCTACACCTTTCAGCGCATCCGCAATTTCCTGAACGGCAAACGGATTAACCGTTGTGCGTGCTCCAATCCAAAGAATGTCGATACCCGCTTTCAGTGCTTCGAACACATGCTGCTGGGTAGCCACTTCGGTAGCCACGTACATGCCGGTCTCTTTTTTTACACGCTTCAACCATGCCAGACCTTCCACGCCAACACCTTCAAATCCTCCTGGTTTGGTACGAGGTTTCCAGATGCCCGCACGGAATATCTTAACACCTTTTGAAGCCAGTTGTTTGGCTGTTTCAAGAACTTGTTCTTCGGTCTCAGCACTACACGGACCGGCAATAACCAACGGACGCTGATCGTCAACACCCGGAAGTAAGATTGATTCGAATTTCATTTCCATATCTTTTCTTTTTATATTATCTTATTAATTCTGTTTAATGCTTCTTGTAACATCTCTTCTTTGCAACAAAGAGAAATTCGTATGTAACGGTCGCCCTGACTTCCAAATATAAATCCCGGTGTGAGGAAAACATTCGCTTCATAAAGGACCTTATTAGCCAAGGCTTCTCCACTTTCCGAATCTGCAGGGATTTTACCCCAAAGAAACAAGCCAACTTGTTTTTCGTCGTAACTACATCCAAGCATCTTCATTATTTGTCCGGCCAGATTTCTGCGATTCTGGTATGTTTTATTCATTGTATCATACCACTCTTTCGGAGCTTTTAATGCTTCTACGGCAGCCAACTGCATGGGCTTGAATTGGCCGGAGTCAATATTGCTTTTTACTTTAAGAATCCAGTTTACAAATTGGGCATTGCTGGCCAGCATCGCTAACCGCCATCCCGGCATATTGTGCGCTTTACTCATGGAGTTCATTTCAATACAAATATCTTTGGCTCCGGGAATGCTCAGAATACTCAGCGGAGATTTATTCAGAATAAAACTGTAAGGATTATCATTGCAGATAATAATGTTATTACGTTTTCCGAAATCAACAATCTGTTGGTATAACTCTATGCTGGCATCTGCTCCGGTTGGCATGTTGGGATAATTAATCCACATAAGCTTTACACCACTCAGATCTAGTTTTTCGAGGGCGTCGAAATCAGGGTACCAGGCGTTTGCTTCGGTTAAATCGTATGGAATAATCTGCGCTCCAACTAAATTACTTACTGAAGTATAAGTTGGATATCCCGGGTTTGGAACCAACACACCATCTCCCGGGTTTAGAAATGCCAGAGAAATATGCAGGATACCTTCCTTAGACCCGATTAATGGCTGTATCTCCGTTTGCGGATCCAGTGTAACATGAAACCAGGTCTGGTACCATTCGGCAAATCCTTTTCGCAACTCGGGTATCCCTACATAGGGTTGATAACCGTGAGTATCTGGTCTTTGAGCTTGCTCACATAACACACTGATTGCCTTCTCTGAGGGAGGAAGATCAGGACTTCCTACACCAAGGTTGATTACATTCTTGCCGGCAGCGTTCATTTCGGCCACTTCTTTTAATTTCTTAGAGAAGTAGTATTCGCTTACACTGTTTACCCGATTGGCAGGTGTAATATTACACACTTTGTTTTCCTTCTGCATATTCTCCTAATATTCTAAAGTCTTTTGTCAATGGAATAATGGCATCCAGTGCCTGTTTGTATCTCGTATAATCAGTAAATGTCAAATCAATGTAAAACAGATATTCCCATTCGCGGCCTATAATTGGCAAGGATTGTATTTTTGAAAGATTCATGTCGTAAAAGGAGAGGACGGAAAGAACTTTGGAGAGACTGCCGGAGGTGTGAGGAAGAGCGAAAACCACTGATGATTTGTTTTTTTGAACACCCCTTAACAAGTCATCCACATTCCAACGGTCGGCAATAACAAGAAAGCGGGTGAAATTTCGTTTATTCGTCTCAATTCCTTCAGCCAGGATTTCCATATTGTATATCTTGGCCGCTTGCTTTCCGCAAATTGCCGCATGTCCTTTCAGGTTGTTTTCTGATATCCAACGGGCGCTCATAGCAGTATCACCCTTTTCCACTACCTTTGCATTCGGTAATGTGTCCAGAAAATCAGCACACTGCATAAGGGCAATAGGATGAGAATTTACCTCCACTATATCTTCTATTTTACTTCCAGGCAATGCAACCAAAGAGTGCGAAATACGAAGCTTGTATTCACCAACAATACTCAGTCCGCTCTCACGAATCAATTCGTGATTTTGTAAAAGACTACCGGCAATTGTGTTTTCAATGGCCATAAGACCGATTGTGTCCGGATCATTCTTTATAACACTAATCACATCTCTGAATGTATTGCATCCAACGATTTCGATCTCTTCGCCTTCAAAGTAATTCCTTGCGGCTATATCGTGATATGAACCAGCGATTCCTTGTATTGCTACTTTTTTCATTTTATCCATATGCGTTATAAGCAAAAAAAAAGTCCCGCCATATAGGCAGGACTTTATATTTTATAATTGATATCTGTTTATTTACTCAATTCTTTACATATAAGATCCTGCCTTTACTCTGCTAAAGTAAAAGTAATAATAAGAATATGTAAAGCTAAAACTATTCATTTGTTTCATTTTGATCTTTATACGTCGCAAAAGTAATATATTTTTAGAAACTACAACGATTTAATGGTTTTTTTTTGATGTCTGATAAAAAAAATAGTTGCATCCCTAAAACACCTTTGTATAAATTATACAACACGTTGCACAGCTTGCAGAGAATGCATTTCTTTCGGAACATTTTCCTTAATGTTATCAAGTAATACAGAAAGCAAAGAGTTTCTTACAAAATCGACGCGGGTTACCATCACTATCTGCCGTGCTGGCTTAGGAATGGCAAATGGTCTGACTAATTCCTTTTGTTCGTTGCTCAGCTGATGGATGGCCAGTTCGGGAATAAAAGTTATTCCGTTTCCACTTTCAACCATCCGCATAAAGGTTTCCATACTTCCCAAACTATAGGCAGCCTGGTGTAGCTTTACACTTTCCATCTGGCAAAAACGCATTAACTGGTCACGAAAGCAATGCCCTTCGTCCAGCAACCAAAGCCGTTCCTCATTAATGTCGGCTGTCCGGATGAGCTCGTTTTTGAAAATAGATTCGTTTTTTGAAATATAACAAAAGAACTCTTCGTAATATAATGAATCGTATTGTAGCTGTTTTTCGGTCGGCTGAGACGCTATAATGGCCGCATCAATTTCTCCGTTAAGCAATGCCGCAATTGTAGTCTGCGTTTTCATTTCAAGAACACGGATATCCAAATCCGGATGTTTCTTCATAAGCTTATGGAAGAATCGCGGAAGCAGGTATGGAGCAATGGTGGGTAAAACAGCCAGACGAAAGGTTCCTTTCAGCGATTGTTCTTCTTCGTGTACAATATCTTTAATAAGGGAAGTCTGATAAAGAATTTTACGCGCCTGCTCAATTACCTTCTTTCCTGTCGGGGTAACTTTAACCGGCTGCAGACTTCTGTCAAATAGCTTAGCTCCAAGTTCCTCCTCCAGTTTAAGGATCATCATGCTCAAAGTTGGTTGTGTTACGTTGCAATGTTCGGCCGCTTTGGCAAAATGGCGGAATGTATCTACTGCAAGTATGTATTCCAATTGTTGAATATTCATCTGTTTGTGATTTAATAGATTTTATCTATGCAAAGATAGAAATTATCAGTTTGACAAGTGCTGTTTTGATGATTATCTTTGTAATACAAAAAAGAAAAGGTAAAACAATTTAATAAAAACAGAAAATGAAAACTTTAAATTTTATTCATTTAGATTCAATCGCTGCAGGTAAAGTAGTAGATTCTTTGCAACAATTATTGGCCGACTATCAGGTTTTTTATACAAACCTAAGAGGTTTTCACTGGAACATTAAGGGAAATCAGTTCTTCGTTCTTCACAAACAATACGAAGAAATGTATAACAATGTGTCCGAAAAAGCAGACGAGTTAGCCGAACGTATTCTGATGCTGGGAGGCGAACCTGTAAATAAGTTTAGCGAATACCTGAAAGTTGCCAGGGTTAAAGAAGTAAGCGGCGTTTCTTCGGCAAGCGAATCGTTGAAGAACGTACTTGACACCTATAGCTATTTTATCGGAGAAGAACGTAAGCTGTTAGCTTTGGCTTCCGAATTGGCTGATGAAGCAACTGTCGCATTAATGAGCGATTATTTGAAAGAACAGGAAAAGTTAGTATGGATGCTTGTTGCTTATGCATCGGGCGAATCCAAGTAAGAATAACCCAAAACCTGAATAAGCGTCCGGAAAAGCAAAAAAGCTTTCCGAGACGCTTTTTTTTAATGTGCCCTTTCTCTGAATTCCGAAGGAGTTACACCCTCCTTCTTACGGAAAAAAGTAGAAAACTGTCCGGGATTTTCAAAATTCAAAAGAAACGCAATGTCAGAAATACTTTTATTGGACGATGTGAGGAGTTCTTTAGCCCGAAGTAACTTCTGCTGTAGTTGATATTGTGCAGGAGAGATCCCTGTATATTCTTTAAACATACGTCTGAACCAAGAATATCCAACACCAATTTCGGATGCAATTTCTTCCGGCGAAGGAGATTTCTCAATCTGATTTTTCATCAGTATACGTGCTTCGTTAATTTTATCAACTGCATACGTATCTGTAAAAGAATTATTTCGTTCCTTATAATATACACTTCCCATAATGTGGAGTACAATACTTGAAATCATGGGTTGGTAACCAGCCATTTCCTGCGAAGCAAACCGCATAATATCTTCGTACAAACTTACAACCGTAGCACTTACGCCAATGTTATGCAAAGGTTCTTCCTTGCAAAAAAAATTATTTTCCACGCGCTTGTCAATATGTACCCCGCGAAATCCTACCCAATACTCATCCCATCCGGTTTTTTTATCCGGATAGTAACTGTGCCACTCGCCGGGGAAGAGTAAAATCATTGTCCCTGAGTTTATACGTTGCATTTTTACCGACTGAGACGAAAAATACCCGCTTCCTTTGGTTATATATACAAGTTGGTATTCGTTTAAAATTCTTCCGGACTGAGGTTTGAAATTGTAAGAGTCGGGGTGTGCCGATTGAGGATAGTTTCCTTCAGGGGGTATAAATTGGTAACCCACTGTAGTTACAGCAATGCCCCATGATTCGTCGTGGGCATTGATAGACAAATATTTTAGTTGATCAGCTTTTTGTTCATTCATATCAAATTTGAAAGATTTAAGGTCATTTTCGAAAGCAAAAGTAATAAGTTAACTCATAATTTTGTCGTGTTCATTAAAAAAACTTTGTTGTTATATGAAGAATCATACTTTTTTAGCAATTGACTTAGGAGCTACCAGTGGCAGATCGGTTCTGTTAACCCTTGCTGATGGAAAAATAGAAATGCAGGAGTTAAGCCGATTTCCTAACCAAATACTCGAAATACAAGGTAAATATTATTGGAATGTATATTCAATTTTCCAATCAGTAAAAGAAGCACTTGTACTCTGTGCAGAAAAGAATATTCCGGTCGAGTCGGTTGGAGTGGACACCTGGGGTGTCGATTTTGGTTATATCGCAGCCGATGGTACATTATTGGGATTACCAAGAGCTTATCGCGATCCTTATACAAGTGGCATGTCTGAAGAGTATTTCAAATTAGTTTCGCGGGAAGAAGTGTATAAGCTGACAGGCATTCAGATAATGGACTTTAATAGCTTGTTCCAGCTATTCGCTGCCGGCCGCGAGCAATTTGCTCCACTAAAATGTGCCGACCGGATTTTGTTTATGCCCGATCTTATATCTTATCTTCTTACCGGCGAAATGGTTTGCGAATATACAGACGCATCCACATCGCAGATACTAAATCCTGTAACACGTAAATTTGAAAGTGCGCTATTGGCAGCAGCAGGTGTATTACCTTCACTTTTGTCTGATCCGGTAATGTCCGGAACGCAAGTGGGAATTCTTACTGAATCCATTTCGTTGGAAACCGGAGTTGGTAAACTTCCGGTGATTGCAGTTGCCGGTCATGATACGGCTTCGGCTATTGCGGCTGTACCTGCCGACAACCCACATTTTGCTTACCTGAGTTCGGGCACCTGGTCGCTGATGGGCATTGAAGTGGAACAGCCTGTCATCAATGAAGAAACCTACCGGATGAACTTTACAAATGAAGGAGGAATAGAAGGAACCACACGATTCCTGAAAAATATCACCGGCATGTGGTTGCTGGAGCAATGCCGAAAAGAATGGGAACATCACGGCAATACATATACTTATCCTCAATTGGTAGAGATGGCGCAGTTGGCCGTACCTTTTGTTTCTCTTGTGAACCCGGACGATGCGCTCTTTGCAAACCCCAAGAGTATGACAAAAGCGATCGCTTCCTATTGTGAACAAACCAGACAACCCATACCGCAAACCCACGCACAGTTTATTCGTTGTATTTTCGAAAGCCTGGCTTTACGTTACAAGGAAGTGCTCGAAATGCTCAGGAATGTGGCACCTTTCCCAATCAGTAAACTACATGTTATTGGAGGAGGATCACGAAACCGTTTATTGAATCAGTTTACAGCCAACGCCATAGGCATTCTGGTTATTGCAGGACCTTCCGAAGCAACAGCCATAGGAAACGGATTGGTTCAGGCTAAGGCAGCAGGACTTGTTGCAGATAGATGGGAAATGCGTAAAATAATTGCAGCCTCGGTCAATTTGGAAACATTTACTCCCGAAGATAATACGTTATGGGAGGAAGCTTACATAAAATATCAATCGACCATATTAAAAAAAATACTATAATGATTAAAGAGAAAAATGTAATGCAGGCTTTTGATTTAGCCGCAGAACGATACGCTTCCTTAGGTGTGGATGCATCGAAAGTACTTGAACAGATGAAAAAGATTTCTTTGTCGCTTCATTGCTGGCAGGCCGACGATGTTACCGGATTCGAAAATCAGGGAGGATCTCTTACTGGTGGAATACAGGTTACCGGCAATTATCCCGGTAAAGCCCGTACGATTGAAGAATTACGTTCGGATGTACTGGAGGCAAAGTCTTATATTGCCGGAAATCACCGGTTAAACCTACATGAAATATATGGCGATTTCCAAGGTAAAAAAGTAGATCGCGATGAAGTCGAACCTTGTCATTTCCAAAGCTGGATGGAGTGGGGTAAAGAACATTCTATGAAGCTGGACTTTAACAGTACCTCTTTTTCGCATCCCAAAAGCGGAGATCTTACATTGGCCAATCCCAATGATGATATTCGTAATTTCTGGATCGAACATACTAAACGTTGTCGTTGGATTAGTGAAGAAATGGGGAAATATCAGGGTGATCCATGTATGATGAACCTTTGGATTCACGACGGGAGCAAGGAGGTGCCTGCAAGTCGCATTAAGTACAGACGTATCCTGGAACAGTCGCTGGACGAAATATTCTCTACGAAATATGCGAACATGAAAGATTGCATTGAAGCCAAATTGTTTGGAATAGGTTTGGAAAGCTATACGGTTGGATCCTACGATTTCTATCTGGGATACGGAGCGAAGAAGGGCAAGATAGTAACACTTGATACTGGTCACTTCCATCTTACGGAAAGTATTGCCGATAAGATTTCTTCCATGTTATTGTTCACTCCTGAAATCATGTTACATGTTAGCCGACCTATTCGCTGGGACAGTGATCATGTGGTTACATTAAATGACGATCTTCAGGATTTAGCCCGCGAAATTATCCGCTGCGACGCATTGGATCGTGTTCATATCGGATTGGATTATTTTGATGCAACCATTAACCGTATCGGAGCCTACGTAATTGGATGTCGTGCTACGCAGAAAGCTTTTATTCAGGCCTTGCTTGAACCTTCAGCTTTATTAAATTCTTACGAAGAAAACGGACAATATTTTGAACGACTGGCATTACAGGAAGAGGCAAAAAGCTTACCATGGAATGCTGTTTGGGATTATTATTGTTTGCAAAACAACGTCCCTGTGGGCGAAAATTATATTACCGAAATACAGAAGTACGAACAAGCAATAACATCCAAACGTTAAAAGTATGAACGTACTAATCGGTCTGTTGATTATAGCCATCGGAAGTATGGGGCAATCCAGTTCATATGTGCCAATAAAGAAGGTAAAGCAATGGAGTTGGGAAAGCTTCTGGTTGATACAAGGTATATTTGCCTGGCTGTTTTTTCCTTATTTGGGAGCACAGCTGGCAGTACCCGAAAATTCAAGTCTGATTGAATTGTGGCAGGCCGGAGGAGCTTTAAAGGCTTGCTTTTACGGAATGCTTTGGGGGATTGGAGGATTAACCTTTGGTTTAAGCATGCGTTACCTCGGGGTAGCCTTGGGGCAATCCATTGCCCTGGGAACATGCGCCGGATTCGGAACACTTCTGCCGGCTGTTTTCGGCGGAACTGACTTGTTTGCAGGCGAGGGTTTGATTCTTTTACTTGGAGTTTGCATCACACTGGCCGGAATAGCTGTAATTGGCTACGCAGGTAGTTTGCGTGCGCAGCGAATGAGCGAAGAAGAGAAACTGGCTGCAGTTAAGGAGTTTGCGCTTACCAAAGGATTACTGGTAGCTTTACTGGCTGGGGTTATGAGCGCGTGTTTTAACTTAGGCCTTGAAGCGGGAGCTCCTGTTTTGGATAAAGCAAAGGAACTGGGATCCAGCGATTTGTTTGCTCTCAACCCTGTAATCTTATTGGTTACAATGGGGGGATTTATTACGAATGCAGTTTATTGTCTTTTCCAGAATAAAAAAAATAAAACCGGTAATGATTATTTTAAGGTATCGGGATCGGTCCTGACAAATAATGTATTATTTTGTGCCTTGGCCGGAATCTTGTGGTATTCACAGTTTTTCGGATTGGGCATGGGAAAGAGTTTCTTTTCGGATCATCCGGTAATGCTGGCTTTTTCGTGGAGTATTTTAATGTCTTTAAACGTAATTTTCAGCAATGTGTGGGGAATTATTCTGAAAGAGTGGAAAGGTGCCGGAAACAAGACGCTGGTAGTGTTGTTTGCAGGAATGCTTATTCTTATCTTTTCGCTGGTTTTTCCTAACTTGTAACGCTGATATAATTTATTAAATATATGATTCGAAACAATCAGGCCTTAATGGCCGAAATAGACCGGATATGTGAAGTTGCCGGCTATCTTTGGGAGAAGGGATGGGCAGAACGTAACGGTGGAAACATCTCTGTCAATATAACCGAACTGCTTACCGAAGCAGAAAAGAATTTGCCGGCTTTGGCTCCGGCAATCCAATTGCAGGAAGTAATGGGCGAGTTGGGCGGACATGTTTTTTATGTGACAGGAACAGGCAAGAGAATGCGCTATGTTTCTCTTAAACCGTTCGAAAACGGATCAATTATTCGTATCACACCCGATGGCAGTGCTTACGAAATAATTGCAGAACAACCTATTGCTCCGACTTCAGAATTGCCTTCGCACTTGTTGATGCATAATTTTCTTCTTTCCAATGGGCGTAAAAATAAAGTGGTTTTACATACGCATACTACGAATCTTATTGCCTTGTCGCATAGTCCTAAGTGGCTCGATTCGGCCTATATTACACGTACATTGTGGTCAATGATTCCTGAAAGCCGTGTGATTGTTCCCAAAGGTGTGGGAATTGTTCCCTATGAATTACCCGGTTCCATGAAACTTGCTTATGCTACCATCAAACAATTGGAGAAACACGACGTGGTTCTTTGGGAAAAACATGGATTGCTGGCAGTGGGAGAAGATATTATTGAGTGCTTCGATGCGATTGATACAATGGCAAAATCGGCAGATATTTATCTGAATGCAAGAACGGCCGGATTTGAACCTCTGGGTATGACAGACGAACAGTTAAACGAATTGGCGATAGCTTTTAATTTACCAATGTCTTAAGACAATAAATAGACTCTACCTGCTTTATGAAAATATTCAGCCTTTTGGCTTCACTTATTTTTTTAACTTTTTCCATACAGGGGCATTCCCAATTGCCTCCTGTATGGAATACAGTTCATGCCGAATCACTGCAAAAAGATCAGCGGGCACGAACCTATCTTCCTCCAACCCGTATTGTGTGGAAATCTCATGATAACAATGATTTGATCGCGGGTGAAGAAAATTTGCTTCACGCCGGAAACGGACAGACGGATCTATCCAATAGCCGTATATGTGTAATGAAGAGTACTTCGACCGAATATCCTTCAATTATCCTTGATTTTGGAAAAGAACTGCAAGGGGGTATTCAGTTTGTAACCGGCATGCCCGGTTCGCAGAAACCGGTTAATATTCGTGTTCGCTTCGGCGAATCGGTTAGTGAAACCATGAGCGATGTTGGAATCAAAGGGGCAACAAACGATCATGCCATGCGCGATTTTAATCTTGCCCTTTCGTGGTTGGGAGTGAGGGAAGTGGGAAACTCCGGATTCCGCTTTGTGCGTATTGATTTATTGGATCCGGAAACAGAGCTTCAGCTTAAGGAGGTACGCGCTATTTTTACTTACCGCGATATTGAATACAAAGGTTCGTTTCGTTGTAGTGACGAACGGCTAAACAAAATATGGATGACAGGCGCGTATACTGTACATCTTAATATGCAGGAATACCTTTGGGATGGTATTAAGAGAGATCGTCTGGTATGGGTGGGCGATATGCATCCGGAGATTATGACGATCAACAGTGTTTTTGGTTATAACGAGGTTGTACCTAAAAGTCTGGATCTTATCCGTGATATTACGCCTCTTCCGCAGTGGATGAATGGAATAAGTTCTTATTCAATCTGGTGGTTACTTATTCAGCACGACTGGTATTTGTATCAAGGAGATAAGGCTTATTTGAAAGAGCAGCAACCTTATTTATCGGGTCTGCTTCGCCATCTGCTGACTAAAATAGATGGGAATGGAAAGGAAATGTTGGATGGAAACCGTTTTCTTGATTGGCCTTCAAGCGAGAACCAACCTGGCGTAAATGCTGGATTGCAGGCTTTGATGGTGATGGCTATGGATGCAGGAAACGAAATGTGCAAACTTCTTAATGATAAAGAGCTTGCTCAACAGTGTGCTGAGGCTTCTGTCAAATTGAAGAAACAGGTACCATCGGCCAATAACTCAAAACAAGCGGCTGCTTTAATGTCGATTGCCGGATTAATGGATCCGATAAAGGCCGATAAGGAAATTATTAGCCAGGGAGGTCCCAAAAACTTTTCAACCTTTTATGGTTATTACATGCTTCGGGCTATGGCAAAAGGCGGTAATTTTCAGGGAGCGCTGGATGTAATCCGGACATACTGGGGATCTATGCTTGACCTTGGTGCCACTACGTTTTGGGAAGATTTTAATATGGAATGGCTTCCTGATGCAGCGCCGATAGACAACCTTGTTCCGGCAGGAAAAAAAGATATACATGGAGATTACGGCGACTACTGTTACAAGGGATTTCGGCATAGTCTATGTCACGGTTGGGCTTCCGGACCTACTTCGTGGTTAACGGAATATGTACTCGGATTTAAAGTGCTTGAACCTGGTTGCAAGGTTGTAAAAGTGGAACCACATTTGGGCGATTTGCAATGGGCCGAAGGTTCGTTGCCTACACCGCAAGGTTTACTAACGGTAAGACATGAAAAGAAGTCAGACGGAAGCATCCGTACAACTGTAAAGGCCCCGAAAGGTGTGAAAGTTATTTATTGAAATATAAATTCAAATTAAATGAAGAAAAGTATGTTTAAGACTAGCGTTATTTATTTTTTATTGGCTTTGGGAACGCTTAGCGGATGTCAAACAATAAATAAAGAGGTAGCCGTAAACGAGCTTCGCAGCGAATATCTGGATAATCCGTTAGGACTGGATACCCCATCGCCTCGCTTTACATGGAATTTTGCTTCCGTGAAAAAGGAGTTTGCGCAGAAATATTATCAGATAAGAGTGTCTACTTCACCCGAATTACTTGCGCAAGGTAAGGCGGACGTATGGAATTCTCCCAAAGTGGAAAGTCCGGTAAGCCGTGCGGTATACTCCGGAGATATGCCATTGGTTTCTCATCAGAAGTATTATTGGAACGTAACGGTTTGGGATGAATCAGGAAAAGAGTGTACTCCTTCTGTTGCTTCCTCGTTCGAAATGGCTAAGATGAATAAAGCCGATTGGAAAGCACAGTGGATTACTGATAAGAATGATAAAGAATTTGAGCCGGCTCCCCTGTTTAGAAAGACTTTTAATGCGAATAAAAAAGTTGTATCTGCCCGTGCTTATATTGCGGGTGCCGGATATTTTGAATTGTTTATAAACGGACAGCGGGTAGGAGAGAACTACCTTGATCCGGGGTATACTCATTTTGATAAGCGGATTCTCTATGTTACGCACGATATTACGCCTCTTCTGGTTTCCGGCGAAAATGCAGTTGGTGTTGTATTAGGGAATGGTTGGTATAACATTCAGAGTAAAGCTGTATGGGATTTTGAAAAGGCGCGCTGGCGTGATCGTCCGCGTTTGCTTTGCGAAATCCGGTTGACTTACTCCGATGGAACTACCGAAACAATTGCTTCGGATGATAGTTGGAAAACAACAACAGGTCCTTATACCTATAACAATATTTACAGCGGCGATATGTATGACGCCCGTCTGGAACAGGAGGGATGGGACAAACCTGCGTTTGATGATGTTAAATGGACAAATGCGGTGATTACTAAAGAGCCGGCTCCGTTATTGGTTGCCCAAACGATGCCGGGAATCCGTATCACTGAAGAAATAAAGCCTGTTTCCATGAAGGCTTTCAGTAATAAACTATATGTTTTTTCTTTTCCAAAGAATATGGCAGGTGCATGTCGACTTAGTGTTAAAGGAAAATCAGGAACGACTATAACGGTCAAGCATGGAGAGTTGCTAATGAAAGATGGTCGACTGGAACAAGGAAACATCAATGTGTATTACCATCCCGAAAAGAAAAAGGAAGTCTTTCAGATGGATGTCTATACGTTAAAAGGGACTGGCAAAGCCGAAGTTTTTATGCCTCACTTCTGTTATCATGGTTTCCAGTTTGTGGAGATAGAAAGTACGGAACCTATTGAGCTGACCGAAGAGAATCTGACAGGGTTGTTTATGCATACCGACCTGAAACAGGTGGGTCAGTTTAGTTCGTCCAATGATTTGCTTAATAAAATATGGGCGGCAACCAATCAGGCATATCGCAGTAATATTCATAGCATTCCAACTGATTGCCCTCAACGCGAGAAGAATGGCTGGACAGCCGATGCCCATGTGGCAACCGATCTTGCCTTGCTGAACTTTGATGGCATAACACTTTACGAAAAGTGGATGAACGATTTTAAGGATAATCAGCGCGACTCCATTGGCGACATTTCCGGTATTATTCCTTCCAGTGGATGGGGTTACGGCGAATGGATCGGTCCGGTTTGGGATGCAGCGATGTTTATCATACCCAATAATCTGTATAATTATTACGGTGAAACCCGTGCTATCGAAAAGCTTTATCCAACAATGGAAAGATACTTGGAGTATCTCAAAACAAAGGAGACCGATGGATATCTGGCTTATGGCCTTGGCGACTGGGTATTTTACAAGACGCAAACGCCAAACGAATATACTTCAACAGCGTATTACTACCTGGATTATTCGTTGATGGCTCGCTTTGCTCAATTGCTTGGAAAGGATGCAGCTCCATTCCAAAAGAAAGCCGATGAGATAAAGGCACTTATCAATAAAAAATACTTTAATTCAGCAACAGGTATTTATGCCAACGGGTCGCAAACAGCTCAGGCTTTGGCATTATACCTGCAGCTTGTTCCCGAAGGAAAAGAGCAACTGGTGGCCGGTAAACTGCTGGAAGCCGTAAAGACAACCAATCATTTCCTCGACTTCGGTCTGCTGGGCAGCAAAACAGTTCCGGCTATGCTTACCAAGTACGGTTATGTAGAAGATGCTTACCTGATGGTGACTAAAACGGAGGCTCCTTCATGGGGTTATTTTGTAAAGACAATGGGTTACTCTACATTACCCGAAACATGGACAATGAGTCCAGAGTTTAAAGATGCCTCTTTAAACCATGTATTTATGGGCGATGTTAGTGCCTGGATGTACAATTGTCTGGCTGGTATCAACTACGATTCTGCCAAACCTGGATTCGAACACATCCTGATTCGTCCTTATTTTGTTAAAGATTTACAGTGGGTAAAAGGGGAATATAAGTCTGTGAAGGGATTGATTCGCAGCGAATGGAAGCGCGAAGGCAAATCCATCTCGATGGAAGTGGAAATTCCCGCTGGAACAACTGCTACCGTATTTGCCGACAAGGAATATACGGTTGGATCGGGCGTACATAGCTTTATAATTAAATAGGTTGGTGCTTCAGTAAATCTTTTTTTACTAAATTGATTAAGAAAGGTGTTTGTAATTGCTTAAGTATAAACTTGGCAATTTCAGACACCTTCTTTTTTTGTCTTACTTTGGAAAGATCTTGATCATTTAGGACTCATGTATGTTTAGGATCAACCAAAAATATCAAATCAAAAGAGCATGCGAAAATACCGATAGTTGACTACTGGATTACCAAAAAATGAATTTTCCTCCTTCAAAAAGAGGATGTATTTTCAGTTTTTATCCAAAAAGTGAAGGCTATGATGGCAAAAGTGAAGGATTTTTAGTGAAAAGTGAAGGCTAATTAGGGTTAGCCTTCACTTTTAATTCTCTGATTGTTATGTTTTTAAAGGTAAAAGTGAAGGAGTGAAGGCTATTTTTAATATAAACTTTTCCGGAGAGGGGAAAAATGTCACCATAAAGGGGAATTTTCCCCGGGACTTTTTGGTCTGAAAGTATATACTTTGAGTCACCAAAGTATATACTTTGACAACTCAAAGTCCTATGTTTGAAAGTTCAAAATAGTATTAAAATTTCATTGATTCCACTCAAATCAAAATTGAAAGTTTTATAGTCAGATTCATTACTATATAGTAAAAATTCTCCCTATATATTTGTGCCACAGATTAAATCTATAGGTAGCATAATTTTAAGCTTGCATCTCCTAACAGAAGATTTAATTTTCGTTGCATTTGGAATCAATAAAAAGGTAATTATGAAGTATACGATTTTATTAGGAATATTCTTTTTCTGCTCGAGTGTTAGTGTAAGCGCTCAGAATCAGCCGG
>JAGPJL010000163.1 GCA_018054455.1 Parabacteroides sp.
GCTGTGAACAAAGGAAAGCTTCTGGTATGTATGAGTAACCTGGCAAACATTCAAAACACACCCGAAGGTGTTCAGTTCCAAAATGCGCTGATCCGTTATATGAATTCTACAACATTTGCACCTGCCGATCATATAACATGGAACGAACTAAAAGCTTTGTTCACTTCAGACGTGAAGCAGAAGAAAATTATAGAGGTTAAGAATATAACAGACTATACTAAATTTTAATATCCCGGATTCTGAATCAGATTCGGGTTCATTAACCTTACTCTTTCGGGAATGGGGAAAACGGTTGTATATCCGTTTTCTTCTCCCGGAAGCTGAGGCCTGTTGCTATATGCCCGGGTAAACAGACCGAACCGGATCAGATCCTGCCGTCTCCATCCTTCCCATGCAAACTCCAATTGTCTCTCTGCAAGAATAGTAGTAAGCGTTGCTTTCCTTAAGGGTGCACCCACACGGGAACGTACACTATTCAGTTCTTCATCCCCGTCCTCTCCGTTGCGTACTTTTGCTTCGCTTTTCATTAACAGCACATCTGCGTAGCGAAACAGTACAATGTCGTTTTCCATTAACTTGCCGTCTTTGGTCGCGGTTTCATCCACCTCGTATTTCTTCATACGGGCACCGGCCGTTTTCTCGTAAGGAGTATTAGATATGTCGACTGCTACATCCCAGGGCATATATTCCAGAACCGTCCCATTGTCCAGAGTCACTACATTTCCTTTCAGGTCGTAAACAATGCCTGCAAAATAACATTTGTCGAAACGGGGATCAACTTCCCCGGTATCGTATCCGAACGTACGAAGCACTTCAATCGTTGCACTCGATCCATTTTCGCTGGTAAACCCATAGGCTTTGGCATGGTTGTAGTGCCGGGAACGGAACGGGTATTGCATTTGATTGGTATAAAGGTTTTTATTCATCGGAATCGTAAAGATATTCTCTACGGACGACTCATTGAAAACGGCAAAGTTTGTATCGTATTCGTTCTCCAACCCGTAACCGAACGCAGTAAGCGAGTCGCAATATGCTTCGACACTCTTCCATGCATTGAGTTGCTTTCCTCCTACATTAAGATAGATATTCTTACCGTCGGGACGTACACCATCTATCCAGTTGTTATCTGTATACACTTCTGCATTCAGCGCCAGCTTTGCCAACAGAAAATAAACAACCGGACGCGTAATGCGGGCATAATAAATACCCGGCTTGTTACTGTGGGTTTCACTCAGCAGGGGAGCTGCTTCCTGCAATTCTTTTACAATAAACTCAAACACTTCCTTTCGACTGTTTTGCGTGACCTCATTTATGGGAGTCGAGGAAGAGAAAACCAGCGGTACACGACCAAACAAATCGATGAGGTAATAATAATACATGGCACGCATGGCTCGTACTTCGGCAAGGTAGGAGGGTAGTTCCGTATCATTGTGCGAAGCCTTAAACTCATTTATTTTCTCTATCGATTTATTGCAGAGCACAATTACTTTATAAAGATATTCCCAGGTAGCCTGAATGGCGTCATTGTTTACACCCCATTTATGCAGATAAAGTCCCTGCCAGAAACCTCCATCATACCAGTCGCCTCCACGTGTTGGCATGATAGCTTCGTCTGTAGTGAACGTGTTCAAATCGTAAACACCTCTTCCCGTACCTTGCAACCCCTGACTATCACTGTATCCTCCGATATTTGTATATAAAGATGCGACTGCGTTGAGATAAAGATTTGCATGATTGTCGTATGCATCTTCGTATTGAAGCTTGTCTTTTGGCTTTTCCTGCAAGTAATCATCGCAAGAGAACTGAGTAAACGAAAGCACGAGGCAGACAAGAATATAAACAGACCGACGTTTCATACTTATTTGCGTTTAAAAGTTAATACTTAATCCAAACGTATAGGTGCGGGCCAACGGATAACTACGTTTATCGTCGACACCCAATGTTGAGTTTACTGAAGAGCTGTTAACCATCGGCGACAAGCCCGAATAGCCGGTTATGGTTGCCAGATTGTTCACGGTGAACGACAGGCGAAGCGATTGAATATACTTCTTTACGCTATTTACCGGCACATTCCAGCCAACCGTTAGGTAGTCTAAATTCACATAATCACCTTTCTCCAGCCAGTAATCGGTGGCAGTCTGATCTTTGATATTCTGCTCGGGTGCCCCTTTCATTACATTGTAATCGGGAAATATGTTCATATTCATGTATGTAAGGGAAGTCCCGTTATATATTTTATGCCCGAAAGCTCCGTTAACCTGAACAGAAACATCGACCATCTTGTACCGGAAACTGATGTTAGACCCAAGTAAAGCTTTCGGCACTGCTTGTCCGGCAATATAACGGTCTTCGCCATCTTCCAAACTTACACCGCCTCCGTTCAGATCGGCAATGTCGTAGGTATAACCTCCATTTCCGTCGGAAACAAGCCCTTTGCTGTGCGGAAGATAAAAAACGCCCAAAGGCTGACCAACTATCTGATAGACGATATGGTTGTATCCACCATGAAAACCGGCGCCATTGAGGTCGGTCAGACTCTTGAACTCGGGAGCCAAAATGGATTCACCGTTATAGCTGCCACTTAAGGAAAGCAGTTTGTTCTGCTGGAAAGTGATGTGCGCATTGATGTTCAGTTCCAGGTCTTTGTTTTTTAAGGGCGTTATCCCCAGGGCTATCTCTGTTCCGCTGTTCCGCATCGAACCGATATTTGCCAGCAACGTATTGTATGCAAAAGGAGGTACGCTTACATTGTAAAGATAAAGCATGTCCGAGGTTTTCGAATTATAATAATTTGCCGACAGCAACAACCGGTTACCAAATAAGGCAATGTCGGCACCCATATTAAAGGTATGCTTTATTTCCCACTTCAAATCGGGATTCGTATTCTTTAAGTCAGCCAAAGAAACAACCTGCGATGTGCCAGCCGGTACTACGCCATTGGGTTTTACCAGACTAAGCGTGGTATACGAATCAATTCCACTCTGATTTCCTGCCAGCCCATAACCCATACGGAATTTCAGATTGTCGACAAGGGTAAGCTGTTTCATAAACTCTTCTTCGCTTACAACCCATGCCGCCGAAACAGAAGGAAAGAAACCCCATTTGTTGTTTACCCCGAATTTGGAGGAACCATCAGCCCGGGCATTGACAGTAAAAATATAGCGGTCGGCATACGTGTAATTAAACCGTCCCATGAAAGAAGCCAGGTGCGGTTGTTCGTAATAAGAACCCGTCCCTTCCCAAAGACGGATGGCTCCCGCCTGCAAGTTATCGTATCCGAATTTGTCTGTGCCGAAGTTGGTAACCGTGGTATAATAACCCGTAAATGTTTCCTCCTGAAATTCGGCAAGAGCAAGCGCGTCGAAGAAATTCTTTCCCAGAGACTTTTTGTATGTCAGAATGAGGCTGCCAAGCAAAGACTCCATTTTCCTGGTTCCCTTGTATGCTTGTCCGTGTGCCCATACCGAGGTAGGCAGATACTGTGAATTCTCCACAATGTTATTGGTATACGAACCGAACATAACCAACTTCAATTCGTCCAAAAGATTGAATGTAAGCCGGGCATGCGTACTGATGTGCGAGCTTACTTCATGATCTTTCACCTCCATCCAGGCAAGCGGATTGGTAATCTGGCTGGCATTGGTAATCTGATCCCACGAATTGGTTTCGGTATTTTTATGATCAGGATAGGTCGGATTAAACGTGGCGGCAGAATAAAACGTTTTCTGATAATCGAAAAGATTGTGATTCTTTTGCACCGAGCCGAACATACCCAATTCGCATTTGATAAAATCGCCGAACACCTTTTGTGTCATGTTCATATTGGAAGTTAAGTTATTCAAGTCCTCATTCAATATCACTCCCTGTCGGTCCATGAAACCCAAAGAGACACGGTAACTGGAAGCATCGGATCCCCCGTAGAAAGCAACGTGATGATTCTGCTGGATTCCCGTCTGCTCTATTTCCTTCAGAAAATTCGTATTGTTGCCCAAATCAAGAAACGAGATGTTTCGCTCGCCGGCAATCTCCCTGAATTCGGCGGCAGACACCATTTTTAGGCTTTTGTATACCGAAGCAATGCCGAAGCTTCCATTGTAGCTCACCCTTGTTTTATCGCTGATGCCCTTTTTGGTGGTGATTTCGATTACGCCCGAAGCCCCTCTCGAACCATACTGAGCTGTTTCCGAGGCATCTTTCAGAATCGTGAAACTTTCGATATCAGTAGGATAAATAGACGTAAGCATGCTAAGGTCGCCAAACACACCATCCACTATAATCAAAGGATCGTTACCACTGGTAAGCGAAGTAGTACCCCGAAGGCGTACGGCATCCAGTGCAGCCGGACCATTCGTTCCCTTATTGCCTTTTTGAATGGTAAGTCCCGGAACACGACCACGGATTGCTTCCAGCGGATTGGTTATCTGATCTTTGTTCATCTCCTGTTCTGTTATTTTATCCACAGAACCCGAAACGTTCTTTTTATTTCCAGTGGCATAACCCACTGTGATCAAAGAATCAGCTGGAGAAGAAGGAATGTCCTGTGCAATAATATCCAGTTGCATGGATAAGAAAACGAGACACAGAACCGATATTCGTTCGCGTATAACCCTGTGCTGCTTCATAAGATGTTTGTTTGACTAAGTTAACATATAAATATAACAAACTAAGAATGCATATGGTGTCTTGTATAAGTCAAAATTTGACTTACTTTTGTGTTCTGTTAACTTATACGCCATAGGTTACTGTTTAACGTCAAATACAAATAAAATGAAAATCTGTTTGTGTCAGTTGCTGCTTGCATTGCTGACTTTATTACCCGGAAGGGTTGGTGCTGTAATTAATGAACGGCCATTTGTTATTCCCGAATTACGTGACTGGAAAGGTAGCGAAGGAGAATTTACTCCAGGAGCCCATGCCCGGATATGTGTTGGCAAAGATGCAG
>JAGPJL010000067.1 GCA_018054455.1 Parabacteroides sp.
CGCCTCAACTTCCTTGCCAAGCTTCAATAAAGCCAGTCCCTGATAGAATATCTTATCCGGATTCTGGTCATTATAATACATGGCTGCCGCCGGCTGACTATTTCCAACACTTGCTCTGCGGAATAAAGCGGAGGCTTCTTCTTTACGGTTCAGCCCTTCCATGGCACAACCTTTGTAATAATCAAAATCGTTTTCCTGCGCACCATAAAGTTTTCCTTCGCCTAAATTAGGAGGATAGGTATAACATTCCTCAATAAGTGCCAACGCTTCGTCGAATTTACCTTGGGCAAGATATTTCTTTGCCATTTCAACCCGTGCTAACTGGTATTGAGCGGTAACTTTTCCTTCGCCACCCTCCCATGGATGGAACTTACGTGAATCAATCAACCGAATCGCTTCTTCGTACTGTCCAAGCTGATTCAACAAAGTCACGTATTCCAGATAGAGATCATCCCGGAGGAAAGCGGTTTCCTTAAATTGTTCAAGAAAAGAAAAGCGTTCCGCATGGGGGCGATTCAATCTTTTGTAAAGCTGATCCAGCTCCATTAAGATACGGGAATCCGATGTATCCAACGAAAATGCCTTTTCCAATAATTCTTTCGCCTCACTCTCTTTCGACAGTTTATTAAAATAGGCCAATGATAAGTTACGAAGCACAGTCGGGAAAGTACCATCCTGTTTAGCTGACTTTTCCCATGCCTCGATGGCCTCCGGATACTGACGTTTATCGTACCACAAATTGCCTAAATAATACAACGCTTTGGGTGTCGATTGGGAAAGAGAAATAACCGTTTGCAAAGCCAGAATTGCTTCCACACGATTGGGAAAAAAACATCCCGGATCTTGTTTTTCTGCCTCTTGTATCGAGAGAGTCAACTCCTCTGTAAGATTCAATTTAGCAAGGAACCAACTCTTGTAATAATACATGATAGCATTCAGATCGGCCACCAGATCAATGGCTACATTGGCAACATTCAGCGCTTCCGCCCAACAACCGGCATTCGCATAATCCAGCGCCAGTTCTTCGTAATTATGAGACTCTCCACGCATCAGCGTATGTAAACTATGCAGATCTTCTTCCTTTTCAGAGAGAAGGTATCTTTCAAAAAGGCAACCGAAATTAAACGTATCGAGCGCCAAAGAATCCTTGATCAGCAACAAAGCATCCGATGTACGGCCAAGGCGACGCAGAATAAGCGCCTTCAGATGGCGTGCGCGATGATTATGCCAGTTACGAATCAATGATTTGTCAATTTCATATAGAGCGTCGGACCACTCACTTTTCGAAGCCGAAAGCTGAGCAAGCGAGTAATATCCGGCATCTTGCCAGGCTGCATTCCAGCAAGCTTTATAAAAGAACTCATAGGCCTCATCGTCTTTTCCCTGAAATTTAAGAGATAAACCTAAGTTATACAACGGCTCACCATCATACGGATTAGGGTTACGTTCGGTAAGCGTTTTTACCGCCCGGCGAAGGAATGGTTCCGCTTTTGCAAACTGACCTTTACGAATAAGCAAAAGTCCCATGGCGTTATTATTGCGAACATCGCCCGCATCCCGGCGAAGAGCTTCTTCATAGTAATCGGTCGCTTTATACGTAGCGTGACGGTATTGCTCCAGGTGAAGTCCGGTAAGGTAAAGTTGTTCCGTAGACTGAACATCCGAGGGATTCAGCGCAGGTTTTGCAGGATCAGGGATTTCCTTAACCGCATCCGGCTCGGGCAACCACGAAAGCAACAGTTTTCCGGAAGAAGCATACATATATACTTCTGATTTTGATGTATCAGCAACCGGCACTTCGGATTCAAAAACTGCTTCCGGAGATAAATCGGCAACGCGGTCGAAGCAAACTTCGCCCTGATACTTTACAACCATCCTGAGCTGCTTTTGCTGTGAAGTGGCAAATACTTTCAACAAGGCTGTTTTACCATCGGATTCCAAATTCATCAACAAATCGGATGTGGCATTTTTCACCACACCCAATTCACGATAGGGCATGAAATATTGAGTGAAGGTTTTCTCTTCGTAAGGTTGTATCCACGAAAAATCGGGTTGATTATCGGTAAAAACCCCGGTCATTAATTCAATATACGGACCATCCTCATCGGTAAGGTTGCGATCCCATGCCTGCCCGAAATCACTGTTTCCCCACGTCCACTGTTTCTTTCCGGGAGACACGTGGTGATTGGCCACATGAAGAACCCCCGCCTTCGTATCGTTCTCGTATCCGCCCACAAAGTCGTACTTCGACTTTATGGCCATATAAGATGTAGGAACCGGAATATTCTTGTAACGCGAAATATCCACGCCAGCCGAATAATCCATTTTATAATAAGTTCCTGTTGCTATCGGATATTTAGACACATCCCTTTTGCCATGATCAAACACCGCATTCACATCACCGGGAAATACAGACTGATAGTGTTCGTTTACTGATACGGCCGGATTTGCCCACCAAAGGAATGTTTGTGGAACCGGAGTAGGATTGTACAATTTCCCTTGTATCTCGAGAACCGCACGACCGGGCCGCAGGGTAAAACCAGCCATTCCCTTCTGATGAAACATCCGTTCCTGTTCGCTTACCCAAACAGTTGCACTTCCGTCGTCATTCTTATCAATAGAAAAATCTACAGGTAAGAAAGTGCTTGGCCGGTGATGCTGTGGCCAGTTAAACTCGATACCCCCCGAAATCCAGGGACCTGTAAGGCCAACCAAAGCCGGCTTTATTACCTGATTATAATAAATAAAATGACGTTTCTTTATTTTGTCGTAAGCCATCTGTACACGTCCACCCAACTCCGGAAGAATCATGACTTTAATATATTCATTTTCCAGATATACAGCATGGTACTTTTTATCGGTGCAGGTATCTTCTATCTTCTCTATTACCGGATAAGGATATACTACACCGCTACTACCCTGATACACCCGTTTTTCCAAAAACATGGGGTTTTTCTCAGGCTTACCTATTCCATAGGTGGGAAGAAGAATGTCTTCTTCCCAAACATTTACATTGTTACTCATAAGGAGATTATGTTTATTTTGTCAGTTCTTTTTCAATTTGCTCCAGACTTTTCCCTTTCGTTTCGGGAAGGTGCGATTTTATAAACAGGAATCCTGCCAAACAGATTCCGCCGTAAATCCAGAAAGTACCCGCGGCTCCCAACATCTCGTTAAACAAGGGGAAAGTATAGGTGAGGATAAAACAGGCCACCCAAAGGAAGAACGTAGACAAGGCCATGGCTGCACCACGTATTTTAACCGGGAATATTTCGGAGAGGACTACCCACACAACAGGAGCAAGAGACATGGCGTAACAGGCGATTGCCATAACAACCAACAATAACATGGGCCATCCGCTTACCCCCAGAAAGTAACAAGTTCCCAACAAGGCATAGATTAATGCCAGACCTATCGATCCCACAAACATCAGTGCCCGTCGGCCCCACTTGTCGACTGTATAAATGGCAACGAAAGTGAAAATAAGATTGGTAACTCCGGTAACCACTATATTCATTAATACATCGGAGACAGCATAACCCGCGGCAGAAAATATTTCGTGTGCGTAGTTAAAAATCACATTTATACCGCACCATTGCTGGAAAACTGCCAACACCACACCGATAATCAATACTTTGCGAACACCTGGCTGCATCAAAGCACGCCAATTTACCTGACTGTCTGCACCGGAAACGATTTGCATATCGGCCAGTGCGTTTTGTGCATATTCCGATCCTCCAATGTGTGTGAAAACCTTCTTGGCAGCCTGTTTCTTGCCATTTATTGCAAGCCAACGCGGACTTTCCGGGATTGTAAACGAAAGGACAAAAAACAAACCGGCGGGAACCAGCCCGGCCCAAAACATCCAGCGCCATGCCTGTTCAATGCTCTCGGGTGTCAACGTTTCGCTTCCTTTGGTAAAGTATTCGCCAATCTGCCAGTTCACCAACTGTGCTGCCAGTATTCCGACCACTATTGTTAGCTGATTGAGTGATACAAATTTACCTCTTACAGACGCCGGTGAAACTTCGGCAATGTAAATCGGAGAGATATTGGAGGCAATCCCGATGCCAAACCCTCCTAAAATCCGATATATAATAAACCAGGTAAAGCTATTTACAGCTCCTGTACCTATAGCCGCTGCAACGAACAATGCCGAGGCTAATATCAACATCTTCTTTCTGCCATAACGGTCGCTCCAGGCTCCGGCCAGTAACGCTCCCACCAAACAACCAATCAACGCACTACTCATTGCCCATCCGCGTAGAGCAGCCGATCCTTCCAGACCGAAAAAAGGTTCATAGAAAATTTTAGCTCCGCCAATAACCACCCAGTCATAGCCGAAGAGCAGCCCCCCCATAGCGGAGACCAAGCTGATAAGTAAAAGATAAACTGTGTTTGTCTGTTTCATGTTTTAAAAGAATGTAAGATTATTCAATGCAAAGGAAAAGGAAATGAGAGCAGTAATAAATAGATAAAAAAATAAATAGATGGACAATATTATTATATATTCATCTTAAATAAGTGAACGACAAATAATATCTATTATATTTGTAACCCTTATAATACAGATGGATGAGAAAGAGAAAAGATGGATTTGACGGAGAAAGAGCATTGGTTTTGCCCCTTTCCATAAGTAAAGAAATGGAAAATGATCCGATTTACCGAACGCTTCACATTACGGATATAGGCTATTATCCCAAGGCTAATAATCACTTCAGGGAAAGAAGTGAGCCCATTTCTCAGTACGTGTTTATCTATTGTATCGAAGGTGCCGGATGGTTTTCTTTAAATAATGAAGTGCATCAGGTAAGCCGCAATCAATATTTTATTCTTCCGGCGGGTGTTCCGCACAAATATGGGTCAGACGAAAGTAACCCCTGGACAATATATTGGATTCACTATAAGGGGAAACTTGCCTCTCAGTTTTCATCCGGATTAAATTACCCTATAGAAATCAAACCGGCTGTTCATTCGCGGATTAGCGGACGAATCGATTTATTTGAAGAAATTTTCCGTACGTACGAAATGGGCTATAGCCGCGAAAATATGCTTTACGCAAGTTCCGTATTTTTCCACTTCCTTGGCTCGTTAAGATACCTGCAACAATATAGAAACGCCGCAAAAGACGAATCCGCCGAAAACGATCTTGTAACTGCGGCTATTCACTATATGAAAGAAAATATAGAGAAAAAGCTGTCGCTCACAGAGATTGCCGATCACATTGGTTACTCTCCTTCGCATTTCTCAATCCTCTTTAATAAAAGAACCGGATATTCCCCAATCTATTACTTTAACCAGTTAAAAATCCAGCAAGCCTGTCAGCTACTTGATTTTACAGACATGAAAATTAATCAGGTCTGCTATAAAGTGGGCATCGACGACAGTTACTATTTCTCCAGGCTTTTTAGTAAAATGATGGGGATGTCTCCCAAATTGTATAAGAAACAACAAAAAGGCTAATTCCCCTCTAACCATAAATTAGAAACAACAGATTATATGTTATCTGAGAATCAATCAAATAAAAAGATTAACATTTTTACTTATTTCCTCTAAATATTTATTCGTTATTTTCTCCATATCATAAACAACCAATGAAAAACCGCAATTAATTATAAATAATCATGAGAAAATTTATTATAATCTTTTGTTTAGGTGTTATATTTTCTAGTGAGTCGTTTTCCTCTCTGAATAATGGTAAATTTCGCATCAATGGAACAATCAGCAAATCTTTTGATGGTCAAATGGCTATACTTTCTATTAAGGACGATTATCAAAAAACCACTCGGTCTGATACCTCGATAATAAATACGGGAAATTTTTCATTTGCAGGTAATGAATACCTTGATAATTTATCCTCTATCATTATTGAAGATAAATATGGAATCAAGACACGCCCAGAACTTGATTTATTGCTGGAGTCTGGAACTATTTCCGTGTCTTTTGACAAAGATCAGCCTTGCATGGAAGGCTCTCCTCTTAACAATATCTTTATGGAATATTTGGATTCAACAAGTTTCTACAGGGCTGAAATAGCAAAAATAGAACCTAAATGGGAAAATGAAATCGTTATTATTCCGGATACAGAACTAGAGCGACTATATTATGCGCAGGGGGAATTTATGATGAATTTTACGAAGCAGAATTTCTCGAATCCTTTAGGCAAGGCTTTGTTTATGAAAAACTTAGATATTGGAATAATTTCAACTTCACTATATTTAGCCGTGTGTGAAAAAGAGTTAGATGAGATAGTTGATTTTGTAGACAAAGAAACGCGTTTACATCCTCGCTTCACCTCATTATATAGTACAATGCAGAAGGTGAAAGCAGCCCCTGTTCTTATCGGCATGAAAGTAGAAAACTTTTCTCTTCTTACTCCTAAGGGCAACACGGTGCAATTATCAGAATATTTAGGAAAGAAGGATTTCGTATTCCTTGAGTTTTGGGCTTCATGGTGTGGACCATGCTTGGCCACCATCCCTAAACTCAAAGAGTTATACACGGAGTATTCTGACAACCTTGAAATTGTAAGTATCTCCATGGATACCAAACAGGCATCGTGGACCAATGCTTTGAATCAACAAAATATGCCTTGGCCGCAATTTGCGGATCTTAACGGATTTGAGTCCGATATTGCAAAAGCATTCAAAATTAAAGGCATACCCTTCGGTCTGCTTATAGATAAACAAGGGTTTGTTGTTGCCAACATTCGAGGAGCTCTCGCTTTAAAATTATTTTTGCAAAACAAATTGCGACAAACAACTTGATTATATATTACTCAGGTTACATGTAGTAATTACGGATTCACTTGCTTCGGACTATTTTGAGCTTCACGGGCAAAAGAATTAGCACAAAACCCATGTAACGGAAAATTCCAATGACTTGCTACAGACAAGAAGGGACTATTAAGACAAAAGGAAAGCTGAAGAATATCAGCTTTCCCTTTAAATATATTTACATTACAATGTAGTTAACAAATAAATATAAGGTTACATGCAACTAATGCGTTTCAAAACGAGTGAAAATAAATGTTCAGATAAATTGGCGTTTCTGAAAAGGAAGAGATTTATAACTGGTATATTTCATAAAGAAAGAGGCGGTTACATTACGGCAACCGCCTCATATATAGTTACAATTTATATCCGGGATTCTGAGTCAGATTTTCGTTTTTATCCAACGAACTTTGAGGAATTGGCAAAAGTTCACTTTTACCTTTCTGGAACTTACGCATTTCAATTAAATCGGATGCCTGGTTCAGCTTAACCTTATGGTCGCCTGTTACAGGATTGGCTACTTCGTCCAACACTTCACCACGAGGACAAGTTCTCAATTCGCCATTCATAGTTGTTTCGCCAATGCCCCAACGAATCACATCGTAACGACGTAAGCCTTCGTAAGCAAATTCAACCCGACGTTCGCGACGTACCAATTCGCGAAGCTTAGCCTGTGTTGAGTACTTAACACGGTCAACTTTGGGCATCCCTGCACGAGTACGAACTTGGTCAACTGCATCGTAAAGCTCGTTGTCTATCTGGTTAAGCTCAACTTTACATTCTGCAATGGTAAGCAATACTTCGGCATAACGGAATACCGGGAAGTTTTTAGCCGTATTCCAGAAATTCTGAGGGAACTGTTCGAGGTTGGAATAGAACTTCTTGAAGTTATAACCAGTCTTACTTGCATTGTTGGCATTGGCCGTAAAGTCAGGACTTGCTGGATCAACCGAATCAAAAATACCACCGTTGAAGTTCTGTCCTGGATAGATAATCGTAGCACGTAAACGTGGATCACGATTTACATAGGGATTGGTTGGATCGTACGATCCTGCAGCCTGCGCTTCCTGAATGGTAAGACCATCGGTAGTTTCATAGGCATCCACCAACGATTGAGTAGGAACTACAGACGACCAGCCACTTGAACTGTTAGGTAAGAATGGGGTGAAGTCGAAAGAATAGTTGTTTTCTACCGATTCTGTTGTAAGAATAATTTCAGAATTATACTGGTTCGCCATCAAAAACGATTCTTCAAACGAAAGAGCTGGCATCGAATATCCTTCGATAGATTTCGCAGTTGCCAATGCCTTGGCATGATTTCCAGTATAAAGATAGAAACGCATAAGTAATGCTTGTGCAGCTCCTTTATTGAATCGGCCGAATTCGGCTGTTTCGGGCAAAGAAGGAATACTTTCAATCAGCTCTTTTTCTACAAAAGCATAGATCTCCGACTGTGGTGTACGTGCAACCTTAGCTTCTTCGGGAGTTTTAAAATTACTCGTAAAGAAAGGAAAATCGCCGTAGTTGAACGACTTCTGGAAATAAAGGAAAGCACGGATGCTACGTACTTCGGCACTGTAACGTGCTCTGGTTGCTTCCGATGCAAATGTAATACCTGCTTCATTTTCCAGGTATTCGTTGCATGCCCGGATGTCAAGAAAGCCAAACATGCCGGTTCCCGGATCACTTTGAGACATTGTACTATTACCTAATACCTGATATCCTTCGTGGATATGGAAGTTATAAGCGTTATCAGATGCGCAATCCCAATACATGATATCCCATCCGCTTGTAAACTGGCTATAGCAACCTGTGAGAGCCAACTTGGCATCGGCTTCTGTTTTCCAGAATGAACTAGGCGACAAAGCATCACCCGGATACCTGTCCAGAAAATCGGAACAACCTGTAAGTAAAGGTAATCCCAGTAATAATGTATATAATAACTTTTTCATTTTAATTTCTTTTTATTGGATTAGAATGTAAGATTTAAACCCACCGAGTGTACTTGTGTTTGTGGATAGAAGTTACCGCGGCCAGAAGGAGCTTCGGGGTCCCAACCTTTCAGGAAGCTGGTGAACGTAAGAATGTTCTGGGCACTATAATATACTCTTAACTTTGAAATACCTACACGCTGCATAAGTGATTTGTTGAATGTGTAACCTACCTGAAGGTTCTTCAAACGCAGGTAATTGGCATTCTGCAACCAGAAATCGGATGTAGTTGAAGGCATACTCGGACCATTCAATGTTTCTACCACACGTGGGTATTTAGCACCTTTGTTTTCGGGAGTCCATCTATCCATCCACAAAGCAGCAGGTTTTGCATCGTCACCATTGATAGATCCGATTGCTTCAACCCCCAGGTAACCTTTCACACCGGCAGCACCCTGAAAGAATGCCATTACATCGAATCCGGCATATTGGGCAGATAAGTTGAAACCAAAGGTAAACTTGGGATCACTTGAATTAAGAATAACACGGTCGTCTGCATTGATTTTGCCATCACCAGTTACATCTACATAACGGATATCACCCGGGAAAATCTTGGCATTTTTGATGCCGTAGGTTGCCCAGTTGTTGATATCTTCTTGCGATTGATACAAACCGGCTGTTTGGTAACCATAAAAGCTGTTGATAGCTTCGCCAACTCTTTTGATAGCTACATAACCGTCGCCACTTTCAATCATTTCATTTACACCTCCCAGATTTTTGATTTCGTTGTGGTTGTAAGCAATATTACCACCCACTGAGAAATCTACTTTACCGAAACGCTCTTTGTAGTCTACCGACATTTCAAAACCATTGTTTTCAACTTTACCTACGTTGTCGTAGAAGTCGGACAATGCATAAGTTTCTGCTGTAGGAACCTTCATTAAGATACCGCTGGTAGTTTTGTTGTAGTAATCGAGTGTGATGTTCAGTTTATTGATCAATGCAATGTCGAGACCAATACCATAAGTAGTTGTTTCTTCCCATTTCAAGTTCGGATTCTTAGCATATTGAGTGAAAGCTCCAGAAGCGAGACTTCCGCCCATAGGATAATTTTTGCCTAAAGTCATAGTCGAAACGGTTGGATAATAATCGCTGTTGATGTTTTGGTTACCCAAAATACCCCAAGAAGTCCTTAACTTTAAGCTGTTTACTGTTGTGCGATACGATTCGAAAAATTCTTCTTCCGAAATTCGCCATCCTGCAGAAAATGAAGGAAACGCACCCCAGCGATTGCCATCGGCAAAACGAGAGGAACCATCGTAACGGATGTTAGCTTCCAATAAATACTTACCGGCATAGTCATAGTTTACACGACCTAACCACGAAAGCATGGCAAGTTCGCGAGTGTAACCTTCAGCCTTTGCTCCGTCTGATGAACCTGCGTTAATGTCTGTCAAGTCGTTGCTAGGAAAGTTCTTACGGTAGGCCATAGTATATTTATACTTGTAAAGTTCCGAGTGGAAACCTGCAAGGACATTCAGGTTGTGCAACCCAAAGCTCTTTTTGTATTCCAACATAATATCACCCATTACCTGATCTTCAAAGGTGTCTTTTTGCCACATCTGATTTGGACCGTGGTATTTGTTTGGATTATACTGGATGTCTTTACGCATTTCGTTGCTGTCTTCTGCATACAGCTTGTAAGAAGCCTGTCCTTTGATGGATAGTTCGGGCAAGAAACTGTATTTTAAAGATCCAACACCCAACATGTTATGACGTTTCTTGTTGGTGGTTGCATCCATGTCGATCCATGCTATGGGGTTACCGTCGCCAATTGTACCATAGGTACCGTCGGCTTTTTTGTAAGGAACCATAGGGGAGATCATGTTAACCTGACGGAAAATCTGAGCCAATCCACCTACATAGGGGTTGGTTGGTTCTTCCAATGCAACATTTGAATAAGAGATGCTGAAGTTAGACTCTAGCTTGCTTGTTGGGTTGGCATCTACGTTTATACGTACATTGTATTGATCCTTGCTTGCATGTTTGATGATACCATCTTGTCCCTGATAACCAACAGAAGTCATGTAGCGAACTTTTTCGTCGCCACCGTTGATGCTGATGTTGTGTTGCTGTTGGAAACCAGATTCTGTATACAACAAATCCTGCCAATTGGTGTTAGGATAGTTGTAAGGATCGGATCCATCAGCATATTTCTGAATTTGCTCGGCTGTATATAACGGAGCTTTACCTGCATAGGCACGTGCTTCGTTTGTTAAAGAAGCATATTGAGAAGAAGATACATATTCTGGTAACTCGGTAGGAGATTGCCAACCGAAGTTTGCCGAATAATTGATGGATGCTTTACCGGCTTTACCGCGTTTGGTTGTTACAAGAATTACCCCGTTGGCAGCTTTTGAACCATAGATGGCAGAGCTAGCTGCATCTTTTAGCACAGATACAGATTGAATATCGTTCGGATCCAGGTCATTCATGCTCGCTTCAACCCCATCTACAATTACCATAGGGTTGGCGTTATTGAAAGTACCAGTACCACGTACACGAATTGTTCCGTTGTCTGAACCTGGCTGACCGCTACGTTGGGTAACAGTAACACCGGGAAGCAAACCCTGAAGACCTGCAGAAACAGACGTCATCGGTCTGCTTTCCATCAATTTGCTGTCAACGTTGGCAACAGAACCAGTAAGATTTACCTTTTTCTGCGTACCGTAACCAACAACAACAATTTCTTCAAGTTTCTGTGTATCGTCTTTTAAAAAGATTTTAGATCCTTTAACCTCTGACGCTTTTATTTCAAAAGGTAAATAGCCGATGTAGCTAATCAAGATTATATCGTTGGGTGATGATACCGGCAAAGTAAATTTACCATCTATATCGGTTATTGTTCCGTTGGTAGTTCCTTTTACCACTACATTGGCACCAATTATTGGTTCATTAAATTTTTGATCCATTACAACACCAGAAACTGTTTGCTGTTGTTGATGAATGGCAGCCGATTTATTACTAAGAATAATCTGCTTGTCTTCCACTTTATATTGAACATTCGTATTATTAAATACTTCTTTCAATACATTTTCAATCGTTTTTTCTTTCGCGTTTACGTCGACTTTTCTGTCTACGTTAATTAATTTACTGTTATACAGAAAATAGAAGTCAGAGTTTTCTTCAATTGCATTAAGCACTTGTTCGACTGTGGCATTATTTAAATTCAAAGAAATTTTAGTCGACTGAGAGTAAGATACCTCAGCGTTTGCCTGAAATAGAAAAATAAATAACAATACAGCTGTTATTCTCATTGCCATCGGAATTTTAAGCAATAAGTCTAAATAAGACTTAAAACTTTTGTTGGTAATAAAATTATTCATAAATTCATGCGTCTTTTTAAATTAGGTTTGTCAAATAACTTAATTGAGTTTTGCCGTTCGTCAGGTGAGATTTTCGTAACGGCATTGAATTAGATCTTACGGGGGAGTAGTAACTAGCTGCTTTCCCGTTTGTTTTTTTACTTTTTACGTTACTTTCTTCATTGCATTAGTTTTTTTCATTAACAAATAGATTTATTAAACACGATTATTATTACTATTTTTAACACAAACAATAGACGAAGAAGGTATTGGCATACCCTACAACAAAATATAAAATTAACATAAATTTACTTTTATTTATATTCCCGTATAATTACGCGGCGTTGTGCGTATGTGTAATCGGCCTTCTTTTCTGATTCTAAAATCTGACAACGGATAGGAGCTGACTTTTCAAGTAAACGAAGAACTTCTGGTAAAGTTTCCGTTGTGAAAGTGGCAGAATATTCATATTCGTGTAAAGTTTTACCTTGCAACTCGATAGAAACATTGAAATGACGAGACAGTTTTCGAACGATTTCATCGAAACCAGCTCTTCTGAATACCATTTTCCCTTCTCTCCAGGCTGTTTTTGTATATATGTTAGCCTCCGAAATAGCAATATCACGGGTTGTTTTATTTAAGACAGCTTGTTCTCCGGCCTTTAATGAAAACACATTCTCTGTATCGTATTTTTTTACATCGATATTTCCTTTAGCAAGAATGGCTTCTATCTTATCATCGTCATCATAAGCAGAAACATTAAATTCAGTTCCGTAAGCACTCACAGTCATACCGTTGGGCACAATCACATCAAAACGGTTCGTTTTATCGGATGTAACTTTAAAATAAGCCTCTCCTTCTAATTTAACCGTACGATATTTCCCTGTAAATCTTTCCGGATAGGTAATTTTAGTTCCTGAGTTTAGCCAAACCTCCGAACCGTCTGGAAGGATTACTTTAGATACTAATCCATAGGCTGTTCGTAATTCAACCTGCTCGATGGGACTTTCTTCTTTAGGATTAGAATCATTCATAAAGTATATAGTTACCAGTAACAAAGGCAAAATAAGAATAGCTGCAGCATTACGGGAAACATTCCAAAGCTTTTGCCGGAAAGAGAGAAACGTCATTCTCCTTGCAAGCTTATTCCAATGAGCATTGGTGTCTACCAAGCGTTGCTTCTTCAAATTCTCGGTAGCATTCCAAATAAATTGTATTTCTTTAATCTCCTTTCTGAACTCGGGAGAACTTTCAGCCAAGTGCTCAAATGCAGCAACAAGCCCGGCAGGTAGTGATCCTTCAAGGTAAGGTATAATATGATCTTTCGTTATTTCCAAAGTGTGTTTCTTTTAAATATATGATTTGACGAAAAGAGGATGGTGTTACCCTATTTATACTCTTAATTTTATTATACATTAACATTGGTATTAATTACCAACAAAAAAGTAAAATCAGCGGCAAATAGTCTTTAAGCTCAGTGCGCATCATTTTTAAGGACTTACTCATATATGCTTCTACTGTCTTTACGGATATATTCTGTTTCTCTGCAATCTGTGCGTACGTTAAACCGTCAAAGCGATTCATTTCAAAAACTTGTCGTAGATTCTCCGGAAGTTGAGAAAGGGCGCGAGAAATAATTTCTTCCAGTTCCATCGTCGAATAAACATCATCCTGATACATAAGCCACTCTTTCTTTGCCTGGCGTTCAATATAAGTGTGTTCAACTTCTTTTTTTCGCAGATAATCTATACAGCTGTTTTTAACCGAGGTGACTAATAGATTTCGAGCTGAAGAGGTAATTTCGAGCGATTTTCTTGTGCGCCATATTTTAAAGAATGTATCCTGAACAATATCTTCGCATTCTTCTTTATTGTCAATATATCTTCCGGCAAACACACACAATGAAGGGAAAAAGTTATAAAAAAGAGAACAGAAAGCCTTCTCGTCATCTTTTGTGACAATTCTCCAAAAAAGATTATCGATAGATAATTGATCGGCAAGATCAGTCATGGAATGAATAGTTTATCATTTAGTGATCCCCTGCTTTGGCATTTATTTTGAAAAGGCGAAAATAGATAAAATATGTGAATCGCACAAACATTCGAAATAATTTAACTATATACACTCAGCTATATAAAAACAATAAGTATCAATAAATTAGATATCAAATTTATCCATAAAAAAACGTACTTAGTTGATTAATTACAATCAACTAAGCACGTTATATTAAAAGTTCTGTAAAGTGAGTTACATTAATTTGTATACCAGGTATACATCTTGTCGACGCCTTCTTCTATTTCTATTTGGTGGTGCCATCCCAGCGCGTTAAGCTTGGAAACGTCGGTCAGCTTGCGCATGGTACCATCTGGCTTCTCTGTATTGTAACGAATCTCGCCTTTGTAGCCAACCCGTTTCACAATCAGATTGGCAACACCTCCGATAGTTATCTCTTTCCCTGTTCCAATATTAATATGGCAATTACGCACTTCAGGGCTTATACCCTTCAGATCGGCAAAATCTACCTTCTCCATAATATAGACCGAAGCATCGGCCATTTCTTCACTCCAAAGGAATTCGCGTAGCGGTTTGCCGGTTCCCCACAATTCCACATAGGAATCATAAATCCCATACTTGGAAAGTTTAGTACGTATTTCTGTTTCTGAAGCATCTCCGGTTACACCTTCTACCGGCAGACGATTAAAGTCTTTCCGGATAGCTTCCCAGTCGTTCTGCAGAAGGCAGTGCCCCAGATGAATCTTCCGGATCATGGCAGGCAGCACATGACTCCGTTCCAGGTCAAAATTATCATTCGGTCCATACAGGTTGGTTGGCATTACAGCTATGTAATTGGTACCGTACTGCAGATTGAAACTTTCGCACATCTTTAATCCGGCTATCTTGGCAATGGCATAGGGTTCGTTGGTATACTCCAGCGGGCCTGTCAGCAGGGCATCCTCTTTCATTGGCTGAACCGCATCTCTTGGATAAATGCAAGTGCTTCCCAGAAACAACAACTTCTTTACACCATGGCGATAACTCTCTCCTATTACGTTCTGCTGAATCTGCAGATTGTCGTAAATAAAATCGGCTCTGTATACGCTGTTGGCCATAATGCCTCCTACTTTGGCGGCTGCCAGAATCACATACTCGGGTTGTTCTGTATCAAAAAAAGATTTCACCGCTGCCCCGTCAAGCAGATTCAGTTCTCTGTGGGTACGCCCCACCAGGTTGGTATACCCTTTTGCCTGCAGGTTGTTCCATATGGCAGAACCTACCAAACCACGGTGACCCGCTACATATATCTTTGCGTTTTTATCCATTATTCAAAATAATTTAGCGTACGGTATCCGCCTTCTTTCAGGTACGAATCCTTTTTCATTCCCTTGATATCGCTACGCATCATATCTTCGACCAATCCCTTCAGGTCATATTTTGGTTCCCATCCCAATACAGTCTTCGATTTGGTAGGATCGCCAATAAGCAACTCCACTTCTGTAGGACGGAAATAAGCCGGATCCACACTCACAACTGTTTTCCCAATCAATGTCTTAGCCTCCGCAAGATACGATTCGCCTACAGCAGCTTCAAAACGAGCTTCGTCGATAGCCGTAATCACACCCTTTTCGGCAACGCCCTCACCTTCGAAAGTAACTGTTAAACCGGTTTCGCCAAAGGCCAAACGAACGAAATCGCGCACGGTGGTTGTAACACCTGTGGCAATTACATAATCCGAAGGCTTATCCTGTTGCAGAATGGCATGCATGGCACGCACATAATCCTTTGCATGGCCCCAGTCACGCTGAGACGACAAGTTACCAAGGAACAATTCCTGCTGCATTCCCAGAACGATCTTGCTTACCGCACGGGTAATCTTGCGGGTAACAAAAGTTTCGCCACGTAACGGCGACTCATGGTTAAACAAGATACCATTGCTGGCATGCATATTGTAAGCTTCGCGGTAGTTTACAGTAATCCAGTACGCATACATCTTTGCCACCGCATAAGGTGAACGGGGATAAAACGGGGTAGTTTCTTTTTGAGGAATTTCCTGCACCAGCCCGTACAACTCCGAAGTTGAAGCCTGATAAACACGGGTTTTGTTGGTCAGCCCCAGCAAGCGAACTGCCTCAAGGATACGCAAGGTACCCAATCCATCGGCATTGGCCGTATATTCGGGTGTATCGAAACTCACCTTTACGTGACTCATGGCCGCCAGGTTATAAATCTCATCCGGCTGCACCTCCTGGATGATACGGGTAATATTCATGGAATCCGTAAGATCACCATAATGTAAGATCAAGTTACGGTTTTCAACGTGCGGGTCCTGATACAAATGGTCGATTCTATCCGTATTAAACATAGAAGCACGACGTTTGATACCGTGCACCGTATATCCTAATTTCAATA
>JAGPJL010000068.1 GCA_018054455.1 Parabacteroides sp.
TTTAAATCAAAATCGGATATTTTTCACAAAATACCAGTCTTATTATGCTCTGTTCCTGACTTTTCCATTCATTCCGATTTCGACAATATATCGGTTGCTGTAAAATCTTATAGCTATGACAAAACATTTCTGATGGCAAAGAAATTATTTCCAGCTACTGATACCGTATATATTGTTACAGATAACTCAGTTACCGGGGCGCATCACCGCGAAATTTCCAAATTACAATTAGCGCCCTATGCCAACCAGTGTGTCATTAAATATTTTGGACATAGTGATACCTCTGTCGACGATATGATTGAATTTCTTTCTAATCTGTCGAACAACACATTGGTTATATGGGGACTTTGGTCCAGAGATAATTCAATGAATTTTAAAAGTCCGTCGGACTATTTCCCACTCTTCTCCGGAGCTGCTGCGGTCCCAATTTTCACAGTCGTTGACTGGGGTCTGAATAAAGGACAAATAGCAGGTTATTTGACAAGAGGGTACGATCAGGGATACGTAGTTGCTGGCATGGCTTTAGATCTGATAAAGGATTCTGTTCGCTCTCTACCTCCTCAGATCGTAAAAACAAAAGGAAAGATTGATACTCAGTTTCTTGATAAATGGAAAATTTCGCACAAGAATATCCCTGACGATATAAATATAATTAATCCAAAACCTACTTTTTTTCAAGCAAACAGAACACTTATTGTATACTCATTAGGCACATTGGTACTTATTTTGTTATTGGTTTTATATGTGTTATATAAGTTCATGTCTAAATACAAAAAGCAATTAATTATTACATCGCAGTTAATTAAAGAAAAAGACAAGGTGACAAAAGAACTGATGTGTAACGAGATGATTCTAAAAGAAGCTATTGTTAAAGCAGAAGAATCAGACCGTTTGAAGTCTGCTTTTCTCGCAAATATGAGCCACGAAATACGGACTCCTCTTAATGCGATTGTTGGTTTCTCAAATTTAATTGCTTATGCTGAAAGTACAGAAGAGATACAAGATTATATAAAAGTTATTGAAACCAATAACGATCTTTTATTGCAACTGATAAATGACATTCTTGATCTATCCAAAATTGAAGCAGGAAAGTTGGAATTAAACATGGGAAGAGTTGATGTATTCGAATTATTAAACAATTTGATGCAGATGTATTCCATGCGGGTGAAAGATGATGTTCGCATTATTCTGGATACTCCCGAATGCAAATTCTCAATTATCTCGGAAAAGAACCGTCTTTCGCAGGTTATTACTAACTTTTTAAATAATGCGATTAAATTCACGCAAAAAGGAAGTATCCGTCTTGGATGCAATCAGAAAGAGGAAGGTTTATATTTCTATGTTACTGATACAGGGAAAGGCATTGCTGAAGAAAATATACCAAAAGTCTTTGACCGCTTTTCAAAATTCGACTCTTTTAGCCAAGGGAATGGATTAGGATTATCCATCTCGAAGTCTATTATTCTAAAACTGGGAGGAACAATCGGTGTTGAATCTGTTTTGGGAAAAGGATCGACCTTTTGGTTTATCTTACCGATTAATGATAAAGCAAGTAACTAAATTAAAAAGGCTGTTGTAATAAATACAACAGCCTTTTTAATTTAGTTACTTTTCAATTCGGATTCTGGCATCTACAGCAAATAGACCTTTATCTGTAGCCAAAAGCGGATTGATGTCTATTTCTTTAATCTCTGTAGCAAAACGGAGAAGAGTGGAAAGTCGTACTATAATATCCGCATACTGATTTTCGTCAATTCCCTTTTGTCCACGCGTCCCCTTTATTATTGGATAACCTCGCAGAGAACGAATCATCGAATAGGCTTCATCGTATGATAATGGGGATAATCCATAAGATACGTCCTGCAGTACTTCAACAAAAATACCTCCCAAACCACATAAAACAACGTGACCAAATTTTTCTTCATACTTAGCACCTAAGAACAACTCCTGACCCTTTAGCATGGGTTGTACCATGATTGATGTAACATCGGGCAATCGCATCATGCGTTCGAATTCGAATAAAAGATGCTCTTCATATTTTATATTCAAAGCCACACCACCAATATCACTTTTATGTACTGGTCCAACGACTTTGGCTACAACAGGATATTTCACTTTTTTGGCAAATTCGAGAATCTCTTCTTTGTTATCCGACGTAAACTCTGCTACCATAGGAATATTGGCTGCACCTAACAATGTGCGTACCTGAGCAGGATTAAGATATCCCTCGGACGGAAGTTGATCGATGATTCGGCGTACTGCAGGTACATCTACCCCGTACAACTGAATGTCTGTACTTGCAGGTTTGGGTGTATTAATAACTCTGGATAATGCCGTACCAAGTGTTACTTCATCAGAGAAATTAACATGACCTTTTTTTACAAAGCTACGAACTTCCGGACTGGCTGTTACAATGGAGGGAAGTATAGGAAAAATAGGTTTATTGCATTTTTCCATCTTTTTATGTAGCACCTCGTAGGCATCATATACATTTACAACCCCCGGACTACCAAAAATAACCATCATCAAGTCGATTTCTTCGAATTTATTTTCGCAGTAATCTATAACTGTTGCCAAGTGTTCCGGTGTACCTGTTCCGATTATGTCGATCGGATTTCCTACGGCAGCACCGGGGTATAACTTAGATTTTAATTCTTCCGCTACAGGACCTTCCAGATTAGGCACATTCAAATGCCCTTTCGAAAGAGCATCGGCCAACATCACCGCTGGTCCTCCTGCGTGTGTAATGATCGCGCAATTTTTCCCTTTTACTTCTTTAAGGGTAAAGATACTTGCAACAGTTGTTAGTTCTTCCCTGCTGAAACAACGTACAATTCCCGCTTTCCTGAATAAAGCTTCTACAGCAGAATCCGAACTGGCAATGGCTCCTGTATGAGACGATGCTGCCCGTTTTCCTGAATCAGTGCTACCAGCTTTGATTGCTGCAATTTTACATCCTTTTCTTATTAAAGAAGAAGCGTGATAAAGCAATTTATCCGGTTGCTTTATGCTCTCTATATAAAGCATCTTTATCTTTGAATCCGTAACAGGGTTAAAGTTCCGGTCCATATATTCCAGCACATCCTCTACCCCATTTTGTTTTGAGTTCCCGACCGACCATACCGATGAAAATCTTAGTCCTTTAGTAAGCGCAGACTCCATTATAAACAGAGCAGTACCTCCCGAGCTGGAAATAAAATCGACCCCATCTTGATGAAACTCAGGTATGGGTTGAGTAAATACCCCATGGTAATTCACATTCATTATTCCAATACAATTCGGGCCGATCAAGGAAGCTCCGGATTCGTTGATAATCTTCAGAATTTGGTCTTCAAGAATCCCCCCTTCAATCGTTTCTTCACCAAAGCCAGCGGATATAATTATAAATGCCCGTACATTTTTTTGCTTCGCAAGCACTTCCACAACTTCGGGGCAAGCATGTCCCGGTATAGAAATAATAGCCAGTTCGGCATCAGGAATTTCGCGGACATTAGCATATGATTTTATTCCCTGTACATCTGTTTCTTTGGCATTAACCACATATAATTCGCCTTTGTATTTACCATCCAGCAAATTGCGAACCAAACGGCCGCCGGGTTTGTGAACATTATTTGATCCTCCAACAATCACAATGCTTTGAGGATTAATGAGCTCTTTGTTTATCATAACGTTTAATTGATTGAATACATTGAATAGAAGTAACTTCTGTTCTTCTATTCAATGAATAATATTTTAATAATTAGCAAATTGTAACTTTCAAACATTAATTATGCAAAAGCAGGTAAAGCAACGCGGCAAGTATTGCTCCCACCAGCGGACCTGCAATTGGAATCCACGAATAAGACCATTGGCTTGATCCTTTATCTTTAATTGGCAATATCGCATGCATAAACCGGGGCGCAAGGTCTCTTGCTGGATTTATTGCATATCCTGTAGTGCCACCAAGGGAAAGGCCAATCACCCAAACAGTAAAAGAAACAGGTATAGCCCCTACGGAACCCAATCCTACAGGAATTACAACTTTATCATTTAGCATTTGCGCCTCCCCTTTGGTAATATAGAATACAACAAACATCAAGACAAAAGTTCCGATTACTTCAGTTGTAAAGTTTATCAAAGGATGGCGTATTTCCGGCACCGTACAAAAAACACCCAACTTGGATATTTTGTTCTCCGTTTGGTCGAAATGATCTTTGTAAATTACCCAAACCAGAAATGCCCCCATGGCAGCACCCAGTAACTGTGCTGCTATGTAAGAAAAAACACTTCCCCATGGAAAAGAACCAGCAACTGCCAATCCAATTGTAATTGCAGGATTCAAGTGCGCCCCACTATACGGTCCGGCTACTACAACACCGATAAAAACACCCATAGCCCACGCTGTTGTAATTGCCATCCAACCAGCATTATTTCCTTTCGTTTTTTCTAATACAGCATTAGCGACCACTCCTCCTCCCATCAAAATCAGGAATGCTGTTCCTATCAACTCTGCTAAAAACGGACTCATATTTTTTTAATTATTATATTATTACTCTGCCCACTGAAGGGAACGCCCTACAGCCTTATGCCATTGTAGAAGCAAGTGTTCGGATTTTTCTTCTTTCATTTTAAATGTAAAAATTTTATCCACACACCACTGCTCTTTCAAGTCTGACATATCTTTCCAATATCCAACAGCAAGTCCGGCTAAATAGGCAACACCCAAGGCTGTTGTTTCCAGTACCTTTGGCCGAACCACCGGACAACGGCAAATGTCTGCCTGAAATTGCATCAGAAAATTATTTGCTACAGCTCCTCCATCTACACGAATTTCCTTCAACTTCGAGTTAATATCATTTTCCATCGAATTTAGCACATCGTATACCTGGTATGTAATTCCTTCAAGAGCTGCACGGGTAATGTGTGCTGCGGTAGTTCCCCGCGTAATACCTAAAATTGCACCACGTGCATACTGATCCCAATAAGGGGCACCTAAACCAGTTAAAGCAGGCACAAAAAATACTCCGCCATTATCCGGGACCGAATCTGCCATTTGCTCCGTTGCCGACGCACTTGATACCAAGCCAATACCATCACGTAACCACTGGACAACTGCTCCTCCAACAAAAACACTTCCTTCGAGTGCGTACGTTACATCATCGCCTATCTTCCAGGCAATGGTGGTAAGTAAATTATTATGCGATTTAACAGGCTTCTTTCCTGTATTCATAACCATAAAACATCCTGTACCATAGGTAGTTTTTGTCATTCCTTCCTCCAGACAAAGTTGTCCGAAAAGGGCCGCTTGCTGATCGCCGGCAATTCCTGCAACAGGTATTCCAGATGGGAAAAGCGGACTTTTTGTTTCGCAATAAATCTCGCTGCTGGATTTTACTTCCGGAAGCATTGATTCTGGAATTGAGAAAATAGCAAGTAACTCCTTGTCCCAGGTAAGTGTATGAATATTAAACAACATGGTACGTGAAGCATTACTAACATCCGTGAGGTGTTTTTCTCCCTTTGAAAGCTTCCATATAAGCCAGGAATCAATAGTTCCAAAGCAAAGCTCGCCTCTTTCTGCACGCTCTCTTATTCCTTTTACGTTTTCTAAAATCCATTTTATTTTAGTTGCAGAAAAGTATGCATCTATAATTAACCCTGTTTTTTCCTGAATTAGTTCCGCGTAGCCTTTTGACTTGAGCTCTTCACAAAAATCCGCAGTACGTCTATCCTGCCATACAATTGCATTATAAACAGGGAAACCGGTTTCTCTATCCCATACAACAGTTGTTTCCCGTTGGTTTGTAATTCCAATACAAGCAATATTCTTATCAGTAAGATCTGCTTTAGCCATTGCTTCCTTTATAACAGAGCTTTGCGAATACCAAATTTCGTTGGGATCATGTTCGACCCAACCTGGTTTAGGAAAGTATTGCTGGAAATCTTTTTGTGAGATGGTTACAATCTCCCCCTGATGATTAAAAATAATAGCACGCGAGCTTGTTGTACCTTGATCAATAGCCAGAACATATTTATTTTTAAAGTTCATAAATGTATTTTGTTAACAAGTTTTTATATATCAATTATTATATAAATTATTTCAAAATATAATTGGAAGCCAAAGAGTTGAAAAGCTCAATCTGGTTATTAATCCAATCCTGATCTTTATCTCGTTCTGAAGCAATCAATTGGGCAGTCCGAGGTGCCATCGCTATTGCTGCATAAGCATCTAAAAACAAGATACGTAGTCTCCTGGCAAGCACATCCTCCAACGAAAGCGCCATTTCATTTCGGACTATCCATATAACTTCGCCTGCCGTATAGGCATAATCCGGGTGAAGCTTTTCTCCCATAGCCGGAGAAGAAGCAATAAGCGAGCGTATTTCTTCGGCATCGGATCCATACACATACAATGGATCATTATAGTCGGGATTTGCTTTACTACCATGGATGGAATAAGATTCGGTTACACATTCCGGCACCTTCACATGCATTTTGGTATAGGCAAGATCGATCGTATCTTGAGCCATTTTACGATATGTAGTCCATTTGCCGCCTATAATTGTTATCAAGCCTGATTTTTCTACAATCAGTTTATGACTCCTTGAAATTTCTTTTGTTTTTTTATCGTGACTACGCGGCGCAGCCAAAGGTCTGAGTCCCGCAAAAACAGACAAAACATCTTTTCGCTGTGGAGGTCTGGTTAAATACTGCCCTGCCGTTGAAAGAATAAAATCAATTTCCTCTTCCAATGCGACTGGCTCTAATGCCGCATGCTTCATCACCGTATCTGTTGTTCCAACCACTATCTTATCATGCCATGGAACTGCAAAGAGTACTCTGCCATCGGCTGTTTTAGGTATCATTATAGCGCAGTTACTTTGAAGGAAAGAAGAATCTAATACTAAATGAACTCCCTGACTAGGTTGTACAGTAGGCTTTTTACCTGGTTCATCCATTTGCAAGATATCGTCGGCAAAAACGCCTGTAGCATTTATTATCGTTTTCGATCTGACGATATGACTCAAACCGGATTCCATATCCATCACTTTTACACCGCAAACCTTCCCATCCTGCTTAATCAATTCTGTTACCTTCATGTAATTAAGCAAACAAGCACCCGCTTCTACAGCGGTCTGGGCTATGTTTACAGCCAATCGTGAATCATCGAACTGACCATCATGATATATAACGCCTGCTTTCATACCTTTTTTACGTAACATCGGAATTGTTTTTACAGCGCGCTTCGGCCCTATGCAAAAAGACCGGCCAAGACCTAAGTTTGCAGCCATTAAATCATATAATATGAGTCCAATGGTATAAAAGGCACCTTCCCACCACCTGTAACACGGAATTAAAAAAGTTTGATTTTTGACAAGATGAGGGGCATTTTTCCTTAGTAAACCTCTTTCGCGTAAAGCCTCCAAAACCAATGAAAGATCCCCTTGAGCTAAATAACGAACGCCACCATGAACTAATTTAGTGCTTCGGCTGGAAGTTCCTTTCGTAAAATCGTCTTGTTCGAACAAAGCGACACTCGCTCCACGGGTTACTGCATCTAAGGCAACACCCAGACCTGTTGCGCCACCTCCAATTACTATAAAGTCGAAAACATCGTCATGAGTGATTAGCTGATGTAACAGCGCATTCCTTTTCATATCAATTCCGATTTAGATTAACATTTACAAATGTAGATAATTGTTTGATTTACGCCAGAGAATTAGTTCTATATTTTTGAGTAAAAAAGAAAAACTATAATTTTCTCGGATGTAAATCAGAATAATATTTTATTAACATTGCGTGTATCAAAAGAAAGGTTAACTTTGCATGCTGTAAAATAAAAGAGATTTGCAATGATCGATAAGATTAAAACTCTGCTTCAGGAAGTAGAGAATATGAAAGCGGCTAACGCCGAAGAACTGGAAACTTTACGAATTAAATACCTCAGTAAGAAGGGTGAAGTATCACTCCTTTTTAATGATTTTCGCAATGTTGCATCAGATCAGAAACGTGAAGTTGGTCAGTACTTAAATGAACTGAAAGAAACTGCACAACAGAAAATCAATGATTTGAAAGAAGCTTTCGATAGCATTCAGACAACAGATGATACTATTGATCTTACGCGTACGGCTTATCCGATAGAACTTGGGACCCGTCATCCTCTTTCCATTGTAAAGAAAGAAATATGTGATATCTTCGGACGATTAGGCTTTAGCATTGCTGAAGGTCCTGAAATTGAAGATGACTGGCATGTATTTTCTTCGCTTAACTTTGCAGAAGATCATCCTGCCAGAGACATGCAAGACACTTTTTTCATTCAGCATAATCCTGATGTTCTGTTGAGAACTCATACTTCATCAGTACAGACACGTGTAATGGAAAATCAGGAACCTCCAATCCGGATTATTTGTCCGGGACGGGTTTACCGCAATGAAGCCATTTCGTATCGCGCACATTGCTTCTTCCATCAGGTAGAGGCTTTATATGTGGATAAAAATGTTTCATTTGCAGATTTAAAACAAGCTTTGCTGTTTTTTGCTAAAGAAATGTTTGGTCCTGATACTAAGATCCGTTTACGTCCGTCCTATTTCCCATTTACTGAACCATCTGCAGAGATGGACATTTCCTGCAATTTGTGTGGAGGAAAAGGTTGCCAGTTCTGCAAGCACACAGGTTGGGTAGAAATATTAGGATGTGGTATGGTGGATCCTAATGTTCTTGAAAATTGTGGAATTGATAGTAAAGTATATTCCGGATATGCACTCGGTATGGGTATCGAGCGTATCACAAATTTGAAATACCAAGTTAAAGACTTGCGTATGTTTTCGGAAAACGATGTACGTTTTCTGAAACAGTTTGAGTCAGCCAATTAAGTTGATAACCTAATCATTTTTTACCACCCCCGGGATTAACCCCCCCGGGGGAAACACACGGGTAAACAATGAGGTTATTTTAATAATTAAGCATGCGAAAAGAAGAACGTTATAAGGGAATAATAGACTGGTTCAGTATTAATATGCCGGTAGCGGAATCTGAGTTGCATTACAAAGATCCGTATCAGTTACTTATAGCTGTAATTCTTTCCGCACAATGTACAGACAAAAGAGTAAACCAAATTACTCCTGCCCTTTTTGAAGCTTTTCCAACTCCCGAAGTTTTAGCAGCAACCACCTCCGAAGTTGTTTTCGAGTATATCCGCAGCGTATCATATCCAAACAATAAGTCTAAACACCTTGTGGGTATGGCGCAGAAATTAATGTCAGAGTTTAATGGAAATGTTCCTTCAGACGTTGATGAACTTCAGAAGCTGCCAGGTGTAGGCCGAAAGACTGCCAATGTAATAGCTTCGGTCATCTTTAATAAGCCGGCTATGGCCGTAGATACTCATGTATTCAGAGTTTCTAACCGCATTGGGCTTACCCTAAACAGTAAAACTCCTCTTGAAACCGAACGTGAATTAGTAAAGCATATACCGGAAAACCTAATTCCCAAAGCTCATCACTGGCTAATTTTACACGGAAGATACGTATGTCTGGCCCGTAAGCCCAAGTGTGATGAATGTGGAATAAAACAATGGTGTAAATATTTCTTTTCAAAGAAATAGCAGATCCTGGCCGTTTTCCAGTTCTTATAGGATTGGATGAATAAAGATATATCTTTCGATCTTAAAAGATATATCTTTCAAGGCAAAAAGTATATACTTTTTGGACCATAAGTACTAACAAACTACGCTATACTTCATACCTTTCTCCCACGGTGCTTTTGTAGCTGATTCATTGTTACTACAATGTAAATTGTCTGCCTGTCTTTTTTTCTATTAACTATATTACATTACCAGATAATTAGTTACATTTGCTAGTATATTCAGTATACATGAAAGAATACCGTAAAGAGATAATAATTGCTCTGATTTCTGTAGCCGTAGCAATTTTGGCGGTCTGGTTCTTTTTCTTTTCCATCGACGAAAAGAAAGTAACCATACAGGGTGACTTGTATACGATCATTGCACCTAATCCGAATGCACTAATTTGTATTAACCGGCCTTCGCTACTCACCAAAATTATTCTTTCGGATAACAATAAACAAGACTTATTTACTCCTTACATACCTCAGGTGTTTCTTTCTGTACTGGATAAAGGTGTAATTCCTTTTTATTTAATATCCTATCATGCGCAGGGAGAAGTATTGTATGCCAAAGCAACAATGGAACAAGCCGACGAAATTGCATTCAAAGTACTTCACCCCTATTTCAACAGTTACGATCCGCAACGCATCGTAGTGGATGGAGCAGAATATACTTTTTATGCCATTCCCGGAAATCGTTTTTTTGTTACATACTATAATAACGGCGTTTGGGCAGCAAGCTTCAGTAAAAAATTATTGGAATATGTTGCGATTCAGCAATCTGGTGGAAAGTTTTCTCTTCCTGAAAGTATTTCGGATCAGCGAAAATTACTGGATCGCAGTGCTCCGCTGAATATTATTATTCCTGCTGAAAGATTAAACGTATATACGCAAATAAATGATTCAACACAGGTAAATCTTGGGAACGGCTGGATATATGCAGATATTTATGTAAGCGAAAACAAGCTTTGTACTTTCACCCGAATTCCTTACCATGCCTCATTTGATAGTATCTATCCTCTTTTGGCAGACACTCTGCAGCTTAGGCTCAAGAGTTTTTTCCCGCAACATAATTTCATGCTACAATTCGACAAGGATAACGACCAGATCTATTACACAACATGTTTGTATCAAACAGACTCGATCAGCAATTGATTACTAGTCCGTCGTATGCGTAATACACATTTGTTGGTAATTCTTTCTCAATTTTTTCATGCAAACCAATCCTGTGACTCATATGTATCAGGTATGCCTTTTTCGGATTAATACGTTTTATGTTTTCTAAGGCATCCTCAAGTCCTTCGTGAGATGGATGATGTCCTTTTCGTAACGCGTCAATTACCAACACATCCAGCCCCTGTAATTTCATCACTTCCTCGTCGGAAATATATTTTAAGTCGGTTAAATATGCAAAACCGCCTATTCGAAAACCTAAAATGGGCAATTTACCATGCATCACCCGAATAGGAATTACCCACACTCCTGCAGCATCAAAAGGATTTTCGGTAATCCTTATTAATTCAAGATTAGGAACTCCCGGATATTTAAATTCCCGGAATGCATACGGCATGCGCGTAACAATTGCTTCAGCCACATTATCTTCGGCATAAATATCTACGCCTTTATCACGGCAAAACGGACGAAGATCATCCAACCCTCCTACGTGATCATAATGTTCATGAGTAACCAGAACCCCATCTAGTTTCGTAATTGAATGAGTCAGCATCTGCATCCTGAAATCGGGACCACAATCAATAAGCAAACGTTTACCATCTGTTTCCACGAGTACAGATGCCCTTAAACGCCAATCACGCGGATCTTTGCTTGTACAGACCTCACAATTACAACCAATTTCGGGGTTACCCGTAGAAGTTCCTGTTCCTAAAAACGTTACTTTCATCTTCTCAACCAATATATTTCACTTCGGGTTCTATCTGTATTCCAAAACGTTGAGCTACTGTTTCGCGAATCGCTTCTGCCAATAAAGCTATTTCGGATCCAACAGCTCCTCCCAAATTAACCAAAACCAACGCCTGATGTTCATAAACAGCAGCCTGTCCATATGCTTTCCCTTTAAATCCACATTGTTCAATCAACCAGGCGGCAGGTATTTTTACTCTACCATCGGGCAAGGCATAAGACGGAATCAAAGGATATTCATTTTTTAAACTCTCATAGTGATTCTCTGAGATTGTCGGATTCATAAAAAAGCTTCCTGCATTTCCCAAAACTTCAGTATCTGGCAATTTCCGTGTACGAACGTCAATAACGGCCTGCCTTACTGATGAGAGATTTACAATACTATATTTCGAAAGTTCCTCTTTTAAATCCTTGTAGTCAATTGAAAATTGAGGTTCTTTAGAAAGTCGTATCGTCAGGTACGTTACAATATATTTATCGACAAGCTCTTTCTTAAAGATGCTTGATCTATATCCGTAAGCACATTCATCTAATGTAAAAATGCGTTTATTCCCCGTAGCAATCTCAAAAGCCTCCACAGATTCGATTACATCTTTAATTTCTGCTCCGTAAGCTCCGATATTCTGTATAGCCGCAGCACCTACTTCTCCGGGAATCAACGAAAGGTTCTCGATTCCACCCAGACCTTTATCTACTGCATATGCAACCAGATCATCCCAAACAACCCCGGCCCCTACCCGAAGAAAGACATATTTATCGTTCTCTTTATCTACATCGATACCCTTAATTGCCGAATGTAAAACAACTCCACTGTAATCGTTCAGAAATAACAGGTTACTTCCGGCACCTATATGAACCTTCTCGAAAGAGGAAACGTATTCGTCATGAAGGATCCGAGATAACTCTTCTTCAGTGCTATACTCCATAAACCAACGGGTTTTCACATTTAAATGAAATGTATTATGCTTCTCTAAAGAGTAATTTTCTTCTATTTTCATTATCTAAATATTTCGTACAATCAGCCACAAATTAAATTCGCGTAAAGGTATAAAGAAAATGGAGTGAAACAAAATTGAGAGTGCTTTGTATGCTTACTATTTGGCCTATAAATTTACGATTACATAGGCTAATTAAAATAAAAAAGCTGCAATCTAAATCACTTAGACTGCAGCCGAACATTAGTGTTTACTCTAAAATTTGTTAACCTAAACCTTATTAAACATTCAGTAGTGATATATAATTTATTTATTTACTTTCAACGCGGCTCCCTTATAAGATACCGTAGCATCCGGAACAGGGTTTGAATCGAAACCTTTTGTTTTTTCTTTTCCGATAAATACGACATGGAATGTTCGTTCTTTTACCATGCCGGCGAAATCACCTTTTCTTTCTCCAATAGTAACTTCTTTTTTCGCTTCATTATAGGTAAACGAAATAGTTGAATACTTTCCTTTTTCGTAATTGTAATTTGTACCTTCATCTTCGTATAGTGTAAATGAGGCATCCTTACCGGTATAAATATACAATGTTATAGGAGCGGCTGGTTTTTCGGAAGCATATTGCAGCTCTTCTCCAACAGGAACGATCGACCCGGCTTTTACAAACAATGGCATACGTTCGTAAGGAGCATTCACAGTCTGCATATTTCCGCCTTCAGTATAAGAGCCCGTATAGAAATCGTACCAACCCGTATTTTTCGGAAAGTATACGTCGCGAGTCCTTGCTTTATATGTATATACCGGACATACCATCAAACTAGGGCCAAACATATACTGGTCGCCAAGGTTGTTTACAGCTGCGTCATAAGCAAAATCCATTACCATTGGCCGCATGATGGTATAATCATTCAAGAAAACTTCTCCTGCCAATGTATAAATGTAGGGCATCAAACGATATCTCAACTTGTCATAATAAACAATACTTTTATAAGCAGGATCGGACTGCGGAGCCAAGTTAAATACTTCGCGATAAGGAAACTGTCCATGCGTACGGAACAAAGGAGCGAAAGCCCCAAATTGTGTCCAACGACTATTCAGTTCACGCCACTCTTTCATATCTTCGGAACCTTCTTTAGCCGTTTCAAAACGTTTTTGTACGCTGAAACCTCCAATATCCATGGTCCAGTAAGGATTTCCCGACATAGAGTGATTTAATCCGGCAGAAATCTGCGCCTTAAAATCTTCCCAGCAAGTGCCAATATCTCCACTCCATGTTGCAGCACCATATTTCTGAAGACCTGCAAAGCCTGAACGTGTTAACAAAAATACCCGCTTGTCGTTATCAGCAGACCGCTGCCCTTTATATATTGCCATGGCGTTCATCAACGCATAGGTATTAAAATACTTGGCAGAAGGTCCCATTGCAGTGGGAGTCATCAACTCTTTTCTATATTCAATACTGGCATTAGATAAAATATCTGGTTCCGAAGCATCCATCCACCAAGCGTCAAATCCTTTTGGATAGAGATGTTCTTTCATCTGATTCCAAAACAAATTACGGGCATCTTCATTATATGCGTCATAAAACGAACCAACATATCCTTTACCAACCCAGTCCTTAATACTATCTTTTGTAGCGCGTTGGTACATCCAACCTTTCTTGTCAAATTCTTTGTAATGTTCGGTAGATTCATAGAATTTAGGCCAAACGGAAATCATTACTTTGGCATTTAATTTATGAGCTTCATCAACAAGTCCTTTTGGATCAGGATAACGTACCGGATCAAACTCATGACTACCCCAGGCATTTTCGGGCCAATAAAACCAGTCAACTACCATATTATCTACTGGAATTTCTCTACGTCTGAATTCTTTCAGTGCATCAAGTAATTCGTCCTGGGTCTTGTAACGCTCACGGCTTTGCCAGAATCCCATAGCCCATTTAGGCATTACCTGAGCTTTTCCTGCTATTCCACGATATCCTTTCATTACATCATCCATCGAGTCGCCCTTAATGAAATAGTAGTCTATCTGATCCCCAATCTCGGAGCTTAAAGAAAGCTTATTCTGCTCTACAGGGTCTACAGGTGAAAGAAACTTTAAACCTATGTAAGATACACCACCATCAGGAAACCATTCCAGTTTTACCTGATGTTTTTTTCCAGCTTCCATTTCTACACCGAACTTGGCAACAGAAGGATTCCAGGCAGTACGCCATTTTTCGGCCATCAGCTTCCCATCAATCCATATCTTTGTATAACCTGCATAATAAAGCAGAAAACGATGAATACCAGATTCATTGGATTGCATTTCGCCTTCCCAGGTAATTTTTGAATTATAAAAAGGAAAGTCTGCGGGGAAGTTTTTTACAGTAGTAAGGTTTTCGTAATCAATTGTATTTTCTTCACGCGTAACAAACACTTTGCTCGTATCAGAATTTACATAGTAAGTAGCTGTTAAACCACCTTCTTTTCCATTCTTATCAAATAATTTAAACTGTGATAGTTGGGCATAGTCTCTCGGATCGCCAAACTTTGTAACAGAATAGTTGTCCCAGAATATGCCATAGTTTTTATTACTTAAAACAACCGGAATAGAAACTTTGGTATTGTATTGAAAGAGAACTTCGTTTTTCCCTTTGTAATTGAATTCGTCGGCCTGATGCTGTCCAAGTCCGTAAAAAGCTTCATCGTCTGGCGATTCAAACACCTGACGTATGGAATATCCTTTAGTTCCTTCTATTTCGATAGCTGAAAACGATTTGCCTCCACCTTTATTTTCTTGTAGAATCGTGTTTCCTTTTAAGTCTTTAAAAACAACTTCACCGGTTTTTATGTCAGCATAAGCTTTCATAGCAGCTGTTTCAATCACCACTTTTCCTTGATCCTCTTTCATTTTCCATGAAGTAAATGCGGGCGATTCTGCTACAACAAGGCTATTGGCTGTCGAGAAGGTATCTGCAGCTGTAGCCGAAACATGAATTACATTATCATTTATCACTGAAAGTTTAAGATGTTTCGCGGTACCTTCTCCTGTATTATTGAGGTGAATAACAACCCCATCCTGTAGCTTTTCGTAAGACGGGCTGCACGAAAAGAAAGAAAAGAATAAAAAAGCCGAACAAAGTAACTTTTTAAACATTGTACTAAATTTAAAGTTTAAAGTGAAAAAAAAAAATTGCATCAGTCATTCTGTTAAAATGACTGATGCAAAGATATAACTAACCTTATACATCCATGTAGCATGATGTTAAAGCAAAAAGGTCAGTTTGTTATTCCAAGGGAATCCTTTGTTTCAAGATTGTGTATTAAATGTAAAATCACTCTTCAGCCTTACCTTTTCGGTTGCCGTACTGTGAAGGCAGAAGATCAAATTCGTCCTTAAAATACTTTCTAAAATACTTGGGATTATTAAAACCAACTTCATAGGCAATTTCAGAAACGGAAAGCTGACTCTCTTCCAACAACTGGGCTGCTCTCTTTAGCCTAATTACGCGAATAAACTCGATTGGAGTTTTACCCGTAATGGACAACAGCTTTTTGTACAAATGAACCCTGCTCATTCCCAATTCACGACTTAATTCCTCTACAGAGAAATCTGGATTGGAAATATTAGCTTCTGTATATTCAAGCGCTTTCTTTATCAACTTATCATCCAGCGAACTTACCGTAATCTTTGAAGGCTCTATCTTTATGTGTTGTTTAAACATCGACTGGATAGTTTTCCGTCCTTCAATAATATTGTGAATTTTAACCCTCAGTATTTCAAGATTGAACGGTTTTGTAATATAATCATCCACTCCGGCTAGCAATCCCTCCAACTTACTCTCTTCTCCAGTTTTTGCTGTTAGCAGAATGATCGGAATGTGTGAGGTACGAATATCTGCTTTCAGGGATTTAGACATCGTAACACCATCCATTTTAGGCATCATAACATCGCTTACAATCATATCTGGAATTTCTTTCAAAGCAATAGCCAACCCCTCTTCACCATCAGCCGCTTTCAA
>JAGPJL010000069.1 GCA_018054455.1 Parabacteroides sp.
TTTTGTTTGTATCTTTTCAACTTACTAAATTAATCCTATAGTGTTAGCCGGCTAATACTATAGGATGAAAAAACCGGGACTCCGTACTTTTCCGTACGGAGTCCCGGACTGGTCAGAGACCTAAAGATAATTTAGATAACCCGTAAACTTTAAAATCTTTGATCATACCCGGAGCTCCTGATTCAGCCCTTGGAAGTACACGGATACCGGTAACAACCTCCTCTTTACCCAAATCAATTACGATCTGATGGGGATAAGACGTATTTCCTTTTCGCGAAGTATGCCAGTAGGTAGATTCCTGCAAATCAAATATCTTATCAGCGGTATGATTGCCGGAAGCTGTTTCTTCGCTGTCGGCATATACTATCTTCCACAACTCGCGGGACAGTGGCTTTCCTTTGGCATCTGTCAGATATAACTCGGCGATGGCGGCGTCTTTCTTTCCATCCTGTGCTCCAAGAGATTCCAGACAGAAGTAACGAGCCTTAACTGCTTTACCGAAAGGAACTTCTTTCCATCCGTTGCCCGGCGTAAATAAACCCTTGAAAAGAGGTTTTTCTGCAGCAAGGTTCAGTACCTGCCCCTCACGACGGTGCGTCATTGGAGCTTCTTCACGCAATACATCCAGAATAGGTTTAGTAATCCCTTTAATGGAAGCTTTGGAAGGTCCCTTCAGATCCAGAACCACGATCTCGTTTTCGCCTTTCTTTAACCAGCAACCAGGCATAAAGAGCGTCTGCTGCGGACCAATTTCCCAGAAACGTCCCAGAGAAACGCCGTTCACCCAAACCATTCCCTTTCCCCATGTTTGCATATCAAGAAATACATCTCCCGGAGCATCCAACGTAAAAGTAGCCCGGTAATAGGCAGGCCCCTGCAACTTATCAGCCTTCTGGAACGATTTCGATTTGGCAAAAGCATAATCAACCGGGAAACTGAATACTTCCCAGCCCGAAAGGCCAACTGAAGCTCCTTCGCGAACCAGTTCCACCTTTTCGGTGATGCCCTTGCGATCGTGAATAGCCTTATCAAAATTGACACGTCCCATAGCCTCAACCAAAATATCCAAACGCGAACCTGCGGGAAGTACAGGAAGCTTCACCATATTTTCACCCCTGCGACGATCCAGCGTAGCAATTTTTTTACCATCAACAAATACCTGTGCCCAGTCGTGCACCTCTGTAATCACCAAAGAAGTAGCCGTTCCAACTGCCGGCAATACCGTACGATAGAGAATAGTTCCCCAACCCTGGTCAAACATTTCCATCGGTTTGATATCCGCCGAAACAACCGGCTGCGGTAAATTTTCGAACAAAGGAGCCACTTCAGTCAACGTAAACTCCGGAATCTCGATCACCGGCAACGCATCTGGCACAGGAGCCAGTTTTTCACCCGGAGCCAGGTAGTTGCCTAATAATTCGCGAACAGCAAAATACTTATCGGTTGCCCAACCAGCTTCACTGATAGGTGCATCGTAATCGTACGAACTACACATAGCCGAATAAGAGGGACTATTTGCTCCACCCCAGTGTCCAAAGGTAGTTCCTCCGTGAGTCATATATAAACTAAAAGAAATGTTCCGGTCCAGCATATCACGCATACCCGTCACCATTGTTTCCTTGTCCCTTGTCTCGTGTTTACGACCCCAATGATCGAACCAACCCGACCAAAACTCACTGCACATAAGCGGAGAATCCGGACGAGCTTTTTTAAGACCTTCAAACTGCTGGTCGATATTCGCACCCGTACCGAAATTGATTGTCCACAATAAATCATCCAACCCGTTATTCAGAAAGTTTGAACTCCAGTCGCATTGGAAAAGAGGCACATCCGTAAAGCCGGCGCCCTTTACCATATCCCTTACTGTGGCTATATATTTTTTGTCCGTGGCATAGGAACCGTATTCGTTTTCAACCTGTACCATAATAATATTACCCCCCCGGGTAATCTGCAAATCGGCCAGTTGTTTGCCAATTTCGTTCATAAACAGACGGGTACGTTCCACAAAATACGAATCATCCGACCGTAGGCGAATATCCTGTTTTTTGAGCAACCACCAGGGAAGTCCACCCATCTCCCACTCGGAGCAAACATAAGGACCCGGACGCAACATAATGTACATACCGTGTTTCTGAGCAAGCCTGCAGAACTGTGCGATATCATTCTGACCGTTAAAATCGAATTCACCCGGCTTCTGTTCATGAATATTCCAAAAAGCATAAATACAAATCGTATTCATCCCCAACGCCTTGCACATTTCAATACGATGTTCCCAGTATGCGGCAGGTATACGCGTGTAATGAATTTCGGCAGCTTTCACAACGAAAGGCTTTCCATTCAGTAAAAAAGTTTTGTTGCCCGCCGCAAAAGTTCCGGAATTACCCGAACCCGTCTGAGCCGAAAGGGCAAAAGAGAATAAAAGAGCAGTCAAAAAAAATAAAGACCTAAGTTTGTGTTTCATAGAATAAGATATTAATATATTAATAAGGAACTCCAACAAATGTTACTACGGAACGTGCGGGAACTTGTATCCTTTTACCCGGAAGCACTTTGCGGTCGGGGAACAAATTCTCCCCTTTTTTATCCGAAGTACGATACGGCTTCCAGGCAACCGAATCGGATCCTTTCCATTCGAGAGCAACCTCTTTCTTTTCTTCATCATAATTGATAACCACCACCACCGGTGTATTATCAACATTCCGGTAAGCAGAAATCATCAAGGCTGTCTGGTCTGTATCGCCACCGGCAATAAGTTTTCCTGCCGCGTCAAATGCCTGAACACCCAGCCGAACCGCACCCGGACGGATAAAGCGGCTATAGTTTCCAAAAGCCCAGAGCAATTTTGAATCTTCCACCGTGCCATTCAGCAACGACGAATCCGGATACGCCCGCAACAGGCCGTCCTTATAATCGCCTGTAGCAACCGACCTCCACCATTGCCAGCTGGAAGCATTGGCATACACCAGATCATGGTGAATCACACGTGCCACATACAATGCCGTTTTCATGGAGCGGTCGAAACCTCCACCGAACCCAATCTCCTCATCGTTCGACATGATACAAAACTCCGTCTGCCAAAAACCCACCTTGTATTTCTTCAGCGTATCGCCCAAAGCTATCCGGATATCCCGCAAATCTTTCAGCGGAGTATTCGTCCAATAACTATGACCCGCCATCAGCCGCGGTACATTAGGCACATCACCTAAGTAGGTAGCCGCACTGTCGGCCGAGAAAAAAGACTGAATCTGATAACCACGTTCCGGTCCTGTATATGGATGCGTCCGGAACATACAATTATAATCAAATGACTCCGAAACCAGAATCTCTGTATCCAGGTTTCTTCGCACGTACTCCTGACTCAGTTCCCTTACCGTACGGGCAATCTCCATATTGGTGGCAGCCGTACCCTCCTGCTTCGGACCCACCCAGTTCCAATGACCATCGGGTTCGTTAAACGGACAGATATAATCAAGCTTGATACCTTCATGCTGCTGCAACCCTTCGGTGACATCCGCCATAAAGCGGACATAATCGTCGTACCGGTCGGGCTGTATATTAAATGTTGCACCACGTCCCGTATTCGTTGCTAACCCGTTCTGAGTCCAGTAAACAGGAGCCGATAACAGGAAACCCAGAAACTTATCAACCCCTCTCTTTTTTGCCTGCTGCAAGAAATTACGCTGACCAGCTTGCTTGCTCCAGTTGTATGTCCCGTCGGGAAGCAGGAAACACTCCGAACGAGTCCACGGCGAACCAATCTGACTTGAATCACCCTGTTCGGCACTACCTGCTCCTATATTAAAACGCCAGAGCGAAAGACCAATACCCTCGGGCCTGCCCTTTTCATCCAACTCTGTACTAAACAACCAATCAGCCACCCTATTCACCTCTTTCTCGGGCCAAAGACCAATAAATTGCATGCTCCACCCATCGGATGCACTAAAATGCTCCATGGTCTGATAAGTAACTGTCGGATCAACCACCACGCTGGCAACCGTTTCCTTCTGAGCCGAAAGAGGCAATGCCAGGGAAACAGCCAGCGAACAAAGATAAAAATTCCTCATCACCATACCGAATAATTAATTATTAAAATCATACACTATTGTAACCACAGCACGTGCCGGAATAACAAGCTGCTTATCCGCCGAAGCTCCCGCAACCACTTCCTCCTGCAAATCGGAAGTTTGAGAGGTTGTGTACATTTTCACAGACGAAACTGTCTTTCCGTTCACCCCGCTCAACGCCGTGTTTACGGCAATTCGCTTATCTGAAATATTGGTATACACGGCAACCAGCCTCTTTCCATCGGGAGCTACATACGCCGATCCCATGAAAAGTGACGACGCATTAGCTATATCGAGCGACACCCGTTTGAAACCCGGACGCACAAAAAGACTATAATTTCCCAATACCCACAGATTCTTGCGCGATTCGTGGGTACCACTGTTGCGGATATCCCCGTAAACTCCGTCAGCCGGAGTCACACTTATCAGTAAAAAACGGCTCTTATGCCCCCAACGTTCCAAATCCATGCTCGTCCAGAAAGACCACGACGAAGCACTCGCGTACACCATGTCTGCATGAATCACCTTCGCCATATACAAAGCAATATCCATATACCCGGCCTTGTCGTGTCCGGGATAGTTTTCATTATAATAATCGCCAAGCATACTCCATTCCGTTTGATAAACCTGCAAGGAATGAGCCGCAGCCTTTGCCTGAACCGACTGGCGGACCTGCTGCATTTCGGTAAACGAACCATCAGTCCAGTAACTATGTCCGGCGGCAATCTTTGCCACAGAAGGCAAATCCCCTATATAATTAGCCGATCCATTACTGAAAAAGTCATCCAGCTGATTACTCCGCTCCGCATCCCCTTTAACAGAAACTAAATAGTTCCAGTCGGCCGCCTCCGGAAGCAATTGCTTAGTAGAAAGCCCCGAAGAAGTAAGCGAAGCATCCAGCTGACCGGCAAGTTGTTTTATTTCAGCATTTTTCCAACCCGAACCCTCCTGCGAAGGATCACCCCAGTTATACTGAGGCTCGTTAACCGGACTCACCAAAGCAAAATCAATACCCTTCTGCTCCTTAAAATAAGTCAGCACCCGGGTAATATAGCTGGCGTAAGCACCATAACTATCGCCTTTTAAATTAGAAAACGAACCGCTGGACGAATACCCCTTTCCGTTTTGTGTATAATATACAGGCGGTGTATTACTAAACATCACAAACCGTTCGCATCCGTACTGTTTGGCTTTCTGCAGAAAATACTGCTGTCCGGCCTGACGATCCCAGTTATAGGAACCATCCGCGTTCAGGAAACACTCAGCCCGCCGCGTTCTGTCGGCTATTCCACTCGCATCACCCTGTTCGGCAGTACCTCCCCCTAAATTAAATCGCCACATAGATAGTCCGATACCCTCTGGCTTGCCATTGGCAACCGATTGGGAAAACAACAACTTTGCAATGGACTCCTTTTCTGTGTCCGACCAATACGTACCCACATAGTTGGGCACCCAGCAATCGGATGCAGCAAACCCTTCCATCGTCTGAAATTGTTTGTCAACCTTTATCGTAACCTCTTTGGCAAGATCGGCCACCGGTTCCGTGTCCGGCAATTCGGCAGGATCACTACAAGCAGTGAGCAAACACAAAGCAAAACCAATATATTTCTTATGCATACAGTTTAAAGGATATTGCAGGGGTACAGAAAACCATACCCCTGCAGTTTATATCAGTAATCAGTCCAATTAAAAATTAGGATTCTGTTCAATCACCCCTTCCGAAAGCAACACCTCCGTATTAGGAATAGGGAACAGCAAGTCACGGTCTTCGCGGAAAGTAATCCCCTTATTACTATTTTCCTTCTGGTTTGTTTTCTCGTACTCGTCGGTCGATTCAACCAGGTTGTATCTTACAAACGAGCCGGATTCACCCATCACGTTACACAAAGCCTTTTTACCATTATCATCATTCCAACGACGAAGGTCATACAAACGGTTGTGTTCCAACGCAAGTTCCAATCTTCTTTCCAAACGGATCGCATCACGAAGCGCTTTGCCTGTAGCCGCGCTTTCGGTAAGATGAACACGGTTACGTACTTCATTCAACGATTTGCGTGCACCCACCTCATCGCTTGTCTCATAAGCAGCTTCTGCGTGCATCAGCAAAACGTCGGCATAGCGCAGCAAGCGGTGATTCAAAGGCACATGGTTGGCATCATAAGGCGATGGTCTTTTATCCACCGGAATATAGAACTTACGGTTTACACGAGCCGACTTATGCTTGTCCGGAGAAATCACATAGGCTTTCGCCTTCTCATTGTCGTCGCCCGCAACATCGTCGCCATTCTTAATGATCGTCCACTTCAAACGTTCGGTATCACCCGCGTCAAGGAAAGCTTTTTCAAGGTTACTGGTAGGCAAACCCCATGACCATCCTGAATCATCACGCGAACCAACCACAACAGACAAGCGTCCGCCCAGGTCGTACTTTGTATCATCATTATACTGAACTTCAAACAACGACTCTACGCTGTTGTTGGTGTCCACACTCCATACATCCTTAAAATCGGGAAGCAAGCTATACTCCTTGCTATTGATCACCTCTTCCAGCACACGCTTTGCGTCTGCATATTTTTCCTGATACAGGTAAGCCTTACCCAGGTAAGCCAAAGCTGCACCCTTGGTAGCACGACCCATTTCTGTTTCGGCATAACCGCTGCGTGCAGGCAATGAAGCTGCCGCATCAATCAGGTCCTGCTCAATCAGCGCATACACTTCAGACACACTGTTGCGAGTCTTTCCGCGTACATCTTCGGGCAACAACATATCTGTAACCACAGGTACACCCCCAAAATTCTTTACCAATTCGAAATACTGATACGCACGGATAAACTTAGCCTCCGCAATCATGCGGCTACGTAACGTTTCGTTGGTAATGGGAGAAGTAGCTATGCGGTTAATGGCAATATTACAACGTAAAATACCCTTGTACCTGTACTGCCAGAAATCTTTAATCTTACCGTCCTGTTTTGGGTTGCCGTAATGCGACATACGGATCCAGTCACTCTGACTCTGGGTTGTATTACCCATCCAAAGATCGTCCGTACTCATATCCACACCCACATAGAAAGAAGCAACCTGCCACCAGTCGTTCCAGAAAACAGACTGATAACAACCCGTAATCTGTTTCAGACACTCTTCCTCTGTCTGATAATAAGTATCCAAAGTCTCTTGTCCAAGAACCGGTTGATCCAGAAAATCGGAACAGCTGCTTAAACTGGCAGACAATGTTACTGCCATAAAAAGTTTAACTATATTATTCATAACGTATTATTCTATTAAAATGTCATGTTAATGCCAAATAAAAATGTACGGGGATTTGGGTAACCCAAGTTATCGATACCCGACTCAATCACGCTACCACCAGACGCACGCTCAGGATCCTGACCGGTATAGTTGGTAACCGTAAACAAGTTTTGAGCCGAAAGAGACAAACGAACTCCCACATTTTTAAGGGTACTCTTTGGTAAGGTATAACCCAACTGAAGCAATTTGCAACGCAAGTATGAACCATCTTCCACAAAGAAAGAAGAAACGCGGCGGAAATTCATATTCTGGTCGTTCACAGAAAGACGGGGATAATAGTTGCTTGTACCTTCGCCATGCCACGCCATTTCAGACAACCCTGCATACACGTTCTGTCCTTCTGTACCGGCAAGGAATCCTCCTTTGGCACTGTTGTAAATATCATTACCCAGTGTGCCATAGAAGTTTGCAACCAAGTCGAAATTCTTATATTCCAGTCGTGTGTTCAAACCCATCATCAGGTCGGGGAATGCATTACCGATAAACACCTTGTCGCTCTCGTCCAGCACACCGTCGCGGTTTACATCCTTAAAACGGATATCACCCGGCTTAGCACCCTTCTGTACAAGATCTCCCTTATCGTTGGTATGACTGTTAATCTCTGTCTGATTCTGGAACAAACCGTCGGCAATATAACCGTAAAAACGGCTGATCTCACCATTCTCTTCGTTGCGGATAATACGGTCGTTAAAGAAATCTCCGGCAAGAATAGCAGAACCGGCAACAAACTTCTCGCCCGTATTCTTCACTCCCGAAAGATTCACACCCACTTCGTATTTAAAATCATTTACAGCATCACGCCAGTTAACAGAAAGTTCCCAGCCGCGAGCACGCATACTTCCCACGTTGCTCCACATTTCACCATTCCACATCGGATAACCTAAAATCAGCAGATTTTCCTTTTTCATAAGCATATCCTTCGATGTTTTCTGGTACACATCAGCTGTAACCGACAGTTTATCTTGCAACAAACCTAAATCCACACCAATATTAAAGTCTTCCACAGTTTCCCATTGCAAGCTTGTATTTCCAACCATGCTGATAGCAGTACCCACGTTACGGTCGGCGCCGGCACCAAATACATAGTCACCGCTGCTAAGCAAATTCAGATAATTAGAACTGTCGATATTCTGATTACCCACACGGCCCCAGCCACCACGGACTTTCAGGTTAGAGATCAGCTGCTGATCCTTCATAAATCCTTCGCCTGTAACACGCCATGCCAAAGACACGGAAGGGAAAGTAGCATAACTGTTGTCTGAAGGGAACTTGGAAGATCCGTCCACACGAAGCGAAGCTGTCATATAATACTTGTTATCGTAATTATACATTAGACGACCCAGATAAGAAACCAGCGTATTATATGCATTTGTTCCACCAGCCTTTTCATTCAAAGTACCAGCGTTCAGATACTGCAAGTCAGCGTAATTACTTGGAACAGCTTCACGTGAACCGCTCAGGTAATAAGCTGCGAACTTTTCCATCGTGTAACCCACCATAGCGTTCAGGTTATGCTTCTGTCCCAGCGTTTTCATATAACTGGCCGTGTTAGTCCAGCTCCAGTCCACATAATTAGAAAACGAACGGCTCACTTTGCTCTGCTCTGTTTGTTCCAGGTTATCGATAAAGAATTCTGGATTAAAGCTGTCGTACATACCAAAACGGGCATTCACACCAAACTGCGAACGCAGAGTAAGACCCTTCGTCGGTTCCACGCTGATGTACGGATTCAGCAACATACCATATTCTGTATTCTTGTTATTGGTACGAGCTACCGATCCAGCAGGGTTCCATACCTGATTATTGCGAGACCGCGCATAGTTGCTATACTCGTTGTTGCTCCATTCCTCTTCCGGTTTAAACACAGGTGTGGTTGGATCCATGCGCATCACGCTGCTAAACTGATTGGGTGTATTTTCCCATGATTCCATACGTGGAGCAAAGTCCATACCCGCTTTAACGAATTTGTTGAAAGTATATTCCGTATTGAAACGGCCGGTAAGCTTTTCCCAGTAACCTGCATCGTATTGTGACTTCTGACGGAAATAACCAATGCTTCCGCTATATACCACCTTGTCGTTACCAGCCTGAAAACTCAGGTTATATGTTTGCATCGGAGCCACCTTGTTGATTGTCTCATCCCACCAGTCGGTACCATCAGCATTCGTTAGATTGTCAGCACCGTTCCAAACAGGCACATTGCCATCATTAGTATAACGTGTTTTAAACACTTGCTCGTATTCGGAAGCACCTGCCATAGATGGCTTTGCAAGAGTCTGCAAACCAAGTGATGTGTTAAACTGGAACTGAGTTTTACCCGCTTTACCCTTTTTGGTAGACACCAGGATAACCCCGTTTGAACCTCTTGTACCATAAATGGCCGCAGCAGAAGCATCTTTAAGCACCTCAATGCTAGCGATATCGTCTTGATTCAGGAAATTAATATTCGTACCTACAGGCATTCCATCCACTACATACAACGGATCCGATCCGTTTACGGTAGTTACCCCGCGGATAATTACACGAGGAGTAGCACCCGGGCCACCGGCACCGGTAATCTGTACCCCGTTGGCTTTACCCTGTAAGGAAAGCATGGCATTACCAGTAGCCATACTCTTCAGCTCGTCGCCCTTCACAGTGGTAATAGAACTTGTAAGGTCGCTCTTTTTCACCACGCCGTAACCAACCACAACCACCTCGTCGAGCGCCTTCATATCTTCGGCCATCTTAACGTTGATAACAGACTGGTTTCTTACCACAATTTCCTGCGTAGCAAAACCAATCATCGAAAAGGTAAGTGTGGCATTGGGAGCCACATTCCCAATACTGTAATTTCCATCCAGGTCGGTAATGGTACCATTGGTGGTCCCTTTCACCATGACCGTGGCACCAATCATAGGTTCATTATCGGCAACCGATATAATGTTCCCGGTAATTGTTTTATTCTGCGCCTGGGCACAGAAAGACACAACCGATAAAATCAGAATTATAAATGTTCTCATAACTAGCTTATTTCTTTAATTAACAGGATAAAATTTAGAACGCTTCAGGTGACTGTCAAACTTGAAGATGTATTTTCCGGATTTCTTAACCGACCATTTGCCTGGATTCTCTCCTCCGTTGGCCACATTCGATTCCGGATCATCGCTTCTGTTCCATCTCCAGAAAGGTTCCGGCCACCATCCCCATGGATGCATACTCTGAATAATAAATTCGATCGTATTTCCTGCTTCAAGTGTCATTTCAACCGAATAAAGATACGGATTGTTAGCATCCTGCTTCAAAAGCAGCGGTGATGCCGGCGACCAGTTTCCTGCGCCCGGAATACCAGCTCCCACTAATCCAATCTGGATAGGGATCTGCTCTTCGCCAACCTGCATGGTACCGTTAGTCGGAACCGCGTCGGTCGGGGTATATTCAGTCACCGTATAATTTCCTGTCTTTACATTAAATACAATAGAATAGTAACCTCTTTTCGGCAACACGATCGGAAGAGAAACCTCCGGCTCGTCTGTCAGCTTTCCCGCATCGTTCGGATCCACACCGAAACAGATTGGGCTAAAATCGGTCTTCTGAGGAACAAAGCGGATTTCAGTACCCGCGTTTTCAGAATAATAACGTGCCTTATATGTAAAGGCATCCGTTCTTTCTATAAGCATAGGAATACCAAACATATCACTGTTCAGGTTTGCCACCGCCTTCACATCCACCAGATACATCTTCTGGAAGTCGGGCATTTCAGACACATGGATTACCGAACTCTTTACTACTTCAAGAGCAGCCTTATCCACAGCCTTCAGCGTCAGCGTATAATCAGCGATAGCTTTAGGAAGTGCGATTGGATCAGCAAAAACAAGCGTTTTGCCATTGTTGGTAAACTCTGTGATACGTTTTGAATAGTTCAGCGCAGGAACAGACACCTCCACATAATCCAATGCCTTGTCGTCTGCCACTTCGAAACGAAGGTTCAGCAGGGTTGTTTCCTTGCTAAGTACAGTTACTTCGGCATCAGGAGCCAACACAAACGCAGGTGCGTTAAAATCGCCGTCCATTGTAACCAGTACTGTTTCCTCCACTGTGCGGTTGCCTACATCGGTAACCGTTACGCGGATCGGAAATTCATTTCCTACAAGCATCTTGTCGGTGGTGAATTTATAGTCCAGTTCGTAGCGTGTAATCAGGGAATCCAGCGTCAGATCGATAGTTTTATCCAGAAACAGGTCTTCGTTTTTAAGGTTAACCGATTTAATACCATCCTTATCCTCAATAATTCCTTTCAAGTGAAATTCCCTTCCGGGCTCTGTTTTAACGTTCGACGCAGTAAGTGTCACTGTAGGAGGCAGCGCGTCCACATCTGTGTACTCCTCTTCATTGTTACATCCCGTGAACAGGATGAATAATGCAGCCGTAAGACTAAAATAATTTCTAAACATCATACATTAGAATTAAAGTGTTTTCATTCTTTCATTTTTTGTAAAACCTATCGGAGCTCTAAACCGTGGTTGACAATGTGTGCAAATGTAGGGCAGTTCATCAATCCGGATAGCTGTCAAAATCGGCAAAATGAGGCGTTAAATCGGTCAATGCTCATTTTGCATAGCTGAACATCAATTATTTTATTACTTTTGAGCATAAATCGTATCGGAAGAATTATGAAGCGAAAGAGTTGGATTGTCGTTGTTTGTGTCTGTCTGTTTACCCTGGCTAGTGCCCGGCCTTATGCTGTAAAACGCCTTGGTCTGGAACAGGGGCTTTCCAATAGTTATGTGGTGAGCATCACACAAGACAAACACGGATTCATCTGGTTTGCCACCGAATCGGGCCTTAACCGTTTCGATGGAACTTCCTTTGTCGTATACAAAAGGCAGAATCGCCGGGCAAACTCCCTGAACGGAAACGCGCTCAATAAGGTGTATGCCGACAAGGCGGACGATGTGGTTTGGGTTGCTTCCCAGCGCGACGGACTCAATGCCTTCGATTGTAAAACGGAAACATTCCGGTCGTACGTAAATCAACCCGGCAATCCGGGCAGTATTGCTTCCAACGCTATCACGGATATAATTAATTCATCCGACGGTAACCTGTGGCTTGCCTCCTATCATATGGGTGTCGATTATTTCGACAAGAACAAAAAGCAGTTCATACATTATAACAGGAGTACCCTTCCGGGTCTGGTGAGCGACAATGTGTGGTCGGTTGCCGAAGACAGCAAGGGAAATCTCTACATCGGACACGTGTTCGACGGACTAAGTGTTTACTCCACGAAAGACAAAACGATTAAGAACTATAGCTATTCAAATACACCTGGCAGCATTCCGGGAAATGATGTACGCTGTCTGTTTATCGACAATTACGAAAATGTATGGGTGGGAACTACCAACGGACTGGCTCTGTTTGATCAGGGAAGCGGGCGGTTCATCTCTTTCAAAAACAACCCGGCAAATCCGAATTCACTCATTTCAAATTTTATTTATACCATCACCCAACCAAAAGACGGACAGCTTTGGATCGGAACGGAAACCGGAGGAATCAGTATACTGGACATTCGTAAGGGCATGTTTCTTTCGCCCGAGAAGGTATCCTTTCAAAATATCTACAGCTCCGATGGTAAGAACGGCTTGTCTCATCCCACCGTCCGGAGCATTTTTCAGGATTCATTCCGCAATACCTGGATCGCAACCTATGGCGGAGGAGTGAATTTTATCAGCAGCGAACCCGACTTCTTTCAGCTTTGGCAATACTCTCCGTTGCCCGACGCAGCGAACAGCTTATCCAAAAGTGTTGCCTGGGGACTTTGCACGGATAACGAAGGGCAAGTCTGGGTAGGGACCGACGGCGGAGGTATCGACGTATTTAAGGGCGGACAGAAAACTGCCTCGTATAAAAAGGGGGCAGCTCCCCGCGGACTAAGTGACAATGCGGTGCTTTCGGGGTTCAAGGATTCCAAAGGGATTCTTTGGTTCGGCACTTACAGCGGAGGGATTACCCGCTACCTGCCACGCGAAAAGAAATTCGAACATTTTTCTCCTGCCGGCTTTACGGCGAAAGACATCCGCTGCTTTTACGAAGATAAAAACGGATTTATATGGATAGGGACCAACGGCGACGGACTATACCGGTATCTTCCCGAATCCAAAGAGCTGCTCCAGCTCAGGCGCGAGAACAGAAACCTGACTGAAAACTACCTGCGTGCCGTTACAGCCGATTCCGACGGGCACCTGTGGGTAGGTACGTTCGGACAAGGCCTGGGAATTCTGGACAACCAGTACAAAGTAGTACGCGATTACAGTATCAACAACGGATTACATTCCAACACCATCACGTATATCTTCCGCGATTCCAAAAACAGGATGTGGGTGGGTACCGGCGAGGGATTGGCCGTGTTTACTAACTGCCGCGACAAAGAACTTACCCTTTACACCGAAGAGAACGGACTGGCGGACAGTTATATCAAAGGTATCACCGAAGACGAGGCCGGGAATATCTGGATCAGTACCAACGGTGGAATCAGCCGGTTCAATCCTGCCTCCCGCACATTTCATAATTATAACCACTTCGACGGTGTGCCCATCGGCGATTTTATGGACGGATCGGTGGTGAAAGACAAACAGGGCACGGTGTATTTCGGGTCACAGAACGGAGTCTGCTATTTCAATCCCAAAGAAATGCCTTCCTCCCGTGTACTACCTCCGGTACTTATCACCAAATTTCAGTTGTACCGCAACGAGATACACCCGCAATACAGAAATGGCGAACGGAGCACACTACCCACTACCCGTGAAGAACCAATCACGGTGAACTACAATCAGAATTCCTTCAGCATAAGTTTCAATGTGCTCAACTACGCCCTTGCCAATCAGGTAGAGTATGCCTACATGTTGGAGGGAATCGACAAAATGTGGTACAATTCCGAGCGGCAAAACGAGATTACATTCCGTAACATTCCTCCCGGCACCTATACCTTTCATGTCAGAGCCAAGATAAAGAACCAGGAGTGGGACAGCCATTCAACCACCCTGCGCATCAAGGTGAATCCGCCCTGGTGGTTATCCTGGTGGGCAGAAACCATCTACCTGCTTGCAGGCATTGCCATTCTGCTTACCATTATCCGCTTCTACAAAAATAAGCTGAAACTGGAGAATAAACTGTATCTCGAAAATAAGAAGCATCAGCAGGAACAAAAGCTGAACGACGAGAAAATGCAGTTCTATACCTATATCACCCACGAACTGCGCACGCCTCTTACCCTCATTATAGGTCCGCTCGAGGATATGCTTAACGATTTAAGCTTTTCCGAGCTTGCACACAAACGAATATCGCTCATTCATCAGAGTGCCATCCGTTTGCTAAATCTTATTAATAAGATTCTGGATTTCAGAAAAGCGGAAACACGTAATATGCCGCTCAAGATTTCACAGGGGTATCTCTCCAAGCTGATCCGGGAGATTGGACTGAAGTACAAAGAGCTGAACCGCAACGAAAACATTACGCTGCAGATTGTATTGGAATCCGACGAGCAGCCAATCCGCTTCGACGAAGAAAAAGTGTATATAATAGTGGATAACCTGTTGTCCAATGCCTTTAAATACACCCAAAAGGGGGAGATCGTATTAACGCTTCGAACCATCTACAAGCAAAAAACAGCCTGGGCGGAAATAGAGGTCCGCGATACCGGCACCGGTATCCCCGCCGAAGCGCTGCCAAAAATATTCGACAGATACTATCAGGTGGAAGGCGCTTCCAGCAGCAATGGCAGCGGTATTGGTCTGGCCCTGGTAAAGAACCTCACCGAATTGCACGAAGGGATGATTATTGCCGAAAGCGCGCCGGGTGTTGGTTCAGCTTTCCGCTTGCAGCTGGAAAAGAACAAAACCTATCCCAATGCCATTCACCTGGAAGACAATATCTATGAATCGGAAGGAATGAACAAACAGGATAAGGAGTTGCCGGGCAATCTGCCCATCATCCTGGTCGTAGAAGATAATCAGGACATCCTCAATTATATAGCCGACACCTTTTCGCCTACCTATTCCGTGCTGGTTGCCTCCAATGGCAAGGAGGGAATGGATATGGCATTCGAAAATATCCCCGATGTGATCATCAGCGACATCATGATGCCCGAAATGGATGGAATCGAACTTTGCTCTATCCTTAAAAAAGACATCCGCACCAGTCACGTTCCCATTATCCTTCTTACAGCCAAGGATTCCATCCAGGATAAGAAAGAAGGTTATCAGGTGGGTGCCGACTCGTACATCACCAAGCCATTCAGTGCCGAACTGCTGCTAAGCCGTGTAACCAACATCATGGAAACACGAAAAAAGCTGGCGGAACAGGCCTCTGGCATAGCGCTGAACAAAGAGAGCCAACTTGCAAATCCGTTGGGTGAAATGGAAAACGAATTCCTGCAAAAGATTACGCAGATCATCGAGGAAAACATTGAATCCGAGAAAATGGACGTAAGCTTCATAGCCGACAATGTATTCATGAGCCACTCCACTCTCTACCGGAAAATAAAAGCCATCAGCGGACTAACCGCCAACGAGTTTATCCGCAAGGTAAAGATGCAGCAAGCCAGACAGCTCCTGTTGGCCGACAAGTATACCATCTCCGAGATTGCTTTCCGTGTAGGGATAAATAACATTGCCTATTTCAGACAATGCTTCAAGGAAGAGTTTAAGGCAACCCCTTCGGAATACCTTCGGATTAATAAGCAATGATTGGTTAACAATCATTGCTTATTAAAGAAAGTGATTGTAATTTTCTAAATAGCTGATTTATAGCAAAATATTTAGTACCTTTACAGTCTACGAATAAAAAACATAAAATGGAAACTCTGAATGAGGTGCTGCCTCAGGACATAGTCCTATTGTTGAAGATGACAACAAACAGTAAAATCACGTGGCAAAATGTTGCATTATCTCAATCATTGCAAGTTAGCGGAAAAGAAATAACCGAATCAATCGAAAGATGCATTAAGGCCCGGTTATTAGATCAAACCAACCAAGAAGTAAACATAGCCGCCCTTCAGGAATTTTTGGTAAAAAGAATAAAAGAAAGATTCCCTGCCCAGCCCGGATTATACGGACATGG
>JAGPJL010000164.1 GCA_018054455.1 Parabacteroides sp.
GAGCGGTCGGTGTTTAGATTGTACAATTCCCATTTGGCTTTGTTGCCAGGTTGTATAATTTTCCAGCCATCGTTACTCATCAACGCTTTCTCGTTAAAGTGTTCGAATCCGATAAACTCATGCCCTTTACGTTTGCCACTCTTCAGGATAGGTACCAGGCTCTTGCCCTCCATGGGAAGAATCGTGTTTCCCTTATAGGAAGCAGGATAATCGGCTTTAGCCAATTCCATGCTGGTAGCCATAACATCAATAATATGACAAACCTCGTCTGTTACCGATCCCTTAGCTACTTTTATGCCTGAGGGCCAATGCGCAATCATCGGTGTACAAATGCCACCTTCGTACATTTTGGCCTTCCAGAAACGGAAAGGAGTATTGGCCACATTCGCCCATTCCGGTCCTAAAGACGCAAAGGTAGTCTCCGGTCCCGGCATGGCTTCCTTATTTCTTGGGTAAACGATGGGCTTCCCGTCGCGCGTCATATCCGGACGGTCGTTATCTCCGGGAGAATAATCCTGACATACTTCCGGACTACATCCATTGTCGGACATAAACAAAATCAATGTATTGTCCAACTGGCCGGTTTCTTCCAGCTCCTTAAGCACCTTTCCAATTCCCTGATCCATCCGGTCGATCATAGCAGCATGAACAGCCATGGCATGCGCATCCCACTCTCTGTCCGGATTGGTTTCCCACTCCTTGGCCGATTGCCGGTTCGAAAGGAAATCCGACTGATCCTTGAATAGGCCCAATTTTTTCATTCTCTCGTAGCGTGCGTCGCGAATAGCCTCCCAACCCACTTTGTACACATCTTCGTACTTTTTGATATCCTCTTCCAGGGCATGCAAAGGCCAGTGAGGAGAATGATATGCCAGGTACATAAAGAATGGCTTTTCCGATTTGGCATACCTATCTATATACGAAACCGCACTGTCTGACAATGCAATGGTACTGTAGAAATTATTCGGTACATCTTTTACCGGCTCTTCGCCATTTACCAGACTAAACGGATCGAAATAATCGACAACCCCATAGATGGTTCCGTAAAAGTTATCGAACCCGCGGTGCGTCGGATAATTCTCCTTGGGAGCAAACTCATCGTGCTGCACCTGATGCGCCAGCCACTCTCTTTGGTCGGGACGTAAAGGAGTTTCGGCCACATGCCACTTTCCAATCATTCCCGTTTGATACCCATTTTGCTTCAAGGCTTCGGCAATTGTAACACCGTTATGGGTCATGGTACCTCTGTAACCCGGCAAATGATCGTCGAATGTCATTCGCCCGATTCCCGCCTGGTGCGGATAGAGACCCGTCAATAAAGAGGCTCTGGTTGGACAACTTCGTCCGGCGTTATAAAACCGGCTGAAACGCAATCCGTTTTGCGCCAGCCTATCCAGATTAGGCGTATGAATCTCGCCACCGTAGCAACCAAGATCCGAATACCCCAAATCGTCTGCAAGGATAAGAAGAATGTTCGGTTTCCCTGTTCCGCTGCTCACACCGGCTGTTAAGGCGAGTGCTGCAAGCGGCATTGATCTAAAAATTTTTGTCATAATTTATCACAACCTTTATTTTGAGTTAAATTTGCATTGAACTACCGAGAATTCCTCGGTAGTTGCTTCCCAAAGTTTTACTTTGTCAACAAGTTTTCTGTTCCCCATATTTCCAGTTCTCTAAATACGGAGGAGAGGCTTTTGCCCAGATCTGTAAGCGAGTATTCTACCCGTGGAGGTATTTCTTTGTATTGTTCTCGTACTATCAAGCCGTCCGATTCCAATTCTTTTAACTGTTCTGTAAGTACTTTTCGGGAAATATCGGGGATGCGGACAGCTATTTCGCCAAAGCGTCTTGTGCCGGACAATAGGGAGTATAGAATAATTGTTTTCCACTTTCCGCCAATTAACTCGATGGATGCTGTGACGGGACAGTTTATTTTTTTTCCTGACTTTATCATTATTGTTACCTTTTGGTTACTACTTTCTTTTAGGTTACCAAATGGTAACCTGTTACAAATATAAACTATTGTTAGTTTCTTTGCGTAACAAATATAAGACAAGGTTCATTTCCTTTGATATCTTTTATACTATTTAACAATTTAAATAAGTAAAACCAGGGACATAACTGTTTTAATTTGAGATAGGAAGTCATTATAAAATGCAATTTCATCTATTTAATAAACAAGATAATAGTAATCATAAAAAAAGAATTAAAATGAAAATCGGAGTAACAGGAGCAACCGGACAATTGGGACGCATTGTAGTAGAAAAGCTAAAAGAAAAAGTGCCGGCTAATAACATTGTAGCATTAGTACGCAACCCGGAAAAGTGTTCGGCGATGGGCGTGGAAGCACGCGCGTTTGATTATAGCAAACCGGAAAGCTTAACAGCCTCTTTACAAGGAATCGACACTCTTTTGTTGATATCAAGTAACGAAATAGGTCAGCGGTCGCAGCAACACGCCAACGTTATCAATGCTGCCAAGCAGGTTGGAATAAAGTGGATTATATATACAAGCTTGCTGCACGCAGATAGATCTTCGCTCAATCTGGCCGGCGAACATTTGGATACAGAAGCAGCCTTGAAGGCATCGGGCGTTCCTTACACTATATTACGTAACGGATGGTATACCGAGAATTATACGGGTTCACTGTCGGGAGCAATTGCCTCCGGAGCATTTATTGGGAGTGCCGGCAACGGAAAAATAGCATCGGCCGCCCGTGCTGATTTTGCGGAAGCTGCTGCGGTTGTAATTACAAGCGATGGTCATGTAAACAAGGTATACGAACTGGCAGGCGACGAGGCCTATACGTTGACAGAACTGGCTGCCGAAGTTTCCAGCCAAATTGGTAAAGTTTTGCCATATACTGATTTACCGGAGAGCGAATACGCCGGAATTCTTAAAAACATTGGTGTTCCTGAAGGATTTGCGGCTGCAATAGCCAGTTGGGATGTTGGTGCATCAAAAAATGATTTATTTGACGATGGTCATCAACTATCAAAACTTATAGGTCGGACTACTACTCCGCTGTCCAAGGTTGTTGCAGAGGCACTGGCTCAATAATCCTCAGACTAAATTCTTTTCCCATTGGATGAATTAAATCTAAGCATTTAATTTTATCCAATGGGTTAAATTATTTATTTCGTTTGTGAATCATCTAATTGCGATTCGTTGATTTTACGCAGTACTTTGCAAGGATTTCCAACAGCCAGGCTATTGGCTGGAATGCTTTTTGTTACTACGCTTCCTGCTCCTATCACACTCCCATTCCCAATAGTGATTCCGGGTAAGATAATTACACCTCCTCCAATCCAGCATCCATCTCCGATCGTTACCGGAAGAGCAAATGTTCGACGGAAATAGGTCGTGTTTTCGGGTGTACCGATGGGAAGCAGACGTTCATTTAGCTCTACCGGATGTGTTGCCGTATAAATCTGTACATTGGGAGCTATCAGCACATTATTCCCTATTGTAATTTTATTGCAGTCTACAAACGTACATCCCGTATTTATGGTAACATTATTTCCAATATGGATATTACAACCATAATCGCAGACAAACAGATGGCCCACAGATACGCTTTCGCCAATACTGCCAAACATTTCTTTCAGCACTTCGTTTTTTTCCTTTTTCAAGTCGTAGGCCAATGCGTTGTATTTCATCAATAAATGGTGAGTCTTATTCTTCAACTCCAGAAAAACCTTGTCGTGACAATCGTACCACTCTCCGGCCAGACACTTCTCCATCTCTGTTTTCATAACACTTAAATTTAAAAAATCATTAGGCAATTATCGGTTCAAAGTATATGATAAAATATAAAATACATCATGGCGAAGTTAAACCCGGCATGTGCAAGAACGGCTCCCCAAATCGAATCACAAAATAGTTTGCATCGAAACAAGACCTGGCTAACAAAAAACATTGATAAAACCCAAATGGTAGCTGGAAGAGGTAAAAACTGCCAATTCCCCAAAATATAGACAATACCAAAGTGAGCCACATGAGTTAATGCAAACGCCAACGAATCAAAAACAGAGGCCCGCCATTCGCCGAATCTTGAAACAAAACTGCCGTGTACAATCCCTCTGTATAAAAATTCTTCTCCAATAGGACTAAATAACATACTTGGAATAGCAGCAATCCAAAAATAAATATGTCTTTCTGCTACTGGCATGGAAGCTCCTGCATTGTTTCCGCCTATATAAACGAAGGCATTTTCGATCGATTTATCAAACAGAAATAAAAAGAGGGAGAAAATTATCATGCAAGATACTATACCAGCGATAAAAGAAAGGCAAAGGAACCAATAATGATTGGGCTTCTTGATACCAATATATCTTCTGCCCGATTTAGATAGGAAAATAAACGGAACAAACCACATAGTAAGAAAAACCAGCATGACCATACTGTAATTCCTTGTCACATAAGATTGAAGCACAATTACAAATCGAGGTATTCCAAAGAACAGTATTAAAGCTAACCCAAACATCCAATTGTATTGCAAACGTTTTCCTAGATATTTTTTAAGAAAGCTATTCATTGGATCTCTTATTTATTGGTTTCACAAATTCCCTTTTCACATCTCTGTTATATAGGTATCATTAAAAATCCGAAAGTACGGTTTCACTTTGAAATAAAAAAGAATTTGTATAATTATTCCATAAATTAAAACTGCAAAATAGTAAGAAAGAATCCGCAATACGTTTTCAATCAAGACATTCTGCCTATAGGTGCTGCTTATTGGGTAGCATTGACAGAGGAATACCTGAAGTAAAACGGTTCGTTGATATAAATAGCTATATCATTCTTGTCGCTGTTACGCAGATCTT
>JAGPJL010000165.1 GCA_018054455.1 Parabacteroides sp.
TCTTACGAACACCCTCTTTCTATTATGTTAGTTGAAATTATTATAGCCCTTTTCCGTGACAATTTTTATATTTTTTGCCACTTCCGCATGGACATGCATCATTACGCCCTACTTGTTTTTCAACACGAACAGGTTCATGCTTAGGTTGAGGACGTTGTTCTGCGCGTTCCTCGGTCTGAGTAGTACCACCAATTTCATCTTTCTGCGTACGGTATTTACTCATATCCTGTCGTTTTTCAGGAGCAGCTTGTTGTACAGCAACGCGTTGCGCAGCTGCGTGGGCTGCTTCGGCTTCAGCCTGTGATTGTTTTGGTTCTTCGCGAACCGGAATCTGACCTCTCATAAGAATAGAGGCAGTCTTTCGGTTCATATTATCTACCATCGTTTTAAACAGGTTGTAAGATTCCAATTTATAAATAAGCAATGGATCTTTGTTTTCGTAGCTCGCATTCTGAACAGAGTGGCGCAACTCATCCATTTCACGCAAGTGTTCTTTCCAGGCCTCATCGATAGTGTGAAGTACGATTGATTTTTGGAATGATTTGACAATAGCCTTACATTCAGTTTCGTAAGCTTCCTTAAGGTTGCAGCTGATGTTATACATCCGTTTACCATCTGTAATTGGAATCATGATATTTTCATACATTCCTCCCTGATTTTCGTAAACTTGCTTGATTACCGGATTGGCTACTTCCGACAACCGCTCCATCTTGCGTTTGAATGTTTTTAAAGCGGCCCCAAATAACTTATCAGAAAGAGCGTCTGATTTTCCACTTCTGAATTCATCTTCGGTGAAAGGACACTCCATTGCAAATACCTTGAATAATTCCAGTTTGAATGATTCAAAATCACCCTCATGCTGATCAACTATAGCTGTTGAAGTATCATAAATCGTATTGAGAACGTCTATTCCAATACGTTCGCCCAGCAAGGCATGACGACGACGTGAGTATACAACTTCTCTTTGCGAGTTCATAACATCGTCGTATTCCAACAAACGTTTACGGATTCCGAAGTTGTTTTCTTCTACCTTCTTTTGGGCACGTTCTACCGACTTGCTAAGCATATTGTGCTCTAATACTTCACCTTCTTTGAATCCAAGTTTATCCATCAACCCTGCAATACGCTCGGATGCAAATAAACGCATTAAATCGTCTTCAAGAGATACATAGAACACGGATGATCCGGGATCTCCCTGACGACCGGCACGACCTCTTAACTGACGGTCTACTCGACGTGATTCATGTCGTTCGGTACCGATAATAGCCAAACCTCCGGCTGCTTTTACTTCGGCAGACAATTTAATGTCCGTACCACGACCTGCCATGTTTGTTGCAATAGTTACTGTACGCGCCTGACCAGCCTGGGCTACAATATCCGCTTCACGTTGATGCAACTTCGCATTTAAAACGTTGTGAGGAATTTTTCGTAGCGTAAGCATACGGCTTAGTAATTCCGATATTTCTACCGAAGTTGTACCTACAAGTACCGGACGTCCAGCTTCAATCAGACTACTGATTTCATCAATAACAGCTGAGTATTTTTCTCGTTTGGTCTTGTAAATACGATCGTTCATATCTTTACGGGAGATCGGTCTGTTGGTGGGAATAACAACAACATCCAATTTGTAGATATTCCATAATTCGCCTGCTTCTGTTTCTGCTGTACCAGTCATCCCCGAAAGTTTATGATACATACGGAAATAATTCTGCAGGGTAATTGTGGCGAATGTCTGGGTAGCCGCTTCAACCTTCACTCTTTCTTTAGCTTCGATTGCCTGATGTAATCCGTCAGAATAGCGACGACCTTCCATGATACGACCAGTTTGCTCGTCAACAATCATTACTTTGTTGTCCATCACTACATATTCATCGTCTTTTTCGAATAATGTATAGGCTTTAAGTAATTGGTTGATAGTATGTACACGCTCACTTTTTACTGCGTAATTCGCCAGAATTTCATCTTTACGGGCCTGTCTTTCCGTTTCGCTTCCCGGCATATTGTCTAGCTGAGAAAGTTCGGAAGTAATATCAGGGAGAACGAAGAAATGAGGATCGTCAGAATTGCCTGTCATCAAGTCTATTCCTTTGTCGGTTAGCTCGATGCTGTTGTTTTTTTCGTCAATTACAAAAAATAGTTCATCCGTAACCAAATGCATGTTACGCATGTTTTCAGCCATATATTGCTCTTCTGTTTTCAACATGGCTGCCTTTACTCCCTGTTCGCTAAGATATTTTATCAAAGCCTTGTTTCTGGGAAATCCCTTGAAAGATCTATAAAGTAATAAAGTACCCTCTTCTTTTGTTTTCGAATCGTCGCTCATCATCTTGCTTTTTGCTTCAGTAAGCAATTTAGTACAAAGATTCTTTTGAGCGTTAACAACCACCTCAACATTGTTTCTGAATTCTTCAAACAACTGATCATCTCCTTTCGGAATAGGACCAGAAATGATAAGCGGAGTACGTGCATCATCAATTAAAACAGAATCGACCTCATCGACAATTGCATAATTATGTTTGCGTTGTACCAGATCTTGAGGGCTGATGGCCATATTGTCACGCAGATAGTCAAAACCAAATTCGTTGTTGGTACCAAAGGTAATATCTGCATTATAAGCTGCGCGACGGGCATCCGAGTTAGGTTGGTGCTTGTCAATACAATCAACAGAAAGACCATGGAACATATATAATGGTCCCATCCATTCAGAGTCACGTTTGGACAAGTAGTCATTTACTGTTACAACATGTACACCTTTTCGTGTAAGGGCATTAAGAAATACGGGAAGGGTAGCAACCAATGTCTTACCTTCACCGGTCGCCATTTCAGCAATTTTACCCTTATGTAATACCACTCCACCAAATAGCTGTACATCGTAGTGAACCATATCCCACTTGATATCATTACCTCCGGCTCTCCATTGATTCAGATAAATGGCTTTATCATCTTCGATGCTAACAAAATCATGTTTAGTAGCTAAGTCACGGTCAAATTGATTGGCTGTTACAATCACTTTTTCATTTTCGGTGAAACGGCGTGCTGTTTCTTTCATGATGGAAAAAACTTCTGGAAGAGATTCTTCCAGAACTACTTCCATTTTTTCAGTAATTGACTTTTCAATAACATCTACTTCTGCCCAGATTGTTTCACGCTCTTCCAGTTCCTTTTCTTCGATTCCTTTGCGAAGCTCTTCAACTCTGGCATTTTCGGTTGCAACATAATCTTGAATACGTTGCTTTATTTCGTCCGTTTTGGCACGCAATTCGTCATTCGACAGCCTTTGAATCTCAGGATATACAGCCTTGATTTTGTTTACATAAGGGTCGATTTCCTTGAGGTCACGCTGCGACTTGTTGCCAAACAGCTTGGTCATAAACTCATTAAATCCCATGATATTTTTATTTTCTTGTTTTTGTTAATAATTGAGTAATTCTGAAAGCGGTAACTGGTTGCAGGCATTTGGTGGCCTGATTCTCAGTACATGGGTAACTGTAGGAGCTACCTCTGTTGCTTTCACTTCTCTATAGATATGAGCGGGTTTTAGTCCGTTGCCCATAAATATTAAAGGTGTGATTACTGCATTATTGCGGACAACGCTAGTGTTTTTTTTCCCCTTTTCGTCTCCGTTGGCAATAGTCCATCCCGGTTGTAGTTCAATAATAAGATCACCTCTTCCAAGGTGGTGGGTTCCATTTCTGAAATTTGCCGTTCCTTCATTCCAATCCCCGGATCTTAGTTCCCTGTCGGTCGTAACATGTTGTACTCCACTGAACTCTAGTACAAACTCGGCTGCTTGCCGTTGAATCACTCCCAGATCTAGCTTTGCATTTTCAATGGCTTTTCTATTCAAGAAAATCTGACCGCCATGGTACCCTTTAACCCAATTTTGTTGACCATGTATCGCCATTAGATACATATTCAAAAGGGCTACACAGCGTTTTGGATAAAATTCCCCTCCTCCAAGAGATAGTCCTTCGGAATAGGTAACTTCATTTTCATAATAACCCGTACCCGATAAAACAATCAGGGTATTTACCAACCCAACTTTCTTGTCTACAGCATCTAAAAGTTGTTCAAGATCTTTATCTAGCTGGATATAAGTGTCTTGTATTTCTCTTGTGTATTCTTTATTTTTAGTCCCGTTGTAATTACCTGCATAAAAAGTAACCGATAGTAAGTCAGGGCAACTTCGGCTGCCGAATCCTCCGAATTCAAGGAACTGTTTTGTAAGACGGGTGATCTCTTTATTTATATAAGGAGAGCTTTTGAAATTAATATAACAATCCTTATACTTTGGATTATAGGAATACCTGAAGGGCAGATCGTCCATCAGGTAGGGAAAAGCATTATATTGCTTTAGTGGCAATGATGGCTCCCAAACCATAGATTCGATCCGTGATTCAAGAGATTCGTTGCCGTTATTAAAGCGGTCTACATACCATGGTATATTCTTGTAATAGGTGGTTGTAGCCCACTTTCCATTATAGTTATCAAGCCAAAAAGCCCCGTTTGCAGCATGTCCTGCAGATAATATGGCACTGTTTGCATCCGGTGCTATTGCATAAACGTCACTTCGTCCGTTTGATGCAATTTTCAGTTCATCACCAATAGTGGAACTAATAAGGTTTTTAGGAGAGTAATTGTCGTGCGTGTAATTGCCCAGAAAAGCCGGGTCATACAGACAAGGTAATTCCTTATCTTTTTCAAAATCGTAAATACTGTCTCCTGTAATTCCATGAAAACATGGATTGGTTCCTGTAAAAAGAGTAGCAAATGAAGAGGCTTGATCTACGTTCGAAAATTCAAAACGAATGTTTTTATATACGAG
>JAGPJL010000166.1 GCA_018054455.1 Parabacteroides sp.
TCGTCAGGAAAACCGTCGTCCCAATGAAAAGCAAATGCATGTTCGTCACTATACCAACCCGTGCGTTTTCCTTGTGGACAGGTAGGACCATAGGCACGCGAACTACGAATTCCCTCCCATTTGTCGGGAGCAGTGGGCGGCATAAAACGTTCGGCTTTAGCATAAGGAATTCCCTTGTATATATACACGCCGTCTTTTACATATCCGGCCACTTGACCGAATTCGGTCTGCGCTACGGCTCTGTCTGAAGAAGCTATAATTTCTCCCGACTGAGGAATTTTCTTTTCGGGAGCAGCCGCTGCAGCGTGCAGGAATACACAAAAAGAAACAATCAGTACAACTGATAAAAATAGGTTTTTCATAAACGTATTAGTTTTATAATTAACTCGGCTACAATATTAGTCTTCTTTTAGTTGAAGCATTTCTTCATTTATCCGAAAGATTTGTCTATTGGTTCAAAGAGGCTGTTCTGTATGTTCAAATGTTTGTCTATAAGTTCAAATCGCCTTTAATGATAGTATAAAAGACAATTTTTCTTTTTATTTTAGCACCGAAAACAAGAAAAACACTTTATACTCTTTTGGCATGAAAGCACCTTGGTTCATTCTGTTATTATATATATTGGTATCTTGTCACGCTGTTGATAAGAGCAAAGAACAAGAATCCGAACTACAGAGTTTGGTTATTGCAAGTGACCTTTCAAATCAACAGATAAAATCCATTGCCGAAGATGCGCAAGGCCATATATGGATAGGAACATTTCGGGGGCTGAACAAATTCAATGCAAATGAGTATCACCAGTATTTTTGCGCAGATGACTCACTCGGATTACCAGACAATCAGATTCAAGACATCTTGCTCGACTCAAAAAAACAATTATGGATAGCTACGGTAAACGGTGTATGCCAATATACCGACCAAGATAATTTTGTGCATATTCCGATAAACGCCAGCAATAAAAACATGGTTCAACTGATAGAGAACAAAGAAGGGCGAATGTTTTTCAACGCTGTGTTACAACTTTATGCTTATAATCCGCTAACAAAAAGTATTGATTGTGTAATTCCCAATCTGGACCCAAACCACACTTTTAACGTTAGATGTTATATAGACGATAATGATAAACTATGGGTTGTAAGTCCTCGTGCATTGGTGTGTTATGATTCATCAACCTTGGTATTAAAAGATTCTATTTCATTAAGAGGAACTCCTTCTTATTCTTTTATGCACAACAAAAAAGAGTTATGGCTTACAGGTAATCATACAATTGCAATCTTTGACACTCAAACTCATCAATTCAAGGAACTGCCTCAGGCGATTAAGCAGCATCCGTTACTTTCAAATGCAAATATAGAGTACATACACCCCTATGGCGATAATAGCTTACTGATAAATACCTCCAAGCACGGAATGTTTTATTATAATTTCATTGATAATACGGTAACACATCAGGAAGAGGACGGATTCCCATTTGAGGTTCCTCCTTTTAAAATCAGTAAGATTTTTACGGATTCACAAAAGAACCTTTGGTTTGGTTCGCTCGACCAAGGAATTAGTGTCTCTTATCACTATAAAGAGCGCTTTAACAACAACAACTACCTACGCTCTGCTTTAGAAAATAAATCAGTTGTCTCTATAGCGGCTGAAAAGAATCACAATATATGGATATCCACACTAATGAACGGATTATATGTATATGACATTCAGAATCAAAAAATGGAGAATATAACTATTGAAAAACTATTTCCTCAGGAAAAACAAAGAGCTATTTATGTAAATCAGATTTTTGTAGATAACGCAAACGATATTTGGATGACCGCAACTAATAACACCGTTTTAAAATGTAGCTATATCAATGGAAACTTAAAAATAAAGGCTCAATATAACGTTTTTTATCCCATGTCAATTACACAAGACCATTACGGAACCATGTGGATAGGAACGGCCAGCGTGTATCTTTATGCATTGAAACAAGGTGATACTGAATTTCGTCCTATTAAAATGTATGATACGCGGTTTACTTTTATTCCCAGTTTACTTCCGTTAAAAAGCGGAAGTGTACTAATAGCAGCATTCAATCAGCCGATGAAATTAATTGATTCAAAAAGTTTGCAGATAAAAGAGCTGGCTGTATCCCCTCAAGATATGAAAACAAGCATCCGTCGATCCGTATTTATTCCAACAGCCATTTATGAAGACACGCAGGGTGAAATGTGGATAGGAACTGTAAGTAACGGCTTATTATGTTATTCTCCTCAAACAGGTAAAATAAGACCGGTGCCGGGCACTGCATGTCTAGATATCTCGGGCATTGAGGAAGACAAACAAGGCCTTTTATGGGTAAGCACTCAATATGGGTTGAGTAAATATGACAGAATAGCTGATAAATTCTCAAATTATTATGCTGCTGATGGAATTGGTGGCAATCAGTTCTATGACCGTTCGTCGTGCCCTTTACCGGACGGAACCTTATTATTTGGGGGAACTCACGGACTTACATTCTTCAATCCGGCGGATATTCCCATCAAACGAAATATTCCGATTTTGTTTCAAGACCTTAAAATTGATAACCGCCTAATACGTCCTGCTAAAGGAGAATGTATCGACAAACATTTATCTTATAAACCAAACATACAGCTAAAACACTATCAAAACAGTTTCAGCATTTCATTTGCAGCACCCGATTATTGCGAGCATGGGCGTGTGCACTACCATTACATGCTAGAAAACTTTGACAAAGACTGGATTGACGCCGGAAATAATCACGAAGCCTATTATGCTAATCTGCCATCAGGGAAATATTCTTTCAAGGTTAAAATCACAAACAACGATAAGAGTATTATTGAAGCCGAAGATGCTATTCAAGTAACGGTGAAACCGGCCCCATGGGCAACTTGGTGGGCATATTCCATCTACTTTATAATTGCTGCAGGCATCATCGGTTCATTTATTAGCATTTATTTACGCATTCGCTCTGAAAAAAAACTCGCACAAAAAGCGGAACTGGAAAAAGAGCAAGAACGACGCGTCAATAAGATGAATATGAGTTTCTTTGCTAATGTTTCTCACGAATTTCGTACTCCGCTGACAATGATAGCCGGTCCTGTTACCCAACTGTGTAATAATCCCGAGATTTCAGGCGATAACAAAGCATTACTCTTCATCGTACAACGCAGTGTAGAACGCATGCTCAGACTCGTAAATCAACTGATGGATTTCCACAAACTGGAAAATGATACGATCAAACTGAAAGTTAGCAAAATTGACATTATCTCTTTCTTGCAACAATTAGTTGACGTATACCGAACAAACGCAAAAGAAAAAGGTATCACTCTGAACACATTCGGACTGGAGGATTCTTTATTAGCATGGGTGGATGAAGATAAAATGGATAAAATATTTGGTAATTTAATGTCGAATGCACTCAAGTTTACTCCTATAGGAGGATGCATTGAAGTGCATTTGGATCTCGTAAACAGAGAAGAAGCCTGTCTTTGTTTTACACTAACAGAAAAAGATAAGGATTTGCAATTCATTCAAATCTCGGTAAGCAATACCGGTCAAACAATACCTGACGACAAACTAGATAAAATATTTGAACGGTACTACCAAATGACTAATCAGAATGAAGGTACATACAATTGGGGAACCGGCATTGGTTTATACTATGCCCGTAGCCTCACTCAAATCCATCACGGATATATAAAAGCCGGAAAATCTGATAATGGACAAGGAGTCGTATTCACTTTTATACTTCCTATCAATGACATTTCTTATGAAGAAAACGAACGAAGCAAGAGACAAAAATCTCAAACGGATGCTTTTCCGTTGATTCAGGAAAAAACTGTTTATATGAAGAATGAAGATAGCGAAAATACTGAAAAACAAAATAGCATATTAGTCATTGATGACGACACGGAAGTGGTTCATTATTTAAAAACGCTATTATCTCCTTATTACAAGATTATCTACCGATTTGATGCCAACAGCGCACTGCAGGCATTGAAAGAGGATGCACCCGATTTAATTTTAAGTGATGTAGTAATGCCAGGCAAAAATGGATATGAATTTTGCAGGGAGATCAAAGAAGACTTGCAACTTTGCCACATTCCGGTAATTCTGGTCACCGCAAAAGCTACGGTACAGAACCAGGTAGAAGGTCTAAATACAGGAGCCGATGCATACGTAACCAAACCGTTTGACCCCAGTTACTTGTTGGCTCTGATCAGTTCTTTGCTCAGAAATCGAGAAAAAGTACGCAACTTACTAGGTAGAGCTACACAAACAGACAAACTTGATGATAACATTCTTTCTCCTCAAGATAAGTCTTTTATGACCAACCTTTATCAATTAATGGAAAACGAATTGTCGAATCCGGAACTGGATGTTGCTCGAATGACGGAAATGCTCAAGATTTCACGAACCAAATTTTATTATAAGGTTAAAGGACTTACCGGTGAGAATCCGAGTTTCTTCTTTAAAACTTATAAATTAAACCGTGCAGCTGAGCTATTAGTAGAAGGGAAATATACGGTTTCTGAAATTGCTGATCTTACAGGATTCAGCACACTTTCACATTTCTCCAAAAGCTTCAAGAAACAATTTGGAATAACCCCTAGCGAGTACAACAAAACCTAGATACTTTATCTTTGAAAGAGAAAAAGCCAATTATCAGTCCGTAATAAGTACTGTGACATAAGCTGAAATACCTTCTTCACGGCCGGTGAATCCTAGTTTTTCAGTTGTAGTGGCTTTGATCGAAACATCATCCGTATCAATACCCATGACGCGA
>JAGPJL010000070.1 GCA_018054455.1 Parabacteroides sp.
AGTGATTCATTTTGTAATTTAAGGAGAAAATAACAGGAGTTAATACAATGCCTATGACTGTAAAAAAGATACCACCAATAATTTCTCTTTTCCAGGAAAGGACAAGAATAGCTACTAATACGAATGACGGAATAAGATGAATCAGAAAGCCCAACAGTTGCTGCCAGATAGTGAGTTCGGGCGAAAATGCATCGGCGGCGAACATACTTAAAAAAAGTATGGCAAGCATGCAGATAATTCGCGGAGCCCAATGCAATGCTTTAATGGATGTTTTCATTTTAATTATGTGTTGTTACCTTAAGTCAATAGTTATATCATTGACTTGAAGGTATATTAATAATAGAATCCTGCAGTAGTAGTGTGAATTTCATATCACCTTTATCCGATAGGTGATCAGCATTGAAAAAATCATCAGATTTAAATCTTTTATCATTCAGAAAATCGTAATAGAAAACATTCTTGTATTTCAATTTAAGATTTTTGATTGTTGTCGAATTGCAATCCATTTGATCTTGCTTAAGGTTCTTATAGTAAGAGGGCATTGCTGGAGTTGTTATCAGTATAAGTTTTATATTCTTTTCCCGGCAAAGGCTGGCCACATACGCACCAAAAGTTATAATGTTACGGCTCGGATCAATTACTCCTCTTTTTATTTCAATGAGATAGCTTATAAGCCGGAAAGTATAAAAACTGATTCCATTTTATTAAAATGCGATATCCCTATGCCGATAAAGTAAAAAACAACGGTATTGGTTATCAGCAATGGCAGCATCTTCAGGTCAACATAACCATAAAAGAAGTAGCTAACAAACAGCAGAAGTATATTTTGTGCTTTTGTTTTTTCTTTCAAAGGAAAATAGTAGATGTAAAATACTACTATAAAGAACAATAGAAAATCTGTCGAATTTACTACCATATTTTCTTCTCCCCGATAAAGCCTCATCTTCAGAACAAAAATCAGTGATCAACTGTTCAGACAATATCATTCTAAAGTTATGAAAGAAATAAATATGCGAATTAATCGTTTGGTATATATTTTTCATTAACTTTGAATCCACATTAAACTAATACAAAAGGAAGATGTTAAACGTAACGCAAAAGGTATTCAACGATATAGCAAAGAATTATCCACTAAAGAGCGAAGCCATTCAAAAGTTGTTCGTTGCAGATCTTGTTGAGTGCGACAGGCTTTACAAGAGCTATTGTAATCAAGTAAGGAAGCTGTTGCCTGAAAGTCTCACAAAGTACACCGCGGTTGTATTAGACGCATTGATTCTTACAGTGGCACACAATGAGATCAGAAAGTATATCAACGATAATCCCGTAAATTTAGGTGTCCTTCCGATCACAGAAACGATGGAGAACGCAATATTGATCATGTCGTTGGAAATGATGACTCCGGAAAAAGAGAGAGCCCTGCTGGTTGCTGAAGGCAAGAAACTCCTGGAGATAATCAATTAACAACAACCATCTTTCTCTCAATCTAAGAAGTCTTCTCTTACCGGATTAAAGCTGTCTATTAATCGGGCAGTAGGTGAGAGGAGTTGAATAGCATGCTTTTTACCGGAGGGAACAGCAAACAGATCTCCTGCGTTAAGGCGTACGGGAGTTTCGTTTTCAATAAAGAACAGTATTTCTCCTTCGGCTATATAGGAAGTTTGTTCATGAGGATGACAATGATATGGATCTGGCTCAGTAGCTGGTCCGCCGTAGAAATCCACAATGGCAGTCAGCAGATTGCTTGTATGAATTAACCGTCTCTCAATCGTATTGCTTACCTTACTTACTTTTGCTTCCGAATATTTAATTACACTCATCGTAGTATATATTTTAATTGGTTGTTATCGTTTCAGAATGATAATGATGACGGCAGAGATGATTAAGGCAATGCCGACTCCGATGCTCCCGGTAAATGCTTCGCCAAAAACCAGAATTCCTACACATACGGCTGTTACCGGTTCCATCGCTCCCAAAACAGAGGATAAGGAGGACCCGATACTTTTGATGGCTTTTACAAGCGCCAGATTGGCTACAACTGTTGGTATCAAAGCTAATAAAAATAAGTAACCTACAGTCCCGAGATCGGTAATAGGTTGAATGTTTCCGGTTGTTTCAATGCCTGCTAATAGAAATAGGGTCCCAAACAAAAAAACGTAGAACGTGAAGGGTAATCCTCTCATCTTTCTGGACCGCAGCTGACTGATAGTTGCCAGGTAGAGCGCATATCCAAGAGCGGACAACAGAACGATAAAGAGGCCGGTTGGGGTAATTTGTCCTGATGTATCGCCGTACGATAAAAGAAACACGCCAATTACAGCCAATGCGATGGCAATGAATCTCCATGCCGATTTCTTCTCTTTAAAGAAAACCATCATGATTAAAGTGGTGAGCACTGGATAAGTGAAGTGGATTGTTGTTGCCACGCCACTAGACATAAATTCGTAACCCCAAAACAGAAAGAGGGCAGACATGTCGTATAATAGAGCCAATAGCAGGAGTGAGGGGATGTTCTTAAGCTGAATGCGAAACGATTCTTTTCTTGCAAACATCATGACAGCAATGGCCGTACAAGCAAAAATAAACCGATACAGCAGTATGGATTCGAACGTCATGCCCTTGTGCATGACAGGAAGTGTAAATAGTGGAATTAATCCGAAACAAGCGGAAGAAAGCAGTCCAAAAAGAAAACCACTTGTTTTATTTGATTTAATCATCAGTCACTTATTAATGAGCGCAAAGATACAGGATAATTTCGATGGATATATAAAACTCCTTGAAGTAACCATCCAATTTATCTTCAATTTAGGAATATTATAACAAAAAGTTATACGGCATTAAAAAAAACGATTAGTTTTGCTTATGGTTATATTTTACCTTTACGACATAATTAATAAGGCAAAATTGTTTTTGTGTAATCTATAAAAAATCTATTCATGAATAACAACGAATTTCAAAGGACGTTGGAACAATTGGAAAAGGCAGGTATGGATCGTCGTCATTTTTTTAAGTTAATGGCGATGACTGGTCTTCTTACTGTTGCAGGAACATCAGAATCCAAAGCTTTCTCAAGTAAGGCAAAAGGTAAAATTGTAATTATAGGTGGTGGTGCTGCCGGTATTAGTATGGCTGCACGGTTGATGAAATGGTTGGACGAACCGGATGTTACACTGATAGATCCAAGTGACCGCCAGTATTATCAGCCAGGATTTACCTTGATTGCTTCCGGCGTTTATAAACCCGAAGATGTATATAAAAAACAGGATACCTGCATTCCTTCGGGTGTTAAGTGGATCAAAGACTCTGTTGCTGCTGTCGATCCGGTCGCTAACGAAGTAACCACAAATAACAATGGTAAACTGGCTTACGATTTTCTGGTTCTTACGCCTGGTTTACAAATAAACTGGAATCAGGTCGAAGGTATTACCCGCGAAACTCTTGGAGTTGGAAACGCTCATTGTATCTATGATTTCGAAGGAGCTCAAAAAACATGGAAGGCTATTCAGGAGTTTTCAAAAAAAGGAGGAAGAGGTATTTATACGGATACTTATACCAAGCATAAATGCGGAGGTGCTCCCAAGAAGATTTGTCTGCTTACCGAACATTATACACGGCAGGAAAATACGCGCGATAAGGTAAAACTTGATTATTTTACGGCTGCGCACCAATTATATGATGTGAAGTTCTATACACCCAGACTCGAAGAAATTTATAAGGAAAGAAACGTTAGTGTAACATTAAACTACCGCGTAAAAGGAATTGATACGGCAGCAAAGAAGGTTTATTTCAATAGGGTAGAGAAGGTTCAAAAGGAAGTTAAAGACGAACTAACCGGAAAAGTCAGCTCGGTGGAAGATAAGATTATTACTCCCTTTATCGAGGAATATGACTTTCTTCACTTTTTACCTCCCATGTCGGCTCCCGACTTTGTACGCGAAGCCGGACTGGGTTGGACAGAAGGAAAGCTGGCTGCCGAAAGCTGGGTGATGGTGGACAAAGAAACGTTGGTTCACAAAACATATAATAATATTATCAGCTTGGGAGATGTGGCCGGAATCCCTACAAGTAAAACCTCTGCCGCTATACGTATGCAGGTTCCTATAGCAGCAAAGAATCTTATTTCGCTGATGGAAGGCAAAGAACCGAATGAAAAATACGATGGTTATGCTGCCTGTCCCATTGTAACCGAGTATGGAAAAGTATTGCTTTGCGAATTCGACTATGATAAAAATCCAAAACCCAGCTTCCCGTTCACAGCAATGGATATGTCTCACGAACAGTGGTTGGCGTGGGTTTTAAAGGTGTACATTTTAAAACCAATGTATTTCTATGGAATGTTGAATGGAATAGCTTAATTATACAAATCCCGATTCTATGTCCGATTTCAGATTAAAAGTATTTCTCTGTGTAGCGCGGAATCTGAGTTTTACGAAGGCATCTCAGGAGCTTTATATAACTCAACCTGCTATAACCAAGCATATACATGAATTGGAGAGTCTATACAAGATACGTCTTTTTGAACGATTGGGGAATAAAATAGCGCTGACTCCTGCAGGTGTGTTGCTGCAGGAGCACAGCAAACGTATCATGTCTGGTTATAAACAGCTGGACTATGAGATGCACCTGCTTCAGAATGTGTGTACCGGCGAACTACGTCTGGGGGCAAGTACCACAATCGCTCAGTACGTGTTGCCTCCGTTTCTGGCACGGTTTATTGAAAAGTTCCCTCAGGTGAGTTTATCCTTGCTGAATGGGAATTCGCGGGATGTGGAAAATGCCTTGCAGGAAAAGCGGATTGATTTAGGTATGGTGGAGGGAATCATCCGCCAGCCTAATCTTAAGTATACTACGTTTATGAAGGACGAACTGGTGGCTGTGGTGAGTACCCGAAGTAAACTGGTAAAGAAGGATGAGATAACTGTAGAGGAACTTTGCAAAGTGCCTCTGGTACTTCGCGAAAGAGGATCGGGCACACTTGATGTACTTGAAACGTCGTTACTTTATCATAACGTTAAATTATCGGATTTGAATGTGAGTATGTATTTGGGAAGCACCGAGAGTATTAAGCTTTTTCTCGAAAACACGGATTGCATGGGCATTGTTTCTGTTCGCTCCATTGCCCGCGAATTGGTTGCCGGTCTTTTTAAAGTGGTGGAGATAAAAGATCTGGGAATGCAGCGGGAGTTTTCTTTTGTCCGTTTGCAAGGAGAGGAGAGTGGACTTTCTCAAGTGTTTATACAATTCACAGAGCATTATAACAAAAACTTATAAGGCATCAATAATTACGATTGGCTTTACTGCTTCTTATACCTTACCTTTGTTCCGGAATTAAATAGGTAGATGATATATGGAAGCAATTGTGAAGTTTTTGAGGATTAATAAAAAGGTTGTTTATGGTTTGTTACTCGTTTTCTGTTTCTTACCAGTAGTTACTCCCCCGGTAGCCTTGTTCACGGGTTTACTTTTTGCTTTGATCTGCGGAGAAGCTTTTCCCGCGTTTAACAAAAAATCATCGAAGTATCTTTTGCAAGTTTCTGTAGTCGGACTAGGTTTCGGTATGAATCTTCATCAGGCATTGGCTTCCGGAAAAGAGGGCATGATGTTTACCATCATTTCTGTGGCTGGCACTTTGTTGATTGGGGCCTATGTTGCTTTGCACATGAGGGTAGAAAAAAAGACCGGGTATCTTATTAGTTCCGGAACGGCTATCTGTGGAGGAAGTGCCATTGCAGCGGTTGCACCGGTAATAAACGCAGACGATAATCAGATATCTGTTTCGCTGGGCACGGTATTTATTCTGAATGCCATCGCTCTTTTTCTTTTCCCTGTACTGGGCCATTTGGTTGGACTCACGCAACATCAGTTTGGTATGTGGGCAGCTATTTCTATTCACGACACAAGCTCTGTGGTGGGTGCAGGTGCGGCTTATGGCGAAGAGGCATTGAAAGTGGCAACTACAGTGAAGCTTACCAGGGCCTTATGGATTATTCCTGTTGCGTTTGTTACTTCCTTTTTCTTTAAAAATAAATCAGGAAAGGTTTATATACCTTGGTTTATCCTATTCTTTGTGGTGGCAATGCTTACCAATACCTTTTTATCTTTGCCGGCAGAATTGACTGCGGGTTTCGTGTGGCTTGCGCGTAAAGGCTTAACGCTGTCCCTCTTTTTCATCGGAGCCTCACTTTCGAGAGATGTGTTACGCAAAGTAGGTGTGCGTCCGTTGGCACAGGGCATTCTGCTTTGGATTATTACCGGGATATCTTCGTTGATTTATATTTATTATTTCTGCTGATTTATCATAGAAACGGGGGATAAAGAATCTGTATACTTGACTCTTCATCCCCCGTAGGTATTTTCGGAAGGATTCCTTTCTACAAGTTCACTAACTAAAACCAAATCTTAAAACCAAAAATTCTAAAACCTAATCCTAAAAAACTAATTCTAAAACCAAATCTTAAAATCTAATCCTAAAACTTAAAATCAAAAACCAATTACTAACGATTCCTGCCGGCTCCGCCGGGAAGATTACGAGAGACAGCACGTGAGTGTTGATGAACTCCTCCGACAGCATGTGTGGGATGGTTATGCGGATCAACAACGCGTGTAGGTTTGTTGCTAGCGGCCATTATTATTCCAGACTTCAAAACTTTGCTGCTCCTCTCGGCAGCCATTTTAATTCCTTGTATTATTTCTTTACAATCCGGACAAAACCAATATTGGCTAAGATCTTTGTTAAAACAAAGTTTCTTATGTTCATGAGTGCAATTCGTTTTCATATCAATAATCTGTTTGTATTAGAAAAACAACATCATAGCATGGAATGTTCTTTATTTTGGCTTAACGTTGTCTAAATTACCCACATATTTTTTAATTGCTTCCTCTTTAATTAAAACAGAAACAGGGGATACAGAATCCGGTAGTTTTGTTTCTGTATCCCCTGTTTTTATAAGAAGAAATTCTTATTATTTGAGAGCTGGCAAGATGTATTTCCAGATAAGGTTGAGCTCAGCCTGCATATCGTCTACATTGGCTGTGGTTACGATAACGGCATCTTTTTCGGGCAGTACTACTATGAACTGACCTTTGGCTCCATCGGCACGGAAGGCATTGTAACGGCATCGCCAAACCTGATAACCGTAACCTTGTACCCAGTCACTGTCTTTGGGCTTGAGTTTACCTGCATTTGCTTCCGGCTGCATGATGTGGATGGAGGTGGCTTCATCGAACCATGCTTCGGGCAACAGTTGCTTGCCGTTCCATTTGCCTTTTTGCAGCAAGAATTGTCCCATCTTGGCCATGTCTTCGGTTTTAATGAAAAGTCCCCATCCACCGCAATTTACGTCGGACGGACTGGTTTGCCATTCGGCTCCTGCGATTCCCAACGGACGAAACAGGCGAGGGTAGAGGTAATCTATTACCTTTTGTCCCGTTACCTTTTGAACGATGGCCGAAAGCATATAAGTTCCAAGACTGTTGTACACAAATTTTATTCCTGGTTTATGCACGAACGGAGTGGCAAGGAACTGATTTTCCCAGCTCGTATCTCCTTTGCGGATAGACGAAGTAGGGTCTGTGGCGTGTCCGCAAGTCATGGAAAGGAGATCTTTTATCTCTAGTTCGGCCAGGTTGGGAGATATTTCGGATGGCAGGTCGTTCGGAAAGAACGAAATAACCTTGTCGGTCACTTTGAGTCTGTTTTCTGCAACGGCAAAACCTATGGCCGTAGCAGTGAAAGTTTTGCTTACCGAATTCAGAATATGGTTTTTGTCGGGTGCGTTATCACCCATCCAATGTTCGGCTACCACTTTTCCATGGCGGAGAACCATCAGACTGTGTATCTCTTGTCCGCTTTCCTTAGCGGCTTTAAGGTAGTTACTGATACCTTTTGCTGATACCTTTTCGGCTTCGGGTGTACTGCGTGGAAGGGCTTTGGTTAGTTCATTATAGCTAATCAACTCGATTCCCTTTTCGCGGATCACACGCTTCACGTTTTCGCTTGTAAAGAGATTCGTTACCCCTTGGCGGTCTGCCGCCACGTTCTCGTAACCTATATGATGCACAGCCTGCATTTCTATATTGTCTAATGCCGGATGATCTACAAACAGGTAAGTTTTTCCTGCTTCCAGCTTGTTAAGCATGCTGATAAAGCTAGCCTCTTTTTCTGCCGAAGTCTTACTTGCTCCGTCGTATCCGGCATAACCTACCTTGGTTCCGTACGCCGTATCTGTAAGATCGATGGGAAGGTTATACTCGGCGGCCAGACGGTCGGCCATCGCTTTCACTTCTTTATCGAAACTTGCAGATCCCATGTGATGGGACAGGTGACTGATATGGGGTATATTCTTTAAAGCCAATTCAATTTGCGCACGGAATTCCTGCTCAATCTCGGCCAGGTTCCATTTGCTCTCTTTGATAGACAAACCCGGATAATTGGGATTTGCAGTCATCATTGGCAAAAAATAGCCATTGCTGTCGGTCAGACTCGGACAGTGGGTGAGTGGACGCCACTTCACGTTGTCCCATTCGCTGGTGATGGTAAGATGCACCCCTACGTCTATTCCTGGATTTTCCCTGAGCAAACGTGCCGCTTCGGGAAACCATGCCGTTGTAGGCATTACTTCGATGGAAGTCTCGATACCATTTTTAAAACCTTCCATACAAGCGACATTGCTTGATTGAAACGAACCCATGTCGTCTGCCCGGACAATAAGGCGAGGATGAGTATTCTGTCCCATTACAGGAAAACATACGGCACACAACAAAGAGCCGCAGATTAACTTTTTTACTAGTGAAATTTTCATGGTCTGTATCTTGATTGTAAGTTATCTAAAGCTTGATCGTACAAATATATTCTTTTTGTTCGACAATAATCAATTTGTATAGTCTGTATTTTTATCTTATTTGCATACCTTTGCCTTGCTAAAGGCAATCGACCGAATAAGCATTTCCCTAAAATTAATTGAAGAATGGACATAGATAACAAAACCAGAAAAGATTTTATCCGTTTTCAGCGTGATGAAATTACGTCATCCATATTGTACGCACGTTTGGCTACAATAGAAAAAGACGAGAGTAATAAAAAGATTTTAAATGCAATATCAAGCGAAGAGCTCAAACATTGCGAAGTACTCATGAAATATACGGAGGTAATTCCGTCGCCCTATTCCTGGAAAGTGATTCTCTATTTTGTGCTTGCCAGGGTATTGGGACTCACTTTTGCCATCAAACTAATGGAAGACGGCGAGTCTGACGCGCATGAAATGTATTATCGCTACAAGAACTTCCCCGAGATAGTGCAATTGGGTCGCGAAGAAGAGAAGCATGAAGAGCAGCTGATTGGCATGATTAACGAAGAACGACTTTCTTACATGGGTTCTGTGGTACTTGGTCTGAATGATGCGCTGGTCGAATTTACAGGAGCACTTGCTGGCTTTACACTTGCGTTGAACGACTCAAAACTTATTGCATTAACCGGAAGTATTACGGGTATTGCCGCAGCACTGTCGATGGCCTCGTCCGAATATCTTTCCACCAAAACCGGCGACGATAAAGACAAACATCCTGTAAAAGCGGCTGTGTATACGGGCTTTGCCTATCTGCTTACTGTAGGATCGCTGATTGCTCCATTTGTACTGATATCGAATGTCCTGGTCGCATTAGGAATAATGTTACTGGTTGCCTTGCTCATCATTGCCATGTTTAATTATTATTATTCGGTAGCCAAAAGCGAGAATTTCAGGAAACGGTTTGTAGAGATGGCAATATTAAGTTTCTCTGTTGCAACCGTAAGCTTCCTGATTGGATATGCGTTGAAATACTTTACAGGAATAGAATAGTCCTGTTCCTTCATTTGAATGAATACAAAAGAGGCACTCCAACTGATGGAGTGCCTCTTTTAATTTATCCAGTCCGCCTGTTATTGAGCTGTAAGTTCAAGTACGTGGCTGGAAGTATGTGCACTTGTAAGGATTGGAAGTCCAACCTTCATCAGGTAATCACCCGAATAAATCTGTCCATTAACGGAAGGCATTGGTCTTCTGCCTTGTCTGTCTTCCTTAATCACATTAATCTCTTCCACTTTGTAACGTTTGTCCGGATCGAGACCGTTTAGACGTACAGGCTGCAGTTGTTCAGCAAAACGGGGATGGATGTCGTAAGCAAAGAGAATAGCTTTATTCTTGTCTTTCGAATTGTAAATAACAGCAGCATGATCGGTATCATAAGGCGAAACCAAACGGTACATATCACCATCCAAAATAACCGGTTGCAAACGCTTGAAGTTCTTTACAACGTCCTGGCAAAGCTTTTGTTCGTTTTCACTCATTTCTTTCAATTGGATATCGAAGCCAAGTTTGCACATCATGGCTACATCCAAACGAAACTTAAGCGGCTGTTTACCCCAAGAGGTTACGTGAGCCGCAATGCTCTTAGCCGGGAATAAGTGAGAAAATCCCCATTGAATATAAATACGCTCAACACCATCCGTATTGTCGCTTGCCCAAAACTCAGTGAAATACTTCAAAGCTTCGTAATCGCATCGTGCGCCACCACCAGAGCAAAGCATCATAGGTAATTCAGGGTATTTAGCTTTTACACGTTTTAGAACGTTATATAAGCCACGTACATGTTCAATGTAGATATGAGACTGTTTGTCTTTGAGGTAAGCCGAGTAGATATTGGTAATAGGACTATTGCAATCCCATTTAAAATAAGCGATACCCGGATACTTCGTCATCAGATTGTCCACAATGCCAAATACATAATCTTGTACAGCAGGATTGCTCAAATCCAGTACCAGCTGATTACGGAAATAATATGTTTCGCGGTTAGGCAAGTGGATAGCCCAGTCGGGATGCTTTTCAAACAATTCGCTTTTGGGATTCACCATTTCGGGTTCTATCCAGAGTCCAAATTTTACACCCTGCGCATTGGCTTCCTTAACAAGATGACCAATACCATTAGGTAATTTCTCTTTTATTTCTGTCCAGTCTCCTAAACCCTGACTGTCGTCGTTACGAGGATACTTTGTGCCGAACCAACCATCATCAAGTAAAAACATATCCACTCCCAAATGTGCAGCTTCTCCGAAAAGCTCTTTTAGTTTAGCTTCATCAAATCCAAAATAGGTAGCTTCCCAGTTATTAAGCAACGACATGCGAGGACCTTCGCCATTCTTTAGCTGATACTTACGGGCCCAGTCGTGGAAGTCGCGGCTGGCCTTTCCTTTTCCTTCAGAGCTGTAGGTAAAAATAAATTCGGGCGTACTGAATACTTCGCCTGGTTTAAGTGTATATTCAGAAGCATAAGGATTGATACCAGACAAAATACGTAATTTATTCATGTTATCCACTTCAAACGTAAAACGGAAGTTGCCCGTCCACGCAATGGTGCCAAATAATACATCACCCGTATTCTCCTGCGCTTTTTGATCGAGCGACAAAAGGAAAAATGGCGAACAGATCATTCCGGCGCGGCTTCCCAGCTTGGTATCAACCATTTTTTTACCGAACGAAAGCTGCTGTTCGGTCATATTCACTTCGTGAGCCCATTCGCCGCTAAACTCCGTCATAAAGTATTTATCGGCGCTCAGATGAATCAGCGACGACGCATATTGATAGAGTGTTATCGGTTTCTTTTCATTATGTTTTATTTCCGAACGTTCCTTGATAATATTCTCCTTGGCAAAAGCCGTATAATAGAGTGTAACTTGTACCGGATATACTTCATCCTTAAGCACGATAGCTGTTTCCGTAACACCGGGTTGCGGATTAGAAGTGCTGTGTGATACATATTTAAGCAAAAGCGACGGGTTACCATCGTTGTGAAGTACTCTAACGGCCGGTTCGAAATAATCTTCCATTCCATGGGTAAGATAAGCCTCCGTTCCAAGAGGAAGAAACTTTAAATCGGCTTCACTTTTAAGAACCTTACCCAGGTAAGATTGATAAAGACGTCCATTGTCGCCCACTTTAAAAACAAGATCAGTTTGGTCTGTGGCAATACGAATCACCTTGTTTTCTGCTGCATTCAACTGCAGAAGACACATCATGACCAGAAGCAATGCTGTAGTAATTTTTTTCATCTTATTAAATTAGTAAGTTAACATATAAAGTGTTAATAGAACACTTGTTCGTTTTAGCGCAAAGATAATACATTATTCTTCAAATTTTTTCTCTACGTAGTCAGAATTCATAATTCTTAGAATACCCATATAATCGAGACTAAATTCGATACTGTCTCCGACTTTCAGTTTACGTGGATTTTCCCCAAGATCAACAACAATCATGTCCGAACTGGCACCAACAATTTGCATACATTTATCCACCGGATAAATGTGACCGTCTTCAACATCCAGTAAGCCAACATCAACAATGGCTCTGTAAGAGGACGTTCCCATGAGAGTCTGATCAAAAGAAGCTACTTCACCAGTAAGATTATGCCCAAGTTCCCCACTGGGTATCGATGGTTTTTCATTTAACTCGATTATTTCCGCAAACAGTTTGAATACATCGTTATGCATGTGATCATACGGTTTACTGTAATAAACGTCAGTTCCCAGGTATAGTGTTTCGCCTACACGGAAATGATTGATACCTGAAGGGATCAGTCCATTAAGAATTAAAGGAATCGTTACAGATGCTCCTCCGGAAATATAGGGAATCTGTTTATTAAACTTTGCTTCCAATAATTGTTTATATAGCGATAGTTGAATTAGCTTATCTTCGTTAGGAAGAACACCATACATACAGGTTAGATTGGTGCCGATTCCAATTACTTTGATGTTTGGTAATTCAAAAACATTTGAATAAAACTCTATGAAGTTATCACGCATTACTCCTTCCCGTAATTCGCCTAATTCTATCATAATCATAATTCTATGTGTTTTATTCTGATTAACGGCGGCTTTGGAAAGTAATTTAATAGTTTCTAATTCAGTGTTAAAGCTAATATCCGCATATTCTACTACACGAGCTGCATTTTTTTTTGCCGCAGGCTTTATAAAGACAGTTTCTATATCGGGAGCAATCGATTTAATTATTTTTAGATTACTGATTCGGCTATCGCAGACTTGTTTTATCCCAAGACTCAATACTTTTTCGAGGTATTTTTTATTACCACACAGCATTTTTACCACAATGCCCCATTCAATGTGATTCTGTTTGAATAATTGATCCAGGTATTCGTAATTGTCTTTAAGCTTATTCAGATTCAATGTAATGTAAGCCATAATTATTTCTCCTTTTTTAGGCGCATCTCCAGATACTTATTAACAAATCCAAGTTTCTCGTACAATCGTATAGCGGGATTGTCGGGGTCCACATGTAAGGCTATATCTCCTTCGGTTGTGTTAATGGCAATTTTCATTAATTCTTTTCCAAGACCTTTCCCTCTGTAATCGCGATGTGTAGCAATGTAAACAAGAATATTCTCAGGAATATAGCTATCCATTCCGGTTTTGTTTATAACAACGGCTCCGGTTAAAATATTCTCATCCCACGAAGTAATAACAATTCCTCCTGGTTTATTATCAATCTGTAAAGCGTAATCAATCGCTTTTTTTATGTCATCAGCGGGGTCACCATATCTTTCAAGCTGATCGAAAAGAAAAGAAACAATGTTTTCTTTTTCTGAATTTGATGGAGGAGTTTGATGTGTGAACGTTTTAATCATAATTATAAATATTTGTTTTTACATAAATTGGATAACATGGGCTGTTTTCAATAAAGAAAACCGTTATATATATTGATGTAAATGGTTTGAAGAACTATTATGCAGATAAAGTTCCCTCTACTATTAAAAAAGGAAAATGAGTAGAATGGTTTACTAATTGGGAAACATATTCCTTATTTATTTTCAAAGATAATAAAAAATATTGTTAACAGGTTGGTAAATTACCAAAAAACGGTAAATTAGAACGAAAAAGAATCATTTTAATTCATATAAAGATGAATAAATTAGTGATAAGTGCTAATGTATGACATTATGTAATTGCTCTGTGTTTTTATAGCCTTTTTTTATATCTTTGTGTATAAGATATAATTTTGCCCATATGAATAAAGAAGAAACGATTGTACGCTGTGGCTGGAGCAATAATGATCCGCTATACGATAAATACCACGACCAGGAGTGGGGGCGGGAGGTTAATGACGATGCAACCATGTTTGAATTTCTTGTGTTAGAGAGTTCGCAAGCCGGACTTAGCTGGATAACTATTTTGCGGAGAAGAGAGAATTATAGAAAGGCTTTTGCCGGCTTCGATGCGCAAAAGGTGTCGTTGTTTACAGTGCAAGATGTGGATAGACTGATGCAGGATGCTGGTATTATCCGAAACAGACGTAAAATAGAATCGACTATTTCCAATGCTCATTGCTTTCTGGAGGTACAGAAGGAGTTTGGGAGTTTTTGCGCTTATCTAAGATCTTTCTTCCCTGATGGAAAGCCAATAATCAATCATTGGCAAAAATTATCAGAGGTTCCGGCGTCTACCGCTTTATCCGATTGTATTAGCAAAGATATGAAAAAAAGAGGGTTCAAGTTTTTTGGAACAACCATTTGTTACGCGCATTTGCAAGCTGTAGGTTATGTAAATGATCACCTGGATAGTTGTCATTTCAAATAAAAAACTACTTTTGCCACCTTAAAAGAATATAATGAAAAGTTGCTTTCCTATGAAGAAACAAATTTTATTGCTGTCAACAGCACTTTTGCTTACTCTTTTTCCTCAGGAACAAGAGGCACAAACTTCTGTAACTACGAAGCCCGGACAATTCAAAGAATGGGCACAAACGCCTCCAATGGGTTGGAACAGCTGGGATTGTTACGGACCCACTGTTGTGGAGAGTGAAGTAAAGGCCAATGCCGATTATATGGCAGATAACCTTAAAAAGTATGGATGGGAGTATATCGTTGTAGATATCCGCTGGTTCGTAGAAAATGATAAGGCAGGCGGGTATAACCAAACGGATCCACGTTATGTACTGGATGAATACGGTCGTTACCAGCCGGCAGTTAACAGGTTTCCGTCGGCAATGGATGGTAAGGGTTTTAAAGAGCTGGCTGCTTACGTGCACAGCAAAGGGCTGAAGTTTGGTATCCATATCATGCGGGGTATCCCCAAGGAGGCGGTAGCTAAAAAACTTCCTGTTCTTGGAACGTGTGGCATTACGGCAGATCAGATTTATTCGACCAACCTGCTTTGCGAATGGCTAAAAGATAATTATACCATTGATCCTTCAAAGCCGGGTGCACAGGAATATTATAACTCTATCATTGATTTGTATGCTTCATGGGGCGTCGACTTTATCAAAGTAGATGACTTGTCTCGTCCGTATCATCAAGGTGAGATCGAATTGATTCGTAATGCGATTGATAATTGCGGTCGCCACATTGTGTTGAGCACCTCACCCGGCGAAACGCCTTCAGATAAGGCCGACCATGTTCGTAACCATGCTAATATGTGGCGAATGGTTGATGATGTATGGGATACATGGCCTCATATTACACATCTTTTCGAAATATCTCAGAAGTGGTATCCTTACATAGCTCCGGGAACTTGGCCCGATTGCGATATGATTCCTTTAGGTCGTATCTCTGTCCGGGGCGAAAGAGGCGAGGATCGTATGACCCGCCTTACCAGGGACGAACAATATACGCTGATGAATCTTTTCTGTATTTTCCGTTCCCCCTTGATGTTTGGTGGAGATTTACCCAGTAACGATGCTTTTACCTTATCGTTGCTAACCAATAAAGAGGTACTAAAGATGCACCGCGAAGGTACGGATGTACGTCAGGTATTCAACAAAGATGGAAAGGTGGCAATCACATCGCGTAATGCGAAGACCGGAGAATGGTATTTGGCCTTGTTTAACCTGAACGACAAAGAGGCTGTGGATGTTTCTGTTTCGCTGACCAGTCTGTTTGGAAAAGGAAAACATAAAGCAACAGACATGTGGACCGGAAAAGAAATAGGCTTCTTTAGCGGACAGTTCGGACAAAACCTTGCTCCACACGCATCCCGATTACTAAAGTTCAAACAATAAAAGAACCAGGAGGTCGCAGAAACGACCTCCTGTCTTTTTAAGACATTTGCCCAAC
>JAGPJL010000167.1 GCA_018054455.1 Parabacteroides sp.
TTGGTTTTAAACCTCAGGAAGCAGCCGTTTCAAATCGTTCGGTTGTAGACGTAGTACTTGCATCTTCCGTTGAAGAATTAGACGAAGTAGTTGTTACTGCTTTAGGCATTAAACGTGAAAAGAAAGCTCTTGGATATGCCATGCAGGAAATTAAAACAGATGGTATGTCCGAAAACCGTTCTGAAAGTGTAGCAAATATGTTGCAGGGAAAAGTTGCCGGAGTACAGATCAATCAGTCTTCAACCGGAATGGGAGGTTCAACACGTGTTGTATTACGTGGTACCAGCTCTCTGAGTGGAAATAACCAGCCGTTATGGGTAATAGATGGTATACCCGTTAGCGATAATGCTTCCGGAAAAGCAGACCAATGGGGAGGCGTCGATTATTCTGGTGCAGCGTCGGAAATTAACCCGGAAGATATCGAAAGTATTTCTGTATTAAAGGGTGCGAATGCAGCTGCAATGTACGGATCGCGGGCACAAAACGGAGCCATTATCGTATCAACCAAGAAAGGTAAAAGCGGAGCTCTTCAAATAGAATACAACGGGAACCTTAATTTTAGCCAGGCTTATAATCCGTACGAATACCAAAATGTATATGGACAAGGTTCGGCCGGCGTATTTTCTACTAATGCCAAAGGCAGCTGGGGTCCCAAAATGGATGGAAGCACAACTATAGCAAACTGGAGAAACGAATTTTACGGTGACTCTAATTACAAGGATTATACCTATTCTCCTCAAAATGACTTTATAACCGATTTTTATCGTACGGGGTCAAACTACACAAATACATTAACAGCATCGGGTGGATCGGACAATCTTACATCCCGTTTCTCTTTCTCTGACTCGAGAAACCAAGGTATTACTCCAAACCATTCGTTGAATCGTCAGTACTACGATTTGAACACCCAGTTCACCAGCAAATATATTGACTTAAGTGCAAAAGTTAATTTTATGCGTCAAAAAGCATCTAATCGCCCTGCTCAGGGAGAATATGGTGTTATGAAGGCATTAATTAATATGCCAAGAAGTATCCGTTTACAGGATTTGCAGAATCCTGTAGGTACAGATGGTCATATCGTTAACTGGTCTGGTCCAAATAATGAATACCTGAACCCATATGCATTAACATTACCTGCCAATGGTAACCGCGATCAAAGAAATCGTTTGATCGGTAAAGTTCAGATGAGCCTGAAATTCACAGACTATCTGAAACTTAACGGACGGGTAGGCATCGACTGGTACAACGATCAGATAAAAAACTTTTCCACCTATGTACAGTCGTCTCAAACATCTGATGGTAGCCAGTATTCAAACACACAGGCAACCAATCAGGAATTCAATGCAGACTTAATGCTGAACTTTGATAAAAGTTTCAACGACTTTAGCGTTACAGCTAACCTTGGAACAGCTACCACCTATTATACATGGAACAATCTTTCCGGATCAGCTGGCTTATTTAATATTCCATACCTTATTGCTTTGGCAAACGGTAGAAATCAAACGGTGTATGAGGATTATTCAAAAAAACGTGTAAACTCTGTATTGGGGAGTGCAACTGTTGGCTATAAAAGCATGGTTTATGTAGATGTAACAGCTCGTAACGACTGGTCTTCAACATTACCTTCCAGCAACTGGTCTTATTTTTATCCTTCGGTAAGTTTATCTGGAATTATTTCGGAAATGGTAACTCTCCCGGAACAGATTTCATACCTGAAAGTAAGGGGATCTTGGGCAAAGGTAGGTAACGATACTGATCCGTATAAGTTGTATAATGTATATGAGTTGGGAAAAACTAACGGAAATATTCTAAATGCAAGTACATCTTCCACTTTTCCACTTTATAATTTACAACCTGAAGAAACGAACTCCACAGAAGTTGGTGTTGAATTTCGTATGTTTAAAGGGCGTATAGGTATGGACGCTACCTATTATAAATCCAACACAATCAATCAGATTCTTAGAGTTACAATGCCCGGGTCGTCTGGTTACGAATTGAAGAGTATTAATGCAGGAAAGATGTCCAGCCATGGTTGGGAAGTTATGCTAACCGGTACTCCGATACAAACAAAAAACTGGAACTGGGACGTTACCTTGAACTGGGGTATGAACCGTACAGAATGTATTGAGTTGGATCCTACACTGAAACGTTTCACAATTGGAGAAACCCGTGTTGGAAAAGTTGTAGTTGACGAAGGTGGCAGATTTGGGGATATCGTTTCAAAAGCATATAAACGCAATGCTGATGGACGTGTATTAATAGGCGACAATGGCATGCCTATTAGTGTGACAGACCAGGTAATTGGGAATATGACTCCTGACTGGACTGGTTCATTCTTCACTTCGCTTAGATACAAAAACCTTTCATTCAACGCATTGATCGATATACGTACTGGCGGAGATTTTATCTCTACCACAGACATGTACGCATGTACAGCCGGTACATCAGCCAAGACTCTCGTTGGACGTGGAACAGAAGGAATGGTTATAAACGGCATTGTGAATTCAACAGGTGCTGAAAATACAAAAATAGTAAAAGCTGAAGACTATTTCGCAACTATTGGCGGAGCATACGGTGTGGGTGAAGAATTCCTTTATGATGCTTCTTACGCAAAATTGCGTGAAATATCCTTAGGATATACTTTGCCAGCTTCCTGGTTGAGAGGACTTCCAATTCAGAGTATAAAATTATCGGCAGTAGGTCGCGATCTCTTCTATATTTTCAAGAATGCTCCGGTTAATCCAGAAGGTTCATTCTCTCGTGAAGATTATGCACAGGCATTCGAATACTCGTCTTTGCCTCCTACACGCTCTTATGGTTTTACTCTTAATGTTAAATTCTAATTTGTCATACTACAATGAAACTATCGATAAAAAAAATAAGCGTTATTTGTCTCTTGACAGGTTTAACAGCGGGATGTACAGGCAATTTTGAAGATATGAACAAAGACCCCTTGGTGGCAACCGAGGTAAGTCCCAGTCTTATTCTTCCTAAAATGATAGACTATGGATTTAACTGCCGTTCCTGGGAATATCAGGTAGGAGACAATCTTCATACCAACCTGTACGCACAGTATTTTGCAAATACAGCATCCTATTTTCCTACCGACCGCTACGAATGGAAAGACGGTTGGGCTAAAGACGGATTCTGGCGCTCTTACTACGTATACTTGTCAAAGAATCTTCACGAAGTAGAAGCTATGCTTCCCGACCATCCGGAATACAATAACATGTATCAGGTGATGCGCATTATCTCTGCCATGGGAGCAGCACGCACAACAGACTGTTTTGGGGATGTTCCTTATACTGAAGCCGGACAAGGTATTATTGAACCGAAGTATGATACGCAAAAAGATATATATTATGATATCTTTAAAGAACTAACAGAAGCTGTAACAGTTCTAAAAAGCAATAATGCTAATCAAGAAGCCTATGGAAGTGAAGATATTCTGTTTGGCGGCGATCTTACAAAATGGATAAAACTAGCCAATTCGCTTCGTCTTCGCTACGCTTTACGACTATCGTTCATTGATGCAGAAAAAGCAAAAGCTGAAGGAGAAGCCGCTCTTAAAGAAAACCTTATGAGCAGCAACGACGACAATGCGGGCATAAAAAATGCGGAAGCCAATGCTGGTCATTCTTTGTGGACTATCAGTTTCTGGAATGAGTTCCGGGTAAGTAAGTCTATGATCGACATAATGCTGGGAGAAAGTGCTGTTGCAGACCCTCGTCTTCCATTATGGTTTAGTCAAACTCAAGGATATGCGTACGGAACTTCCGATGTTCAGTATCGGGGTGTGCCGAATGGTCTGCCCACTTCTGAGCTATCAAAACCGGAATACAATGCGACAAACAATTCTTGCATCTGGGGTCTGTATGTTTATCCGGAATGGAATCAACAAGCCAAAGGAAGTGTACAAGAAGGAACCGTTCCCCAAGGTACAACCGTTAAACCGCAGGTTATCATGAACTATGCAGAAGTTTGCTTGCTTAAAGCTGAAGCAGCCCTAAGAGGTTGGTCTGGAGCCGGCGATGCAAAAGAAAATTATGAAGCCGGGATCCGCGCTTCTATTGCTGAAGCCCGTTCGGGAGTTAGTGCTTCTATTTATACAACAGCCAACGACGATGCTTACATCAACGGAGGAAATGTAAAATGGGATGCCTCCGCAAGCTTCGAAGCCAAACTGAAACAGATTATCACTCAAAAATGGATTGGAATCTATCCTAATGGAACAGAAGCATGGATTGAATTCAGACGTACAGGTTATCCGGAGCTGACTCCTGTGGTTCAAAGCGACAATGATCTGATTAAATCAGGAGAATTTATTAAGAAACTTCGTTATATAGACGACGAACTGAATCTGAACAGCTATTCAAAACAAACTACGTTGAATAATGGTAAGGGGGATGGACAAAATGTTCGCGTTTGGTGGGATACTTCCAGATATAATTGATAATTCAAAAATTCATATAAAGGGGGGAGTTACTTCTCCCCTTTTTTTTTACTTTTGGCTTTTGATCTATAATTAAAATACACATGAAAAAAACAACTTTGATTCCATTGGCCCTTCTATTAGTGGGCTGGGCTTGCCAACCTGCACAGAAAGGATCTGACGCTCCTGCCAACAATGCCATGACGCAAGAAGTGTTTGTTCCCGAAAACAACGGATACAAACTGGCATGGCAAGACGATTTCAACGGCACAGAACTTGACACAACCAAATGGGAATACCGCGGAACAGGTCCGCGTAGAATTGG
>JAGPJL010000168.1 GCA_018054455.1 Parabacteroides sp.
ACATCGTCGTGATAAACCACCAGATCCGATTGAAAGGGAGCATATACATCGGGCTCCGTAATTTTTACGCCAAGCAATCCATTAAAGATAGCACCGTAAACCGGACCATCCACCAATCCTCCGGGAGTGTTTCCAATACCGGCGGTCACATAAGACGAATGAGGATATTCGGGATAATCGCCCCACGAAGGCAGACCCACAATCATGCTTGTGCCCCACGGATTACATCCAAAAAGCCAGTCGCGCAAGGCTGCTTCCATCTCTTCGTAACGAACATCGTCCGTAGACTCGCGGTACAAGCGACATTGAGTAACCAAGGCCGAAACCAAATTGTTTGAGCACCATATATAAGGTATCCCATTCAGGAAAGGGTTCGTCTGCGCCTTTTCGAACACCCGCTCGATACCTGTACGCAGGTTACGTTTAAATTCGTCGCCCACCCGTTTATCCGGAGAATTACTCAGCAGATAATGACCCACATTAATAAACGGATACCATTGGTAATGACGCGCACTGTCCGCTCCCATCCAGGGAGTAACCGGTTCCATCCTACCATAATTCACCGCTTGCTTCATATACTTTTCGTCGCCGGTCTTGCGATACAATTCGGCAGCAGCCAGCTGCATATCGTCGGTCCAGTTGTCTTCTTCATAAAAATAGGGCGCGGTACCCGGAGCAGTCTGGCAAGCACCGGGGTGTTGCACACCATGTTCGAAGGCATCGGCAGCCTTTTCGCCAATCTGACGGGCAAAGTCAGGATAGAAATCCGCCAATACTTTTGAACCAAGGGCAAAGCAAGAGGCAAATTTTCCGGCAGTAGAGGCAATTCCGGTTGCCCGGTTTTTATGGCGAAGCAATCCTTGCTGCTCGCCGGTACAGAAATAAACCGGACGCCCGGTTCCTTTTCCCCATCCATAATCCACCGAGTCGCGGGTAGGCAGACGGAAGCCGGCATGATCGCGGTCGTCGGCTATCTGGTTAAACATCATACCCTTTTCCGGATTCATCCGGTTAAGCCAGTCCAGCCCCCACTTAATCTCGTCTACGATGTCCGGAATACCATTGGCTCCCGGCATTCCGTTCGCTTTGAAAGCATCGCCGAACGACTGCGGATTTTGCTGATAGGCAAGCATCATCTGGTAAATCGCATTGGAGGAAGTAGCTGTATATTGCAGATAATCCGTTGCATCGTGCCAGCCACCGGTTACATCCACATGCTCTCCCGAACGGGTGGGGTGATACACCATGTAACCATCGTGAAGGTGACAGCTATCCTTGAGCCAGGGATTGTATCCGCAGCGCTGCTGACGCATATAAGTAAGCAGAAAATCGGCAGTGCCGTCGTACACATGCGCATTGATTCTGAACACCGGCGAAGTGGCCTTCCCGGCTGCCAGGTAGAAAGAACCTACTCCCTCGAAAGCAGTAAAATTAAGGCGGTAGGTAGACGACATTTTTCCATACTTCCCGGCAGATTTAACCGAGTTGAACGTTAAAACAGTAGCATGCGTAAAGGCATCCTTCAACTCGAACCGGTCTACCGACATCGGCTCCTCACTCATAAAAACAGCCACTTTACGCGCGTCGGGCAGATACCCCAACTGATTCACGCGAATCCACTGACCGGCTTTTACCTGACAGAATACCAGTAAAAGAAGGGAAACAAAGAGAATTTTTTTCATATGTAAAGCTTTAAATTTAGAATTAAGGTATGCGAAGCACATGCGTACTCCATTAATAAGACAAACGGAAAGTGATTATTCCTAAATTCCTTACTCTTTTTTTATCTGAATAAGGCAACAAATTTGATAAAGATAGTAAGCAATTTACAAAAGCATGTACATGTAAATTGAAAAGGATGTACATGCTTTTTGATTTACATGTACATGCTTTTATACGAAGATTACTACTTTGAAGAACAAACATAGTGAATCTTTCTTGATTTGTCCGGCTAATTAGTGTAAATTTGTAGCATACATCAAAAGACCTTGTAAAATGATTAAAACAGCTATTCAAAGCTATCTGCATAGAAATTCACTTACAGCACTTAACCCCAAAGCCGTTTTATTCGATATGGACGGTGTGTTATACGACTCCATGCGCTTTCATGCACGTGCGTGGACCGAAACGGCCAATCTGCATCATCTTACCTCTACGCCTCAGGACTTTTATATGTTTGAAGGAAGAACGGGAGAAAGTACGATCAACATCCTTTTTCAACGCACCTTTGGCCGCGATGCAACTGAAGATGAAAGGCAGGAGATGTACAAACAAAAGTCTGATTTATTTAATCTATACAACGATGGTTCCACCATGGAAGGAGCTTCCGAAGTGTTACAGGCAGTAAAAAAATATAAATTGCAGTCGCTTGTTGTTACCGGATCGGGACAACATTCACTCATATCCAAGCTGGATTTATCTTTTCCCGGATCCTTCGACCCCGAAAGGATGGTTACCGCCTACGACGTTCAATTTGGCAAGCCTCATCCCGAGCCTTATCTGATGGGATTAAATAAAGCGGGCGTACTACCCAGTGAAGCATTTGTAGTGGAAAATGCTCCAATGGGAGTAGAAGCCGCTGTTGCCGCAGGCATCTTTACCATTGCCGTAAACACAGGTCCCCTACCCGACAGCGTTTTGCTGGAAGCAGGGGCCAATATCCTTTTCCCCAGCATGAACGATCTGGCTGCCGCGTGGGATGATATCATGAAAGCCTGCAGAGAGCAACTATAGGAAGGAACTTTTTATTTCACCGCAGGCGTAACCCATTTAAAGATATGCGGTTCGGTAGGTATAACCAACCTTTCCGATATCTTTGCCATGCGGGCAGGAAGCTTCATCAGGTAATCCCTGGCACGTTCGGCATCATCGGTCAGATTTGTTATTTGGTCGATTTTCCATTTTACAATCAACTTCTGCATAATATCCACATAGTCGTTGGTCGTATATACGCCAATGCGCTGTGCGGAGTTCGAGAACTCCTCGAAAGCTGTACCTATTTTCTGTCCGGATTCGCGCAGAAAATGAGCAGGCATAACGATTTTCTGCTTCATCATATAGCTGAAAGCCAGCATCATTTCGCTTGGATCTATTTCGAAGATACGACTCACAAACTCGCTATATGCCAGATGATGTCTTATTTCGTCGCCTGCAATGCGTTTACACATGCGAGACAGCTTATCGTTGCCTGCTTTCTTTGCCAAATCGGCTATACCGTTGTGGGATATAAATGTTGCCAGTTCCTGAAAACTGGTATAAACAAAATTCTTATACGGATCGCGCCCGGTACCAATATCGAAGCCATCATTTATGAGGTATTGGGTTGTTCGTTCAATTTCCTTCATATTCACTCTCCCCGAAAGGTATAGATACTTGTTAAGTAAATCGCCGTGACGATTTTCTTCGCCGGTCCAATTCCTGATCCACTTTGACCAGCCGTTGCGGGTTTCAACACCGCCGTTCTCTATCCCTTCTACTTCCAGCAACCAGGACTCGTAGGTTGGAAGGGCTTCTTCGGTGATGGTATCTCCTACCAATACTACCCAGAAATCGTAAGGCAGCTCTTTTGCCAACTCCCGTAATTCTCTCACTTCCTCAAAAAAGGTATCACTTTCGGAATTGGGTAAGAAGTCGGTTGGCTGCCATATCTTTTCAACGGGGATTAAATATTGATTAATAAACTCATCCACATTCTTTTCCAGGAAATGCATCACTTCTAAACGGATATTTTTTATTGCCATCAGGAATAATTTTAAAGTAAGTAATAAATTGAGAAAGCCCACCTATAGATAAAATTGAATAGATGGCATATTACTTACCAACAACCTAAAGAAACGAATTGTTTACTCTTAGTTGCGTATTGCTCCTGTTACCGCTTTTTCTGTTTTTTCAAAAATATCCGGAAAAGACATACTTGCAACAGCCAGAGGAGTATGAACCGTAAAAGTAAGCTTGTTTCCCACTCCCAAAGGAAAAGATCCCCATCGGGTCATTTTCCAGGAATTATTTATAGTCAGCGGAACAATGTAAGCAGAGGGTGCATATTTGCACAATATCTTCAATCCGTTTTCGGCAAAGGGCTTCGGAATACCCGTTTTACTTCTTGTTCCTTCGGGAAATATAACCACCGATCGCTTATTCAATTCAACGTATTCGGCAATCTGCTTGATGGCAGGCAGACTCTGTCTGGGATTATTACGATCAATCAATACCGAACCTCCGTGATTCAGGTTATAGGAGATGCTTGGAATACCTTTGCCTAATTCAATCTTGCTTATAAACTTTGGATACATGCGACGCATAAACCAACTAATCGGAGCAATATCGTACATACTTTGATGATTGGCAGCGATGATAAGCGGCACGCCTTGTGGCACCAAATCAAGGTTTTCAAATTTGTAAGTTGTTCCCAATACATAGGTATAAGCAACCATGAAGAAGTTCAGCAGGTCTACGCTTTTTTTGTGCGCTCCGTAGCCAAATAAATTGAAACATATCCACTGTATGGGATGAAATACTAGCAGCAAAGAATAAAATAGCGCGTAATAAATTATCGATAAAGGGTAAGATATAATCTTTTTCATACCTAAAGTTTTCATTCAAAAAATACCATATTATAATTAGCGTCATTGAAACCCGACCACTAATTTAGAAAAAAAACAATTGCAAAAGATCAATAGTTCAAAATAATTTGGGTTCAAATTTAATTAAGAACATCA
>JAGPJL010000169.1 GCA_018054455.1 Parabacteroides sp.
TACATGGCACAGCAAGGGTATGTAGTTTTCACGGTAGATAGCCGGGGATCAGCAAACCGCGGAGCTGCATTCGAGCAGGTTATTCACCGGAACCTTGGTGTCAACGAAATGGCCGACCAAATGAAAGGTGTCGAATTTCTTAAATCGCTTCCGTATGTGGATGGCGACAAGCTGGGTGTACACGGATGGAGTTATGGAGGTTTTATGACTACCAACCTGATGCTTACCTACCCCGATGTTTTTAAAGTCGGTGTGGCTGGCGGACCGGTGATCGACTGGCAATATTACGAGATTATGTACGGCGAACGGTATATGGATACGCCTAAAGAGAATCCGGAAGGCTATAAAAATGCCAATCTAAAACTCAAAGCGGGAAACCTGAAGGGACATCTGTTGCTTATTCACGGCAGCGTCGATCCTGTAGTCGTATTGCAACACAGCCTCTCTTTTTTAAAGGCATGCGTGGATGCGCGTACGTATCCGGATTACTTTATCTATCCCGGACACGAACATAATGTTATTGGAAAGGATCGTCCGCATTTGTCGGAAAAGATTACCCGGTACTTTATGGATTATCTTAAATAACAATTTTGAATTAATTAATAGAAAGATGAATATACTACTCGTTGGCTCCGGAGGACGTGAGCATGCACTGGCCTGGAAGATAAGCCAGAGTCCTAAAGTGGACAAGTTATTTATTGCTCCCGGAAATGCCGGAACAGCAACTGTTGGCATCAATGTGCCTATGAGTGCGACGGATTTCCCTAAAATTAAAGAATTTGTACTTGCAAACCAGGTAGCCATGGTAGTAGTGGGTCCCGAAGATCCGTTGGTAAAAGGGATTTACGACTATTTCAAAAACGATGCAGAACTTGCGTCTGTTCCGGTAATCGGACCAAGTAAAGTGGGTGCGCAGCTCGAAGGAAGCAAGGATTTTGCCAAAGCATTCATGATGCGTCATCATATTCCCACCGCTCGTTATAAGAGTATTTGTGCCGAGAATCTGGAAGAGGGTTATTCTTTTCTGGAATCCCTGCAGGCTCCGTATGTATTAAAGGCCGACGGACTGGCTGCCGGTAAAGGCGTACTTATTATTTCCGACCTGGCTACGGCTAAAAAGGAACTTAAGGATATGCTGGCCGGTATGTTTGGCGATGCAAGCAAGACCGTAGTTATCGAAGAATTCCTTTCGGGTATTGAGTGTTCCGTATTTGTAATGAGCGACGGTAATTCCTATAAGATTCTTCCCGAAGCCAAAGATTACAAACGAATCGGAGAAGGCGACACCGGACTAAACACCGGTGGTATGGGTGCTGTTTCGCCTGTTCCTTTTGCCGACGAAGTGTTTATGCAAAAGGTAGAAGAACGAATCATAATCCCAACGGTTAAGGGTTTGAAATCGGAAGGAATCGAATACAAAGGATTCATCTTCATCGGACTGATTAAGGTGGACAACGAACCGGTGGTTATCGAGTACAACTGCCGCATGGGCGACCCGGAGACCGAGGTTGTGATGTTACGTATCAAATCGGATCTGGTTGACCTGCTTGAGGGTGTTGCCGAAGGAAACCTGAACGAACGTGTGATGGAAAAAGATCCGCGTGCCGCTGTAACGGTTATGCTGGTATCCGGAGGTTATCCCGGCGATTACGAAAAGGGAAAGGCAATAACCGGACTCGACAAAGCAACGGGAAGCATTGTATTCCATGCCGGTACAAAAGAAGAAAACGGACAGGTGGTTTCGAACGGTGGTCGTGTTATTGCAGTAAGTTCTTATGGAAAAGATAAGGAGGAAGCTCTTGCACAATCATTTGCCGGTGCGAATGCCATATCATTCGATAAAAAATATTTCCGTAGCGATATCGGATTTGACCTATAATGACGAGAGATTCGATAAGAAAACGAAGCATATGCGGACCGGTAACGTTTACAATAACATTACTGGCCTGTATGCTATGTTGGGTAGTTGGTTATTTGTATGCTGTAGGGTTTCCTCTTAAGGTAAACAGCAGTGATACACCCTTATGGGAAGCTGTCAGCAAGAATCTTCCAAGCAAGGAATCAACTTATCTTATCGGATTACTTCTTACAACGGGAGGGGCGTTTTTGTTGCACAGGGCTAACTATGCCTTGGGACTCATCCGCGAAAAGACTCTCCTCCCCTTACTATTCTATATACTTTTTATAAGTACCAATCCTGGATTTTTTCCTCTTAAATCCAACTCATTGGGTGTTTTTTGCCTTATTCTTGCCGTCTACGAACTGTTTACGTCTTACCACAATCCCGAATCGCGGGGAAAGGCATTTAACGCTGCCTTCTTCCTAAGCATTGGGAGTCTCCTGTGGATCCATATCCTGTGGTACCTGCCTTTGTTCTGGTTCGGAATGTATAGTCTTCGGTCGATAAGTATCCGGACTATTCTTTCGTCTGTATTGGGTATGCTTACAGTCTACTGGTTTCTGTTGGGATGGTGTATGTGGCAAAAAGACTTCACCCCGTTTACCGAACCGTTTGCCGAGCTTGCCAATATACAACTAATGCAGGCAAAAAATGCCAATTGGATTGAGTGGACAGGAATAGCTTATGCCGCACTGTTAACAGTCGTAGCCTCTTTCAATATTCTCTCGCACGAGTACGAAGACAACCTGCGAACCCGTCAGTTTCTCTCATTTCTTATATTGGCAGCATTCTGGTCGTTTATTCTATACTTCCTGTACGACTATTCGTCGGAAGAGTTTTTAGGCATTGCCTGCGTTCCGGGAGCAATCCTTGTCTCTCATTTCTTTACCGTAAAAAGAGGAAAAGTAATATACTGGGCATTCTATGGCACTTTACTTATCTATTTTAGTCTTATAACCATACAACTATGGCCGAACTTATAGAATGGGGATACATTGGGGTATTTATCGCCTCATTTCTGGCTGCAACCGTTCTTCCCTTTAGTTCGGAAGTGGTACTTACCGGCGTACTGTTTGCCGGTGCAGATTACTGGCAGTGTATGGTTGCCGCCACACTTGGAAATTTCATTGGCGGAATGAGCTGCTACTATCTGGGGATGCTTGGCAAAGTTGAATGGATAGAAAAGTACCTGAAGCTTGACATAAAGAAACTAAACAAAGTACAGGACTGGATAAAAGGAAAAGGTTCTGTGATGGCCTTTTTTGTTTTCCTTCCCGGCATTGGCGACTTCATCGCTGTTGCATTGGGATTCTTACGTGGTAATGTATGGATTGTTGCCATCTCCATGTTTCTTGGCAAAGCCATCCGTTATTGGGTCTGGATGGAGTTTGTCTACAAGGTACAGGAATTCATGTAAAAAGCGTGAATTTTTGCAGGCCTCCTTATCGGAAAACCAACAAAAACCCACGCTCAATCGTATCGTTAAACTATACGTCAATTATATTCTTTACCAAACTTCATTTGGGCATCGGCCACAAACTGCTTAATACGCTGCTCGTCTTCCTTCTTGCAAATCAGCAACACATTATCAGCCTCGGCAACGATATAGTCGTGCAAGCCCTGAATGACAGCTAATTTACCCGGATTATCGAGCGCTATCACATTGCCTGTACTTTCATAGAGAAGCGCACGGCTCTTCAAGGCGGCATTATCCTGTTCATCCTTCCGGGCAATATCGAACAAAGAACCCCAGGTTCCTAAATCGGCCCATCCAAAATCGGCACAAAGCATATACACGTTATCCGCTTTCTCCATAATACCGTAATCAATAGAAATATTCAGGCAATAGGGGAAATTCTCTTTAATAAATGCTTGCTCATCGGGTGTATTGAACTTATCACTTCCACTTTCGAAACGGGTGGCAATATCAGGCAGATATTTATCGAAAGCATCGATAATGGTATTCACATTCCACAGAAACAGTCCGGAATTCCAAAAGAATTCGCCGCTCTCGTAAAAAACCTTTGCCAACTCAAGATTGGGTTTCTCTGTAAAAGTTTTCACCTTCGTAAAATCGTTTGCCATAGAACCATTACCCTGAATATAACCATAACCAGTCTCCGGACGGCTCGGTTTAATCCCCATGGTAACAAGCACCGATTTTCTTTTAACAAAATCCAGCCCCTTGGAGACGTCCCTCAAAAAAACATCTTCCTTCAGGATAAGATGATCCGAAGGAGCTACAACTATATTTGCTTTTGGATTACACGAGCGGATATGATAAGCTGCATAAGCAATACACGGAGCCGTATTTCTACGAGCAGGTTCAAGCAAGATCTGGCTAGCCGACAATTCGGGAAGCTGCTCTTGTATAAGCGAGGAATATTGTTCATTGGTAACAATAAAGATGTTCTCCACAGGGATGATCTTGGCAAAGCGATCGAACGTCATTTGCAAAAGCGAACGTCCGGTGCCAAAGAAATCCAGAAACTGTTTTGGATAGGTTTCTCTACTAAAGGGCCAGAAGCGACTTCCAATCCCACCACCCATGATGACACAATAATTATCTTTCATGATACAGGCTAATTTAATGTATTCAAACGATACAAATCTAAATAAATAATCTGTGATAAAACCGTCCCGATAACAATATTTAAAAAAAAGTAATCAAACATTTGCGTAGTCAGAAAAAATCCATACCTTTGCCACGCATTTGAAACAAAGCAAATGCCCAGATGGCGGAATTGGTAGACGCGCTGGTCTCAAACACCAGTGGATTCACTTCCATGCCGGTTCGATCCCGGCTCTGGGTAC
>JAGPJL010000071.1 GCA_018054455.1 Parabacteroides sp.
GTCTATCGTTTGCCGATGTTATTTATGAAGTCTCAGAAATTTTATAAATAACCGTCAGTTTTTTGTAACAACATGCAAAGACGTTTCGTCTACTGTTTGAATGCCTCACCTCAAAGTGCACATGCGGGAGGAAAGTTAACAAATACTTACTTTTTAAATGTATAGAAAGATGAAAAAAATCGTGGCAATACTGGCGCTTATTATCATTAGCCAGGCAGGATACAGTCAGAAGAATGTAAACGACATTTTCAAGGAGTTTTCTAAAATGGAAAATGTAACCAGCATCAACATGGGACAAATTAGCATGAAGTTCGCCGGTCTTTTTACTGATACAATGGGGGTGGATGGAATTGAAGTATATTCCTTAGAAGATTGTTCCAGTGATGTAAAAGAGAAGCTAAGCAAGGCTATTAACAAGCTGAAAGATTACAAATTTGAAACAATGATCAATTCCAACGAAAACGGTGAACGCACAAAGGTGTTGGTAAGAATAGAGAACGATATGATCCGGGAGATGGTTATTGTCACATCGGGAAGCGATGCTGCTTTGGTACGAATCAAAGGTAAAATCAAACCTTCCGATATCGACCGGATGGTTAATAAACATGGAAAAGGTGAGTCCTGATCAATTTAAACAGACGTTTCTTCCTTTGCACCCTAAACTCTATCGTGTCGCCTACGCCCTGACGGGAAATAAAGACGATTCCGAAGATATTCTTCAGGAGGCATACTGTAAGTTATGGAATAAACGAACAGATCTGACAGCAATTAATAATCCGGAGGCATTCTCGGTCACACTTGTAAAAAATCTTTGTTTTGATTTTCTGCGTTCTTCCAAATCGGGTAGATACGAAGATAGCCTCGAAAATGTAACGATGGCCAATTTCAGCACTCCTGATATAGAACTGGAAAATGCGGATGAAATAGATCGGATCAAACAACTGATAGAAATGTTACCGGACAACCAAAAGCTAGTTCTGAAACTAAGAGGATTGAGTGACTGTTCGATGGAAGAGATTGAGGAGATTACCGGGTTCAGTGCTGTCAATGTACGCACGTTGCTTTCGCGGGCACGGAAAATTATCAAAGAGCAATACATAAAACTAAACGTATATGAACGATAAACAAATAGATGAACTGATAAACAAAGCACTTCGTGAAGATGGAGAACTTCCCGAGGGTTTATCCGGCAGGTTGGAACAGTATATCGACAATCTGGCTGCAAAAGAACAGAAACAAAAGAGCCCTTTGATGAGAAGACAATTCATATACTTGTTCGGAGGTGTGGCTGCAGCCATACTGATTGGTTTTGTCCTCTTTTTACAAACAGACAACTTTTACAGAAAGCCGACTACGGCCGATACATTTAGCGACCCACGGGAGGCAGCCATTGCTGCCAACAAAGCGCTCGCATTCATGTCTACCCAGCTGAACAACGGATTGGACCAGGTATCAGACGCAGAACAGGAAATTAACAAGGTAAATAAAATAGTAAACAAACAATTGAATAATAACGATAATATACAATGAAAACCAGATACTTGATTATTACGCTTCTGTGTATTGTTTTTACACAATCAGGCTTCGCACAAAACAGCAGTAAGTTGTTTGAAAAGTACGCCGACATGGACAATGTAACGTCTGTCTACATTTCGAAAGCTATGTTCAAAATGATGCCGACCATGCAGACCGCCGGTCTGAATCTGATGAATATGAAAGGCAAAGTGGAATCTCTGCAGGTGCTGACTACCGAACGAAAGGACCTGACAATAAAAATGCGTAATGAATTTGCCCAGTTGGTTACCAAACAACATGAAGAGCTGATGCGTGTACGTGATGGGAAAACTAAAGCTACCTTTTATGCTATTATGCATGGAGACCTGGTAAAGGATATGGTCATGCTAGCCGACACGGAAGAAGGATTTACCGTTATACAGCTTTTAGGAAACTTTACTCTGCAGGATATCCAGGAAATAACAAAAGATATGGATAAGTAGATTACCCAAGATAAGTTTAAATAAGAATGGCGCTTAACATGATGTTAAGCGCCATTCTTATTCTGCTATTTTTAAATAGTTACCTCCTTACTGTTTTCCCGCTTTAAGGGTACTCCAAACCGAATAGCCGATAGCCCCCAAAAGCAGCAACATAATAAGCAATGAGCTTACCGATGCAACCTGTGTAGCCATGATATACTGATCTGGTATAAACTTAAACACAATCTGATGATCACCGGCAGGAACACGCATGGCACGCAAAGTCCAGTCGGCACGAAAATGAGGAGTTTCTTTACCGTCGACAAAAGCTTTCCATCCCGGTTGATAGTAGATTTCCGAGAAAACCGCCAATTGCTCGGTGGAACCTTTCGCTTTATAGGCTACCTCGTGTGGCTTGTAACTGGTCATTGTAATCGTAGCTGTAGAATCCGGTTGTGGTGTAAAGCCTTCCAGCTCCTTGGCAAAACGTTTATCTACCACGGCCACCATCAGTGGATTGTATTTATTCATTGCAGCCATTTCTGCATCAGCATTGTCCGCCATCTCCACTTTTTCAACAAACCAGGCGTTGCCATAGGCAAACGGATTGCGAACAGGAGCCTGATCGGGACTATATATAATGTAACGCATATTCAGCATATTGAGAGACGGGCATACCATGAGACATTTTATCACATCATCGGCCGTCTTGGCTTTCTGGAATGTTTGCATAATAGAACCAAGTTCTCCTACTAAACGATGGTCAACCAGTTCCTGATACCTGCGCAGCTTGGCAGCATGATATCCACCAATAGACTTATGGTAATAGGAAGTATTCGTTTCCTGAAAAGGATTATTCAGATTCAATACGCGGAACGAAAGATCTGTATCTTTCAAAATTTCTTTATCAGCCACAGAAGCTTTATAGGATTCGGCAGGTTGTTCGCGTACAAAATCATCACCATTCAGGTAACGCTTATCCACACTCCATAAATCAACCAGCATAAGCAATGCCATACCAACACCTACCAGTGTAGCTGTTTTTTCCTTGTTTTTAGCTTTGAAAAACCAAAACAACAATCCTGCTCCAAGCAAAATAAATAGAAGCGACCGCAATGCATCATCTTGTGCAAGAGCCTTTCTGTCCATCAGTAATGCATTGTAATACCAGTCAGGCATCTGATACTGTGTGTCTAGTGGCGAACGAAAATCAAGAAACAGGCTTGGCATCAACCAAAGAATAAGACAGATACCACCTGTAAGACTCAATGCAGTAAGCATAGCTCGCTTAAGCAACTGCACTTCCACCTTGCCCGTCAGCACTTCTTTTAGTCCCCATAAAGCTATCAACGGGAAAACAAGCCCGGGAATAACAAGCGCCATCTCCACCGTTCGGAATTTGTTATACATAGGCAGGTGATGAAACATGATATCATTGAAGCTATCGAAATTCTTTCCCAAAGCGAGAAAAACAAGGAACACCGAGCCTCCAAGCATCCACCACTTCATTTTGTTGGGAACGACAAACATCCCCAACACAAACAAAAAGCAAATAAGCGCTCCAAAGTAAACCGGACCAGATGTAAAAATCTTATCTCCCCAATAGGTATAAGTCTGCACGTCGGCTCCAACCTGAGCTCCTTTGCTGCGAAGCTCTTTGTACAATTCGGATGAATCATCAAGCGTACCACCTGAAGCACCTCCATAAGCATTGGGGACTAGCAATGTTAGCAGCTCGCTCTTTCCATAACTCCAGGCAAAAGCATAATCTTTGTCGAGTCCATCGGATACCTTTTCCGCACTTCCTGTAGTAGTCTGAGTTAGCTCCGTAGGTCCACGCAAAGATGTTTTACTCATTTCCCAGTTGGCATACAAATTACCCAAGTTAGGCAAAACTGCCAATATCACACAGATCAGAAGTACAGCGGATGTCTTCGCCAGAGGAGCGAAAGCTTTTTCCTTAATCTTTTCCCAGGCATACCCTATATACATGATAAAACAAAGCAACGCCAGGTAATAAGTGATCTGAAGGTGACCGTTTATGATAGAAAGGGCAACTCCCAACGTAAACAACACAGCTCCCCAGAGAAACCTGCTTCTGAAAAGTAACAGCATACCTGCAATAGTAAGCGGCATATAGGCAATAACATACGCTTTGGTAATATGACCAGCTTCAATAATAATGAAGTTATAGGAGGCAAACGCAAAGGCAATGGCGCCCGCAATGGCCAGCCATAAGGGAATCTCCAACACGCACATCAAAATATAGAAGCAGATTAGTCCTGTTAGAACCATGCTTGCACCGTTAAAATCGATCGATTTCACGGCTGTTTCAAGATAAGATAAATAATCAGGAGCCACACCTTTCACTGCAATGTTATAGGAAGGCATCCCTGAAAACATGGAACCAGTCCAGGCAATGATGTTTCCATCCTTCGCTTCACCTGCATACTTGTTAAGTTCTTCGGTCATACCCGTGAACTTAAGCATATCGCCCTGACGAATCACCTTTCCATCCAATACTGATGGAGAGAAATAGGCTATTGTTACTACAATGAATAGGACAAGGGCTGCCAGATGCCCACTCCATTTCTTAACTAAAATCTGCATATAGGTTGTTTTATATTAATTATCAGTTCAGACACGTCCTTTTACCCATTTGGCAAAATAGAAGCGGACAGCAAACCAGCCGTGCAACAACAAAGTAGGGATTTTCCCGTAATACTTGCACATAACGGTATACCGTTCCTTGAGAGAGTCTTTACGATGTACAGAACTCATCCCCTGTTCGAGAAAGTCTGATAGCACTCTCCGTGAATTATGTATAGAATCTGCACGCTTAAGGCACTGAATGCACCAATCGTAATCGGCAACCAGACGGTAATTTAAATCGAACAAAGGGGCTTTTTCCCTTTTTGCGATAAAGGACTGGTGACAAACAAGCATGCCCATGCGGAAGCTTTTCCAGGTTAAACGGTTCGGGGCCTTTAATCTTCTGAGGCCCATGTTACGTCCTTCGGCATCCACAATGGAAGTTTCTCCATAGATAACGTCCGGCAAAATTCCTCTCTTTTCTATTCGTTGCACTATACGGTACACTGTATCTGCATTGTGCAAGGTATCTCCCGCATTGAGAAACCAGATATAGTCGCCCGTTGCCTGTTGAATACCTTTATTCATGGCATCATAGATCCCTTTGTCGGGTTCACTTTTCAGACAGGTAATGCCGGAAGCATAACGTCCGGCAATCTCCATGGTGCCATCTTTGGAAGCTCCGTCTATTACTATATATTCTATGTTCGGATAAGTCTGACTAAGTACACTCAACAGGGTGCGCTCAATCCACTTTTCCGCATTATATGTTACTGTTATAATTGAAAAAAGGGGTTGCATCACAGAACGGATCTATATACATTACACGTTTTATTCACCATATTATCCAATGAGAAAGCTGTCAGACGGCTGCGCCCTTCTTCAACCAGCTTACTGGAAAGAGACTGGTCTGTAATAACCTGCCGGACTGTTTCCTGTATGGATTCCTTATCCAGCGGATCGAAATAGAGAGCTCCCTGGCGGGCTATTTCCGGGAAACAACTTGCACTACTCAAACAAACCGGGCATTCATTGGCAAAAGCTTCCAGGATAGGAATACCAAATCCTTCATACAAAGAAGGAAAAACAAACACCAAGGCATATTTGTACAAAGATGCTAATTCGCTATCTGTGGCAGCATGATGTATGACCTGCGACTGGATCTGTAACGAAGCCAGGTGATTCAACTCCATGCCATTAAAAGCGTTACCAGTACAAACCAGTTTAAGAGAAGAATCTTCTTTAAGCAAAGGCGTGATTGCTTCCGCAAAACGGGTGAAATTCTTATAATTTTTCCGCTCGCCTACAAAAAGGATATAGCGGGTGTATAGTTGTGGCGAAGCTTCTACCCGTTGTTTGTATCCGTGTTGTACAACTGTTATCCGGGATTCGTCCACATCCAGCAAGTCAATCAGATCGTTCTTTGTATGCTGACTTACGGCTATGATATGTGATGCCTTCTTTACCAGCTCTTTCTTATTAGCCGCATTTGTATCGTAGAATGGGAACAGTTCCTTAAATTTTTCGTGAATCATATCGTGTACCGTCAACACAAACGGACGTGAAAGATTGTTCAAAAAGTAAGGAGAGTAGTAAGTAGGATGAAATACGTCAAACTGATTCGCCTTCAGAGCTCTTGTCGAAATCCTCGAGTTAAGGAAAGAATAGACCCGGCGGTTAACACGAAAATTGGATGTAAGCGAAAGATCTTTCAGCTTGATGTTCCCCGATTCCCTCAAGTATTGGTTCTCGGAATACTCCACACCAAGCTCACTCTCCACCCATGAAGGCAGATTATTCATCAAATCACAGAAATAACGGGTTACACCGCCATACTTCTGCATCGAAAACATCTGATGGTCATATAGTATTTTCATATTTCAGATACCGTTGTTCATCTTAGCTTGTTAATCACATACCGCAACAGACGCTTATATGAGAAAAAGCTGCGTTTAACTGTCATTTTATCCATTTCAGCATTGCTCATCACATACGTAGGATGAACCAGCGGAAATATCGCTGCTTGCGAAGATACAAATAACTTTTTATTCTTTCGGGACGTATGGGTAGCTCCAACCGAATTTAATCCGATATTGGTAACCAGATTAACCGTCGGGCAAATAGATAACTGACTCTGAGACCGCAACATATATAAATATTGAACATCCCATGTATGAATACCATTACTACCTTCCAACGCGTCAGAAATAAAGGAAGAGAAATAAATTTCCTCTCTCAAATTCGTGAATAAGGACTTCAGTAAGGCCGGATTCTTTTTGCATTCGTACCAAAAAGGGAAGTTTACATCGTAATTTTTCCAAACCCGTCGCCAGGAAGCCCATCCCCAGATGTGAGAAATGGAACAAAAGTCGTAACTCTGTCCTTGTGGTATATATTGAGGAAGAAAACAGTTTCCGCTGATATGTCCGATCCGGTCATCGTCCTTGTAACGCAACAGCAATTCTTCGCAGTACGGAAAAAAAGAAAGATCGGGCAAGCAATCGTCCTCAAGTATAACGCCATATTCTTCCTGTTCAAAAAACCAGGAAATAGCACTTGAGACAGCCATTTTACAACCCAGGTTCTTATCGCGATACAATGTCTTCAGCTCACAATCCCAGTCAATACGCTCAATAATAGACCGGGTTTCGGCACAACGTTTCGCCTCATCGGGACGATTCTCACGGGGAGCGTCCGCTGCAACGTAAAGCCGCGACGGCTTAATCGCCCGAATCCGCTGAAACACCCGTTCGGTTGTATCAGGACGACTGAATATTAAAAACAATATCGGTGTATTGTACATCTCTTTTATTTATTAACAATTGCGAAAAAGGGCTTTTGCCCATAATACGATAAATGCATAAGGCGCTTTAAAACAAAAGTGTTTCCGTAAATAATACAGGTACTCATTCAGCACAAGGCCCTTATGACTGTATAGGTTTTGTATCCGTTGGGCCCTGGAAAGGGAAGCCGACAAAACATCTTCAGGATGGTCGTTAGCACAATACCCACCGAAACCAGGTGTAACCAAGACGGGAATTCCTCGTTGCGAAGCTGTAAGCGTATAATCGAAGTCCGCCAGCGAATGGGTAAAGCGGGCATCCAACACGCCCAGTTGATCGGCCACCGTACGGGGCACAAACAGGATATTTGCATTGGCCAACCTACATTCCTTCGGTTGTGTACAAGGCTTAACGGGAAAGGTCCGGTGCCGGAAAATATGGTTTTGTAACCCGTGACCTCCATAGGTTAATGTGCCAGTCTCCTTGTCCTTCGTGGAAGAAACATAAATACCTTCTTTTGAATACGTTTTCAAAGCATAGGTTTGCGTGGAAAGGATGGATTCCCAAAAAAAAGGCAAAAATTCCACATCATCGTTGATCAGGAGATATGCATCAAATGAAAGACCCGAATGCAGGGCTTTATTCCAGGCCAACCTCATCCCTCCAGCCCAGAAAAGATTACCCTGACCGGCAATAACCTGCACGTGCGGAAAAAGACGTTTTATACTGTCGGACGTTCCATCGGTCGACCCGTCGTCTGTCAGAAAAACAGTAAAAGAATACCCCCGGACATCTCTGATAGCCGTGAAGAAACTATGCAAACAAGTCTCCGTTTTCTGTCGTCTGTTGTAACAAGTAAGTAATACTGCTATTTGAATCATAGAAAGTGACTTTTATTCTTTTCTGTTTCGGGAGTCCAACTCTCCCAACTTGGCAATTTCATTTTCCCACGTCAGCTGCTCACTGCCTGCGGTCCGGCTCTGCAATTTTTTCTCCAGTGCTATTTTGCCGTCGATAATCTCCTGTAGGCAGGTTGCCAGTTCGCTGGCATCATTATGCTTAATCCGTTGGCCATACCCAAAATCGATCAGGTACCCCGCTATGCCCACGTCGGTGGACAAAATAAAGTTATCGAAATAAAAAGCTTCGTTCAACACAATGCCATAGGACTCTTTGGGGGAGGTGTGAACAAACACACGGGCCCGGTTATACCATTCCCACAACTCCTTCTTATTGTACACAGCTCCTGTAAAGATGACCTTCTCTTTGAGGTGCGGGTTGTGTGCGTAAAAGCGATCAATCTTTTGCTGAAAATCACACGCGCTGGTTTCCACGGGGCCGACAAAAACGACCCGCCAGTCTTTCAAATCCACCGACTCCAGAGCCGACAGCAGCTGTTCATTATTTTTATCAGGAGCCCCAATCCGGCCGACCGCCAGAATGAGATTTTCTTTTTCCATAAAGGTCCTTTTCTGAATTTGCAGTCGAACCCGCAACTCTTCATCGAACCCATTAAGCATCAGCACCAGCTTCTTACTGTCCCTGGCGGGCAGTTCGTTGCGTAAGTAGTTATACACTTCGGGCGTCTCCACCGAGATTATATCGGCCAGCCGGCAGGTGGCATGCATGATCTTTCGGATGCCCATATTCTTTATCCGCATAAATAAGGACGACTCCTTCCTGAACAGCGATGTAAACAACCCATACCCATCACTCTTAAGATAGAACAGGGATTTACGATTAAGGAGCTTGTATAAAAGAGCGAGCAAAAAAGTCTGATAAGAAAAATGAAACCGCATCAACACATCCATTTCCCGGGCATGCCGTAACATAAAAGGGAAAAAACCCCATTCTCCCCGAAACGAAAAGAAGGCATTGTTGCTTTTAAACCGGAGCGGTTTCAGCTTCACTCCGCGGTATTCGGGGGGAAGTTGACTATTGGCCGGGCTTTTAGGAAACACAATGGAAACGTTCAGATGATACATCTTTCCTATATAGTAGGGAACCAGAAAGACATCTTTGCCCAATCCTATCTCCTGCAAATCTGCAATAAGTAATGTGAGTGTCCGTTTTTCCACAGGGTATCTGTTGCGTTGTTTAGGTAGTTTGAGTATACACTGCCTTGCCGTAGCAGACAGTCTTCAAATAGTTCAGCCAATAGGTTTTGCGCCGGTCATTCTTTTTCAAGGTGTAGAGCAAGTACCCTAGTAGCCCTTTGCAAAAATGAATTCCCAGTAAAAGAATCCAGGTTTCTTTCATATACAACCGGGCATACGTAAGCTGACTGTCAATAAATATAAATTTAGATGGTTTGTCGAAAACCACGTGCAGGTTGCTGGCCGCTCCCTCGAAATGAATAATCTTTGCTTCAGGAACCGAATGGATCTCGAAGCCGGCAGTATGAATCCGGCTGCAAAGATCGGGCTCCTCATAGTACATAAAGAAACGCGTGTCAAAACGATCCACCCGCTCAAATACGGTCCGCTTTATCATCATATCGGCCCCACTTATGGTCCCGACTTTCTTACTGTCGCCTGTATTAAAACGCTCTTGTTGTAGCGGATAAGGCACATTCAAAGCTATACATATTTCGCGGATCCGCGAATGAACCGACAAGCTATAAGATCCATTGGGCGAGTGGTCTGCCATGTAGAGGTTCCCTCCGCAAAGAGCGACTTCGGGATGTGATTCCAGGTAATCCGCCAGACACGATACCGCGTCATTCATCAAAACGGTATCAGGATTTAAAAAGAAAATATATTTACCCCGGGCTTCATCAAAGGCTCGGTTGTTCGCCGCACCAAATCCCAGGTTCGTGTCTGATTCCACAATTTTTACAAACGGAAACTCACTTTTAACCATCTGAACAGAGTTATCCGAGGACGCATTGTCAATTACAAGCACCTCGAAAGAAACCCGGTGGGTCTTTTCATAGATACTTCGCAGACAACCCTCCAGGTAATTGCACGTATTGTAATTCACAATGATAACAGAAACCTTGACCTGCATAGAACTTAATTTTTACGTCGGGTTAAAAACTTCGTGGTAAAATACATGACCACCTCTTCCAATATAACCACCCGCAACAGCTTCAGGGCAGCCACATAGAGAAATGCAGAAAGAACTATTTTAAGGACAAGCAAAATATATATATTATCTACCGGCTTCAGCAGCAGAGATACTACAAAGAAAACAGCCATTGTAATAGCCACAAAAGGAATCACATCCCTGTAAAAATCTGTCAAGCCAAATCTTAACAGTTTCCATGAGACAATCTGATAAGCCACAAGTGTTAACAGGTTAATCCCTGTAGCAAAAAGTAATAGTGGTACCACTCCAAGGTGAACCGTAGCTATGATGGTTCCAATTTGGAAAATGCCGTTCACCAGACTAAAAGCCAGATTCACTCCGGGATATCCTCTCGAAATCATTACGTTGGCATACAAACTATAAATTGGAGTAAATGCTCCCCAGATGCAAAGAATCTGCAGAATAGCAACCGCTCCGAGCCATTTATCAGTTACCAAAACAAGAATAAACTCATTGGCGATAAACGCCAAACCTAAAATCATAGGGAAAGAGATAAAAGCTGTGAATCGCATCATCTTACGAAAAACGGCCCTTTGCCTGTCTTTTTCATCGCTAACTTCCGAAAGTACGGGAAGGGCTAATGTATTTATGATCCCGTAAACAATCGAATAAGGAATAGTATACCATTTATTCGCCTGCGTATAGTAACCAACCTGATCTGCATCGTAATATTTACCTAAAACAAACGAATAAGCACCTCCTGCAAGTTGGGTAATAATTCCCGAAAACAATAGTTTCACGCTAAAAGGAAACATTTTTTTTAGCGCTGGCAAACAAAGAGATGAAACCGGTCGCCAGCTACTCATTGTCCAAAGCAATATTGTCCTGAAAAAAGAGAGCGATACTGCCTGGATGGCAATGGCCCAGTGGGCATAATTCAACAAGGCAAAAATAAGTCCTAATATACAGGACAGCAAGATGGAACCCAAATTAACCATCGCCAATTCCTTCTGGGCGATTCGTTTCGTAAGAATGGCATTCTGTATAATACCCAACGCATTAAACACAAAAGCCAGAAAGACTACCCGCGAATAAGATGTCAATATAGGTTTCTCAAAAAAGTTGGCGATAAAAGGAGCCGAGACGAAAAGGATGAGATAAATTACAATACTGATAAGAACATTAAACCAGAAAACAGAAGAATAGTCCTCTTTTGTCGGAGCCGGCATTTTAATCAATGTAGAGGAAAACCCGCTTTCCTGAAGTGTATTGGCAATCATTGTAAAGACCGTGATCATTCCAATCAGTCCATAATCCCCGGGCGTAAGGATCCGGGCCATAATTATACCAAAACCCAGCTGAACAAGTTGCTGGGTAAAGGTATTAAACCCTCCCCAGAAAATTCCGTGAGCCGTGCGTTCCTTTAAAGATTTACCCATTAAATATAGTGCAAAATATTGCTTTCAATTATTTTATTCTCTTTTTCAAAGCTTTGGTTAAACTGTCTCCCATTCCGAATTTTATCCCCAAAAATTCATTCCAATCATCCATCAAAGCATGCAAAGCCTGACCGGGAGTCAGACGAATTCCTCGAACTGGTTGATTCACAATTGTTCCTCCTCCGGCTAGTCCCCATTTGTTTACAAACTGGTATACATGAGCATCGGGGCGACGAATCAACAATATTGATTGTAGATTGAACCCATAATATTTTTTGAGTTCGGTAGCATCGGGACGCATCAAGTTACTGTTTTCGTCCTGACAAACCAAACCACACCCGTTAAATAGTTCGAACATACTTTTCCGGGTAAAAAAATGAACATGCGTATCGTCTAGTAAACCGTACGACTGGTAGTCGAACTCGCCTTTAAGCAATCCCATCAATACCGCGTTATGGGAAATGTTAGGAACCGATGAAAGTATATATCCCGTAGGCTTCAGCAAACGGACTGCTTTCTGCAGTGTCTTTTGGGGATTGCGCAAATGTTCAAGTACATCGCCCATTACCACATAATCAAAAGGCCCTTCAATGGATTCATCCCATGGGTCGGTATCCAGATTGCCTACAATCATTTGATCGGCATAGCGGGCTGCATGTTTGGCCATCTCCGCACTAATCTCGACCCCGGTAACCTTACAATCCAGCTCTTCTTTCATGTAACGGGTCATGTACCCCATTGCCGAACCTAATTCCAGCACCGAAGATCCCGGAGTTACCCAACTAAGCAAAGGAGGCGGCGTATAACTGCTTTCCCCGTCTGTTCCATATATCTTTCCCATATAATATCTTATAACCTACCGTGCGACAGATCCTTAGGTAATATTCCTTTCACATCAAAAAGAACGGTAGATTGATTTTTTACAAAACTAAAATCAATTGTTTTAAATGCATCATGACCTACAGCCAAAATAATAGCATCGTAAACCGTGAGGTCAGGTAAATCGGGTAGCATGGAAATACCGTACTCCTGCTCTGCTTTATCGCGCAGGGCACAAGGGTCATACACATCAACCGAAACACCAAAATCCTTTAATTCATCATAGATATCTATAATCCGTGTATTGCGCGTATCAGGACAGTTTTCCTTAAATGTAAAGCCAAGAATCAATGCCTTGCTTTCACCAATGCAGATTCCATGCTTACTCATCAGTTTAACCACCTTGGAAGCAACAAAATGCCCCATGCTGTCATTCACATTTCTTCCGGAAAGAATCACCTGAGGATGGTAACCCAAACACTGGGCTTTATGCAACAGGTAGTATGGATCGACACCAATGCAGTGACCACCCACCAACCCGGGCCGGAAGTTAAGAAAATTCCATTTTGTTGAAGCTGCCTCCAGGACCTCCTGGGTATCAATATTCATCCGGTCAAAAATCAAAGCCAATTCATTTACAAAGGAGATGTTCACGTCTCTTTGCGCGTTTTCAATCGCTTTACTGGCTTCGGCAACCTTGATAGAAGATGTTTTAAACACCCCGGCCTCAATAATGGATCCATAAAGAGCAACCAACTCATCCGCCACTTTTTCCGTCGATCCTGAAACAACCTTCTTAATGGTTTCAAGACGGTTCTTTTTATCTCCGGGATTAATGCGCTCGGGCGAATAACCACAAAAGAAATCTATGTTATATTTTAAACCAGACACTTGCTCCAGCACCGGAACACAGTCCTCTTCCGTACAACCGGGATACACAGTCGACTCGTACACAACCACATCGCCTTTTTTCAATATTCCTCCGATCATAGCCGTGGCACTTAGCAAAGGAGACAAATCGGGCGACTTAAACCGGGTGATAGGTGTTGGGACTGTAACTATATAAACAGCGCACGAACGGATAGATTCGGGATTGCTGCTTATTACAAGGCCTGTTGGGTTATCAACAGTACTTTTCAACACCTCAATCAGTTCATTCTCATTTGTTTCAAGCGTGTTATCAACACCCTGTTGCAACGCATTTACACGTCCCTGATCTATATCAAAACCTGTTACCCGGAACTTTTTTGCAAAAGCAACCGCAAGAGGCAAACCTACATAACCGAGACCGATAATTGCTATTTCCATCTTTTTCGATATTTGCTGTCCGGATACACCACAGGCTCGTCACTCCCGTCCCCGAAAGCAACCAGCAGGGGACAAAGATAGTAAATTGGGAGAATAGTTATTCCTTTTTACCCTTTAACGCGTAAATACGCTGAATAATATCCACAACTTTTAACCCTTCGAGGACGTTGGTTGTGATACATTCTTTCCCTGATAGTACCCGGATTACATTTTGAATTACATAATTATGATTTTGAGCGGAACCTTTATAAGCCCCGTAATCGTTTCCCGGATTGGTTGGAGCCAGTTCCGGCAACTGATAGTCCTTAATATGACAGTATTCTACTTCGTTCATATACTGACCGCCTATCTTTACACTCCCGTTTTCTGCCACAATCAGGATACTGCTTTCCATGTTCTTATCCCATACGGATGTGGAATAGTTAATGGTACCCATACCCCCATTAACAAAGTCGAAACTCACGAAGCCTGAGTCTTCAAAAGAAGTCACTTCCTTATGATTGAAATCCTGAAAACGTGCCTGAATATTCGTGATATCGCCAAATAACCAGTACATGATATCAATAAAGTGAGAAAACTGTGTAAACAAAGTTCCGCCATCCAGATCGGCCGTTCCATGCCATCCGCCTGACTTATAATACCTCGCATCGCGGTTCCAGTAACAATTTAGCTGAACCATATACAGTGACCCAAGTTTACGGGAATCAACCAATTCTTTAATCCATACAGAAGGGGGCGAATAGCGGTTCTGCATCACACAAAACACCTGTTTACGGTATTTAAGAGCTGTATAAACAACCCGCTCCGCCTCTGTAACAGTTAACGCCAGCGGTTTTTCTATCACCACATGATAGCCTGCTTCAATTGCCTTAATAGCCATTCCGGCGTGTAAACCATTGGGGGTACAGATTGAAACAACGTCTATATCAAGTCCCGCAGCCAACAAAGATGACAAATCCGGATAAAACAAGGCAGACTCCAATGCAGCGGTCCGTTCTTCATTGCCGGGTATTCCCTGTTCAACCTTAATAAAAGACACTCCATCTGCTGGAAGGCTCAACTCATCAGGGGTTAAAACATCGCAAACGGCAACCAATTCGGCTCCTCCGTCTCTTCGTATCATCTCTATATGACGTTTCCCAATATGGCCGCAACCTACAACGGCAAAACGTATTTTCTTATTCTGTTCCATAGTCATCTCGTCGTTTTCATGATAAATTGCTTTTCTTTCCGGAGCTTTGGATTATTCAAAAAAAGCAAGCACCTGCTGTATTATGTATTGCACCTCTTGTTCTTTCATCTCTGTATGTATTGGCAACGACAGAACGCTTCGGCAAAGATGGGCCGAAACCTCAAGCGAACTGCCATGACGGGCAATTGACCGGAAAGCCTCCTGTTGATGTAACGGCAACGGATAGTAAACCATCGACGGAACACCCCTCTCTTTAAGGAATTGCTGCAATGCATCTCGTTTGCCGTTGGCAACCTGCAAGGTATACTGATGATAAACATGGGAAGAATAAGCTGCTCGAACAGGTTTTTTTATTTGCTGGCAGAGCTGAAAGGCTTCATCATATTGTCTGGCCACTTCCTGCCTTGCACTTGTAAATTCGCCCAGATGCGCCAGTTTCACCTCCAGTACAGCCGCCTGAATAGTGTCCAACCGGGAGTTACAACCGATTCGCTGATGGTGATATTTCGTTTGCTGCCCATGGTTGGCTATCATGCTAAGAGCAGCCGCGATCCTTTGATTTCTGGTAAACATTGCACCTCCGTCGCCATAACAGGCCAATGGTTTAGATGGGAAAAAGGAAGTAGTGCCAATGACACCCATTGTTCCCGCCATTCGGGTGAAACCTTCGGGAAAAGTATAAACAGCTCCCAT
>JAGPJL010000072.1 GCA_018054455.1 Parabacteroides sp.
AGATCATTTGCAGTTTGGAATAACTTTAATGATCCATTCTCTTGTCCCCAAGAGGTATTATATACATTTTCAACATATAATGACATATCTTGAGCATTATATCCACCTAAATATGGAAAATGTTCCCAATGCCAACCATTGCCGTAATTATTCAAAACCCGCTTGTAGGCCCAATCTACATCGGGAGTAACACCTGCTCCTTTATAGATATCATTATACTTTAACAGGTGTCCATCTAGATCATAAACACTAAGCTTCATGTCAAACTTAACATCCATATTAGATGTTTCCCCAAATGTATTTGCATCTAGCAGAATCTGAAGATCATTTACATTTGTTAAATACTTTGTAGAAATGTCAAAAGACACAGCTACTCTGTTATCTTCACCAACAAACACATTTAACTCAGATCCATTCACCCAATAAGAAGCAGAAGCTGGATTGGCTGATGGAGCCGGAGTAGTAATCGGCAAGGCCGGATTTACTGGAACAAATGTAGTACCATTTTGAGAATTAGAGAAAGTAACTCTAACTCCTTTTGCTAAATCAGTGTTTGTAGAATTAAGAGGAGCCTGTACGGGCTGTTGTTCATTCCACAAAAGCATTTTTGGGGCAGTCAAATCAGCTGGTGCTTTCCCTCCAAAATAGGTACTCGTGTGACTAGGCTGACCAAATACCGACCCGACACTAAAAGCTGTCATTGCCACGAGGGCAAGAGCTTTTGTTCTTAAGTTTGTAAATTTAATCATAAAAATTTAATTTAATTAGTAATAAAAAGATATCAATAGTTTTAAACAATATCAGTACTTATACGAACAAGCAACTGAAAAAAGAAAGTTTGGGGTATTAATAAATGAAAGGAATTTGATTCTTTTTCATAGATTTTACTACTCAAAACATTACTTTTCCTTACAAAGTTAGGAGTTACAGGGAATCTGCATAGGAATTATTAGTCTATTTGGGCCTCCCCCAACCAAGCCCGAGGGTTTATTATCAAACCCCAGCGTTTTGAGGACGAACCCATTTTGTGTACATTTTTTGGAAAAAAAGTGTAAACGACATCTCTTTTTAGTTACGGGTAGGTTTCATTGAAGAATTGAATGAATCACATAATGAATGTAATATAATAACGTACGCGCGTACATTAATTAATAGCAACAAAAAGGGCTGACCAAATAAATGGCCAGCCCTCGCTTATAAACTTGAAAAATATCAATTCTGATGGACGGTGAGTTGGGGGAAGGGGAAGCTTATTCCTTCACTGTTGAAGGTTTCATATACTTTCTGGTTCATATCGAAGTATACACCCCAGTAGTCTTCGCTTTTAACCCAAACTCTCAATGTAACATTTACACTACTGTCCGCAAGGGCGTGCAAAGCTATAAACGGAAGCGGATCGGTAAGTATTCTTTCGTCGCGGGCAGCAAGTCGTTCGATAACACTCTTTACCCGTTCATAATCTTCGCCATATTCGATTCCAAACACCCAATCAACCCTACGCGTAGCCTGATTACTGTAATTGGTAATTACTCCGCTGCTTAAAGCTCCGTTGGGAACATATATCACCTTATTATCGAAGGTAGTAAGGATTGTATGAAAAATCTGAATCTCTTTTACTGTTCCATTTACGCTCTGGGCTTCTATCACATCTCCGACCTTATAAGGTTTAAACAACAGCACCATTAATCCTCCGGCAAAGTTCTGCAGATTACCGCTTAAAGCCATACCAATTGCCACACCGGCTGAAGCAAGTAAGGCAGCAAATGAAGTTGTCTCCACACCAAGCGCACCTACAACCGAAATAATCAGCAGCACAGTCAGCAGAATATTAACCATGCTTCCCAGGAATGTCCGGATAGACAATTCCACATTTCTTCTTATCAGGATCTTTCGGAACAGTTTATTAAGCAGACCAATAATTATACGGCCTATCAGGAATACAATAACAGCAGTGACTATCCTTTTACCAAGATCAATGCCTGAATCCATCAGCACTTTCATCAACTGCTCCGCTTTGGAGAGCGCTTCGACTTGTAATAATATTAAAGAAAGAATATTCATATGAGTAAGTAGTTTTGTTACGATATCTCACAAAGGTATAAATAAAATTTAAAAGCTAAAAAGGAGGCAATTAAATACTTACTTTTGCAACTTAATAAAACAAATACAAGCGATGAGAGTATTTATGCTATTTATTTGCCTGCTTCTTGGAGTTGTTTCTATGCAGGCGCAAGGATACGAGGAGTTGATTAGCAAGTCTTACGATTATCTCGAGAAAAAAGATTTACCCGCCGCAGAAGAAAGTCTGAAAGCTGCCATGCGTTTAGAGCCTGCAAATCCTAATAACTTTGCTTTGCTAACCAACTTGGGAACGGTTCAACGCAGACAAGGTAAAATGGAAGATGCTATGATTTCATACAGTGCCGCATTAAGCGGTCACCCTCAAAATCAAGGCATTCTTGAAAGCCGCGCATCCCTGTATGCAGAAATGGGTGATACGGAAAAAGCGCTTAACGACTATTCGACACTGATTGCCGTTGCTCCAAAACACGAAGAAGCTCTTTATAACAGAGGGTTAATATACCTGCAACTTAAAAACTATCTATTTGCAGAACAGGATTTCGATAAAATTCTGGAGATAAACGATAAATCGGTTCATGGAAGAGTTGGACACGCCATTCTGGAGAAAATGCGCGGCAACTTTGATGAATCCGAGCGTATCTATAATTACCTGATAAGCGAACTTCCCAAAGATTGGTCGTTGTACGAAGGGCGCGCTGATCTCTACTTTATGAAGGGGAAAAACTCACGCGCAATGGCTGATATAAATAAAGTATTTGCCGAAACAACTCCTACAGCCGCACTTTATGTGCTGCGAGGCAAGGTTAAGCTGGCGCTGTACGAAAAACCATCGGCAGCGATCGACTTTAAAAAGGCACTCGAAATGGGTTACGACAAGCAAACAATTACCGAACTTATTAAGTTATGTAAATAAAAAGAAAGGCCGCTTACCGCGGCCTTTCTTTTTTTATTTATTCTTTATGTAAGCTGCTACCCAATCTCCAACAGCCGATGTTGAATAAGCTTTTCCCTTTTCAGAGATATCTTCAGTAACAACACCTGCATCCATTGAAGCGGTAACTGCTTCGCGGATTAATTTTCCTTCCTCTTTCAGGTCAAAAGCATACTCGAACATCAAAGCCGCACTCAAAATTGTTGCCAACGGATTGGCAATATTTTTTCCTGCTGCCTGAGGATATGAACCATGAATAGGTTCAAATACAGAGGTATGAATCCCTACCGAAGCAGAAGGAAGCATACCCAACGAACCAGTAATAACAGAAGCTTCGTCTGTAAGAATATCTCCGAACATATTTTCAGTAACCATTACATCAAAGCTTTTCGGCCACTGTATCAAACGCATGGCTGCGTTATCAACAAACATGTATTCTGTTTCTACATCCGGGAACTCAACAGAAATTTCCTGCGCAATCTGACGCCACAAACGAGAGGTTGCCAAGATATTTGCTTTATCAACAACCGACAATTTCTTTCTGCGTTTTTGAGCATAACCGTAAGCCAAACGTACAATGCGTTCGATCTCTTCGCGGGTGTAAACACAGGTATCATAAGCGGTATCGCCATCTTCACTGCGACCTTGCGGACGGCCAAAATACAAACCACCGGTAAGTTCGCGGATACACATAAAGTCGGCATCCTCTATCAGTTCGGCACGAAGAGGCGATTTATGCAAAAGGCTTGGAAAAGCGGTAACCGGTCGTATATTTGCAAACAAACCCAGCTTCTTGCGCATGGCAAGCAACCCTTGTTCCGGACGCACCTTGGCCGAAGGATTATTATCGTAAGCAGGCGAACCAATCGCTCCGAACAATACCGCATCACTCTGCATACAAAGACTATGCGTCTCTTCAGGGTAAGGATTACCGGTTGCATCGATGGCACAAGCCCCCACAAGCGCCTGCTTATACGTTAGTTCATGATTAAATTTTGTACATATAGCCTGTACACTCTTTAGGGCCTGTTCAATGATTTCGGGTCCGATTCCATCTCCAGGCAATACTGCAATATTCAATTTCATATTTGGTAATTTATCCTTTAATTATCGTTTAAAATAAACATACTTGGGTTCAGTGGGAACATAGTCATCGTTATCCCAAAGCGTACTGGTAATCATAAGGTCAGCACTATAGCGGTTACAGGCAATAGGCACATTATGTACCCGGCACTGACGGAGAAGCATCTGTATATCCGCTTCGTGTGGCTGGGCATTCAAATCGTCGATCAGAAAAACAGCCAGATTAACTTCCTTACGGACTACCTTAGCAGCAATTTCGGCATCACCACCCAACGGTCCGGAATTCATGCAGGTAATATCTGCTTCAATTCCCTTTTCCTGAAAGGCCTTTCTAATCATACTACCTGTTGTGCCGGTACATACCAGCTTATGTATAGAAAGCATGTCTGCATTATGAACAGCCCACTCTACCATATCCGCCTTACGGTTATCATGCGCAACTAGCGCAATAGTCAATTGTTTTTTCATTTTCAATTTCTATTCGTTTAAACTTAAGCAATCTTATTAAGCATTTTAACAGTGGCCTTGATAGCAGCCTCAGTCTGGTCGGCATCCAGTCCACGTGTTTTAAAGTCAGCCCCCTCATGATTCCAGCTGATAACCGTCTGCACGAAAGCATCGGTTCGTCCGCCGGGAGGAATGGATACGGAGTAGTTTGTAAGCATCGGAAAGGGCTTAGCCAGCGATTTGTAAATCTTGCGAAGCGCCCTTACAAAAGCATCATACTGTCCGTCTCCCGAAGCCGTTTCTTCGTACGCTTTACCTTCAATTTCTATTTTAAGCGTAGCCACAGGCTTCAGACCCTGCGTCAAAGATAGTGAATAGTTTAACAACTTCACCTTGTTTTCTATTGCATCGTGACGAAGCACATCGGTAATAATATAAGGAAGATCTTCTTGCGTAACCATCTCTTTCTTATCCCCCAATTCAATAATCCGTTCTGTAACCTTACGCATGGATTCTTCATCCATTTCGATACCCAGGGCTTCCAGATTCTTCCGGATATTGGCTTTGCCAGATGTTTTTCCCAACGCATACTCCCGTGTACGGCCAAAACGTTCGGGAAGCAGATCATTGAAGTAAAGATTATTTTTAGCATCTCCATCCGCATGAATACCTGCACACTGTGTAAACACATGTTCGCCGATAATCGGATTATTGGTTGAAATATGAATACCCGAATAGGTTTCCACCAACTTGCTTACCTGATATATCTTATTTTCATTCAGCGTAGTCTTTAGCTTAAGCTGATCGTGAATAACAGCCATCACACTACTCAACGGAGGATTGCCGGCGCGCTCGCCCAAACCATTCACCGTTGTGTGAACACCACGAACTCCCGCTTGAATAGCCGAATAAACATTAGCCACAGCCAGATCATAATCATTATGCGCATGAAAATCGAAATGAAGAGCAGGCCAGCGCGATACCATCTCTTTGCAAAAAGTATAGGTGTTTTTCGGATTCAGAATACCAAGGGTATCGGGAAGCATAAACCGCCGGATAGGCAGGGTGCAGAGATTATCCATCAGTTTAAAGACGTACTCAGGAGAGCTGAGCATCCCATTGGACCAGTCCTCGAGGTACACATTCACCTCAATTCCCATTTTTTGCGCCTTATAAACTACCTCCGTAATTTCGGCGATGTGTTGCTCCGGCGTTTTGCGCAATTGTTCTGTTACATGTTTATAAGAACCCTTACACAACAAGTTCATCACCTTACAGCCAGCCGATTGAATCCAATTCAGGGAAGTATCGCCATCCACAAAGCCGAGTACTTCCAGCTTGGAAAGGTATCCGGCACGTTCGGCCCAACGGACGGTAAGCTTAACCGCATCATACTCGCCTTCCGACACCCTTGCGGAAGCAATTTCGATCCGGTTTACACCAAGGTCCGTAAGAAGCTGACGGGCAATACTTAATTTTTCGTGAGCAGAGAAAGATACACCTGAGGTTTGTTCGCCATCCCTCAGGGTCGTATCCATTATCTCTATTACTTTATTTTCTGGCTGACTCATAAGCCTCTATTTTTGCTTTGTTGGACAACAAATAATCGATGTCGTCCAGTCCATTCAACAAGCAGTCTTTTTTATAGGCATTGATATCAAAGTTCTCACTCTTGCCGGTGGCATTGTTTGTAATTTTCTGATTCTGTAAATCCACCGTAAGCGTTGCTTTGGGATCGGTTGTAACCGATGCAAAGATTTCGGCCAGAAATTCGGGAGATACAACTACAGGAAGCAATCCATTATTCAAAGAGTTTCCTTTAAATATATCGGCAAAGAAACTGCTTACAACCACACGAAATCCGTATCCGGCAATAGCCCAGGCTGCGTGTTCGCGGCTTGAACCACTACCAAAGTTTTTACCTGCCACCAGTATCTCACCGGAATAGGTGTTCTGGTTTAATACAAACGAAGGAACCGGATTATTCTCTTTGTCGTACCGCCAGTCGCGGAAGAGGTTATCTCCAAACCCTTCGCGGGTTGTAGCTTTTAAGAAACGGGCAGGTATGATTTGATCGGTATCCACATTTTCGATTGGAAGAGGAACTACCGTTGATGTTAATGTTACGAATTTTTCCATTTTTTCTTATTCTTATAGTGTTCGTGGATCTGTTATTTTTCCGGTAACCGCAGCAGCGGCAGCAACAAGCGGCCCTGCAAGAATGGTACGTGCACCAGGACCCTGACGGCCTTCAAAATTACGGTTGCTTGTACTTACCGCATATTTACCAGCAGGCACCTTGTCTTCATTCATAGCCAGACAAGCTGAACAACCAGGCTGACGCAATTCAAAACCTGCTTCCTTCAGAATAACATCCAACCCTTCTTCCTTAATCTGACGAGCAACATTCCATGACCCGGGAACCAACCAAGCAGTTACATGATCGGCTTTTTTACGCCCCTTTACAAAATTGGTAAACATCCGGAAGTCTTCGATACGTCCATTGGTACAGCTACCAAGAAACACATAATCGATCTGCTTTCCCTGAATAGGCTTACCGGCCTCGAATCCCATATAGTCGAGCGCCTTTTTGTACGACACGCGACTTGCTTCGTCAACACTGTCCAACGCAGGAATAATTCCGCTGATGCCCATACCCATACCCGGATTGGTACCATAGGTAACCATAGGCTCAATATCTTCAGCATGAAAAAGCACTTCCTTATCGAACACAGCATCTGCTTCACTATACAATGTTTTCCAGTAAGCCAACGCCTTATCCCACTCCTCCCCTTTAGGAGCAAACTCACGGCCCTTCAGGTAATCGAATGTTGTCTGATCCGGAGCAACCATCCCTCCGCGAGCACCCATTTCTATACTTAAATTACAGATTGTAAGGCGTTCTTCCATGGACGTAGAACGAATTGCTTCGCCTGCATATTCAACAAAATAGCCCGTTGCACCACCGGTTGTCATCTTTGAAATGATATATAAAGCAATATCTTTGGCTGTTACACCCGCTTTAAGTTTTCCATCGACCGTAATACGCATCGTTTTGGGTTTCCGCTGGAAAATACACTGCGTTGCCAGAGTCATTTCAACTTCACTTGTACCAATACCAAAAGCAATAGCACCCATGGCACCATGCGTAGAAGTATGAGAGTCGCCGCAAACGATAGTCATGCCTGGTTGGGTGTATCCGTTTTCCGGTCCTACCACATGGATAATTCCATTTTTATTATTGCCAATACCATAATAGGTAATGCCAAATTCCTTCGCGTTATTAGCAAGGGTATCCACCTGGTTTTTTGAGATCGGATCTTCAATGGGAAACTCCTGCTTCAAGGTAGGTACATTATGGTCGGGCATACAAAGCGTCTGTTCCGGACGGAACACCTTTAGACCGCGGGCTCTTAAACCTCCAAACGCCTGAGGACTGGTTACTTCATGGCAGAAGTGACGATCAATATACAATTGTATGGTCCCATCCGCTAAGGTGTCCACCACATGTTTGTCCCATATTTTTTCAAAAAGAGTCTTCATACGTTTCTATCTTATTTTACAAATTTATTAATTGCATCTATAAACGCCTCAACGGAAGCAGCAATAATATCCGTATTGGCCGAAAAACCATAATAATTATTTCCTTCATATTCAACCTGCATATGAACTTTACCTACGTCATCGCTTCCTTTATTAATTGCCTGAATAAGGAATTCCTGAATTGTCATGGTACGATGAATAATAGATTTCACCGCTTTAATGGCAGCATCAACAGGACCATTCCCTGATGCGGCAGCTTCAAATTTCTCTCCCGCAATATTCAGACAAACACTTGCAACAGCCTGAACTCCTACGCCAGAGGTAACCTGAAGATATTCAAGTTTAATGCGATGCATAGCTACACGGTCTTTCCCTGCAAGCATCAACACATCGTCGTCGTTAATATCTTTCTTACGGTCGGCCAGCTTAAGGAATTCTTCGTAAACCTTATCCAGTTTATCCTGATCAAGGTCTACACCCAATAAATTTAACCGGTGTTTCAATGCAGCCCGTCCGCTTCTTGCAGTCAATACAATGGCATTATCATCAATACCTACATCCTTTGGATCTATTATTTCATAGCTTTCGCGGTTCTTTAAAACTCCATCCTGATGTATTCCGGAAGAGTGAGCAAATGCATTTCGTCCCACGATAGCCTTATTTGGCTGAACAGGCATATTCATCAAGCTGGAAACCATCCGGCTGGTCGAATATATTTTCGTACTGTTTATATTAGTAACAATTCCTGTCTCCTTATGGCTTTTAAAAATCATGGCAATTTCTTCCAAAGCCGTATTTCCTGCCCGTTCGCCAATGCCATTAATGGTGACTTCCACCTGGCGCGCGCCGTTCATTACTCCCTGAACAGTATTTGCAGTAGCCATTCCCAAGTCGTTGTGACAGTGGGTAGAAATAACCGCATTATGGATACCATCCACATGTTCCATCAGGTAACGAATCTTTGCGCCATATTCATCGGGAAGACAATATCCGGTTGTATCCGGAATATTTACAACCGTTGCACCGGCTTTGATAACCGCTTCCACCACCCTTGCCAGATACGCATTATCCGTACGTCCGGCATCTTCGGCATAGAACTCCACGTCTTCCACAAAACGTTTAGCGTATTTTACACAAGCCTTAGCGCGTTCAAGAATATCATCCTGATTAGAGTTAAACTTATAGCGAATATGATAATCGGAAGTACCTATTCCTGTATGAATACGTCCGCGTTTGGCAAATTTCAATGCTTCGGCAGCCACTTCAATGTCTTTTTCCACAGCGCGGGTAAGCGCACAAATGGTTGGCCAGGTAACCGCTTTGGATATTTCAACCACGCTTTTAAAATCTCCGGGACTCGACACGGGAAATCCGGCTTCAATAATATCTACGCCCAATTCCTCCAATGCCTTGGCAACCTGAATCTTTTCAAGTGTGTTCAACTGGCACCCAGGAACCTGTTCACCATCTCGTAATGTGGTGTCGAAAATAAACAATTTGTCTGACATAATCCTATAATTCTTAATTTGTTTGTACTCGTAACAACAAAAAAGCCTCTCTCACAAGGAAGTGAGAAAGGCTTTTTCTTTTAACATATGCTTTGCATAGCACAACAGTCTCACTTCCCAGTCCGTTCCCAGAGTAGAATATCAATTAGAGAAATAATAATGAAACTATTTGCTGTATGCTGTATCATTGCTTTACTTATTTTTACGATGCAAAGATAACTCCTTTTTCGAAACAAGCAAATGAAATTCGATATTTTTCATATTATTTTTCTTACAGTTTGTAACAATGCGACTTGTATTTCGTTCCGATTCATTATTTATACCTCTTTTCATGCTGCTATAAAGCATATATAATAGGAAGAAAGTGTTGTTTCGTGTCAAACGAATTAAAAAATATAGCTTACTTTTGCGTTTAAATCAAGCAGCATAGTAGAATATATGGAAATTGACTCATTGAACGAACGAGCCAAAAAGGTAGAAAAAGAGACAAAAGCATTTTTTAAAACCGTAAAGAAAAACAGAATGAGGGAACTGGACGACATGGTTCACTACCTGCATGAAGAAGTGTTTGAAGAAACAGACTGCTTGTCGTGTGCCAATTGTTGCCGCTCACTCGGACCACGCATTACCGACAGGGACATAGAACGTATAGCTTCCGCTAAACGGATGAAGCATCATGAAGTTGTTTCTACCTATTTGCGAATTGACGAAGACAACGATTACGTATTCAAAAACATGCCCTGCCCATTTCTGGAGGCCGACAATTACTGCAGCATTTACGAAGACCGTCCGAAAGCTTGCAGGGAATACCCTCACACCGACAGAAAAAAGTTTTTTCAAATACATTCACTAACTATTAAAAATGCAGCAACTTGCCCGGCTGTCTTTAAATTACTGGAAAGACTAAAAAAAGAGTTTTAGCCTTTGATAGTTCTTAAATTTTCTTTATATTTGGCTAAATGTTAATTGGAGCCTATGAAACCTAATTTCGGAATCAGTTCTGCCCAGGTAAACGAATTGTTATGTAAGCAATTTGCAACCTGGTCTTTGGTCTCCGCCAATTACCAGGCATTGGAGACAGTAAAAAGCAAATCATATTCTTTCGAAGATTTCACTTTAAAAGTTCAGTTTAATCCTTTCAGAAAGAACACACCTAATTCGCCCTGTCCTTTATGCGCTAACAATTTGTCGGTCAAACAAGAACGGGTGCCGTTCGGGAGAGACTATATTGTATTATGTAATCCTTATCCAATTTTTCCAAGTCACTTTACCATTCCAGCCAGGATACATTCTCCTCAGCGGATTCTGTCACGATTCGGTGATTTGCTTGAATTAAGCAGAAAGCTGGATAAATTTACCTTATTCTATAACGGACCCTTTTGCGGGACATCGGCTCCGGATCACGCACACTTTCAGGTCGGCACGAAGGGGATTATGCCCTTCGATAACGAAATCGATTCGCTTGTTAAGCACAAAGGAGAGCTTATTTTGTCCGAACCAACCGCCTCACTTTACGGATTATACGGCGTTGCACGAAACAGTCTGATAATAAAAGCGCGGACAATTACCGCAGCCAGGAAACTATTCGGCCTTATTTATCAATCGTTGTCCGAAAAAGAAGGAGAGCCGGAACCAAGGATGAATATCCTTTGTCAATATACGGATGGAACGTGGACTGTATCTATTTTCCCCCGGTCAGAACAATGTCCGGGTTTGTACGATAATGCAGACAGCAACCAACGGCTATTAAAACCGGGGGCTGTGCAAATGGGTGGTCTGTTTATTACCTCGAGCGAAGAAGATTATGACAAAGCAACACCATCCATTCTCCTGGATATCTACAGACAAATTTGTCTTCCAGATGATTCATTCAGGGACCTGTGCCGACACATACAACAGCTTTACAGCAAATAATGACTAAAAAGTGAGCCTTCTACAAATATGTTCGTTATATTTGCTGTTCAATAAACCTTTACAACCCGATAAGAGATATGAAACAATTCTTTAAAATGATGTTTGCTTCGGCATTAGGTGTATTCATCGCCGCCGGATTGCTTGTTACCTGTTTGATTTTTCTGCTGATAGGTGTTTCTGCCAGCATGAGCGAACCAACATCTTACTCTCCGTCTTCCAACACCGTTCTGAAGATAAGCCTCAACGGAACGCTAAGTGATCAGACTGTCGAAAATCCTTTTGCCATCATTTTTGGAGAAAATGAAGAAACATTATCTCTTAAAGATATTCTAAAAGCCATTAAGGAAGCTAAAAAATCGGATAAAATTAAAGGAATTTACCTGGAAGCAGGCTCACTTTCGGCAGGTTCATCAAGTATTGATGCTATACGCCGTGCGTTGATAGACTTTAAGGAAAGTAAAAAATTCGTTGTTGCTTACGGCGACAGTTATACCCAGGGCTGCTATTATCTTTGCAGCGTGGCCGATAAAGTATTTGTTAATCCACAGGGACTGCTTATGTTAACCGGAATGTCCTCGCAAACCATGTTTTATAAGGGTTTGTTGAATAAACTGGGTGTAGAGATGCTTATTTTCAAAGTAGGTACATACAAAGGAGCTGTCGAACCTTTTATGCTTGACAAACTAAGCGACGCCAACCGCGAACAGATTAGTTCGTATATGAACGGCATCTGGAATAATGTTACAAAAGACATTGCTACTTCAAGAAAAATATCTGTAGACGATATAAATTTATTTGCCAACCAGGGTTACGCGGCCGAACTTCCAGGCAAAGCCAAAGAATGCGGTTTGATTGATGATTTAAAATATAAACCGGAAGCCGAAGCCTATGTAAAAGAGCTTGCAGGGCAGACCGACGACAAATTCAAGACTGTTGGTGTTGATAAAGTAAAGAACATTAAATCGTCCGAATCTAAAAGCAAAAATAAAATTGCAGTGTTGTATGCCGAAGGTGAAATTACCGAAACGGAAAGCAACACCTATGATATGGACAAAACGATTACTGAAAAAGTAGCCGAAGAGCTGATTAAACTGAAAGACGATGAGTCTGTAAAGGCAGTTGTTTTACGTGTTAATTCACGGGGAGGAAGCGCTTTCACTTCAGAACAAATCTGGAAACAGGTGCTGGAGCTAAAGAAAGTGAAGCCAATCGTTGTATCCATGGGAGATGTAGCTGCATCGGGAGGATATTATATCTCGTGTGCCGCCAGCAAAATTGTTGCCGAACGCAATACGCTTACAGGCTCGATCGGTATTTTTGGTATGTTCCCCAATTTAACCGGTTTATTCAATAAACTAGCTCTTACAACCGATGTTGTAAAAACAAACACCTATGCCGACTTAGGCGATGCAAGCCGTCCGATGCGTGAAGACGAAAAAGCATTGATCCAGGCGCGCATCAATGCCGGATACGATACATTTATCACACGCTGTGCCGATGGCCGCGGAGTAAGTAAAGCCGCCATCGACTCGATTGGCCAGGGTCGTGTCTGGACAGGCGAACAAGCATTGGACAGAGGACTTGTTGATGAACTGGGAGGAATAGAGAAAGCCATTACTGTGGCTGCCAAACTAGCCAAACTTAAAGATTATAAGCTAACCGAAGTATCGGGAAGTAAAGATTTCTTCAAAGATTTATTGGAAAAAGAACTAGATGAAGTAAAAGTAAATATGGTGAAACAAGTATTGGGAGATGAATATGAGTACGTAAAAGCACTCCATTTAATCAAATCGGCTCCGGCTATTCAGACGAGACTGCCCTACGATGTGCAACCATTATAAAATGACATGCCAACAGACAACACAAGAAAACTCAATCATTTTTTATCCCCTTTATCCTTTTTATATGGATTAGGAGTAAGATTAAGAAACCAACTATTTGACTGGGGATTGTTACCATCGGAACAATTCCCGGTCCCGGTTATATGTATCGGAAACCTTGCAGTGGGTGGAACGGGTAAAACTCCCCATACGGAGTATCTTATCCGTCTTCTTCAGGGAACATACAAAGTAGCGGTATTGAGCCGCGGATATAAGCGAGAAACCAAAGGATATATTTTGGCGGACGAAAACAGTACAAGTCAGCAGATCGGAGACGAACCATTCCAAATGAAACGGAAGTTCCCCTCCCTCACTGTTGCAGTGGATGCCGACCGCAGAAGAGGCATTCGTGCACTTCTTTCACTCCCGGAACAAGATCGCCCCGAAGTTATTTTACTTGACGATGCCTACCAACACCGGTATGTTACTCCGTCGTTCAGTATTCTGCTTACAGCGTACGACCGCCTCTTCCGCTGGGACAAGCTGCTTCCTGTAGGCTTACTCAGGGAACCCATATCAGGCAAACGAAGAGCCGATATTGTGGTTGTAACCAAATGTAAGAGCGAACTAAAACCAATAGAATGCCGAATTATTGAAGAAGACATGCATCTTGTTGCACATCAGCAGGTTTTCTTTACCGATGTGCGATACGACGAACTTACACCCGTATTTCCTGCAGAAGGAGGTTCGTTGCATCTGGCAGATATCCGGTCGGGCGATGCCATACTCGTGCTATCCGGAATCGCGGCTCCGGCAGGATTTGTAAAGGAGATCAAGCAGTACCCCGGACGGGTAACCTTTTTGCAGTTCCCCGATCATCATGAATTTACGACGCAAGACATTAAGAAAATTCAGGATACGTACAACAAACTAAACGCGAATAGAAAACATATAATCGTAACCGAAAAAGATGCTGCAAGGCTGATGAACAACAACCTTGTGCCAGACGAATGGAAAAAGTCTCTTTATTACCTGCCAATCCGTATTAAATTTGATCTGGACAGGGAACCGGAGTTTGATGAAATTATACTTAAACATATCATTACATTTTACAGAAACAATATTTTACGTTAAGCAAAATGAGTAAAAGAACAGAAATTGCGACATTGGGCGAATTTGGTCTTATCGACCACCTTACGAACAAAATAGAACTTAAAAACGAAAGCAGCACAAAAGGTGTAGGCGACGATGCAGCCGTACTTGAATATAAAGAAAAACAGGTACTGGTAACTACCGATTTACTGCTCGAAGGAATTCATTTTGATCTCATGTATTGTCCGCTTAAGCATTTGGGTTATAAGGCAGCTGTTGTAAATTTCTCGGATATATATGCAATGAATGGAATACCCAAACAGATAACAGTATCTTTAGGTATTTCCAAACGCTTCAGTGTGGAAGACCTCGAAGATTTTTACGAAGGACTACAGCTTGCCTGCGAGGTATATGGAGTTGATATTATCGGAGGAGATACTTCGGCATCGCTTACCGGAATGGCAATCAGCATTACCTGTATTGGCGAAGGCGAAAAAGAAAAGATTGTGTACCGCAGTGGAGCCAAAGAAACAGACCTTATTTGTGTGTCGGGCGATTTAGGCGCAGCCTATATGGGCCTTCAGCTGCTGGAAAGAGAAAAGCAACTCTTTAGAGGAGAAAAAGAATTTACGCCCGATTTTTCAGGAAAAGAATATATTCTGGAACGTCAGCTTAAACCGGAAGCCAGAAAAGATGTAGTCGAACAACTTGCCGCAGCAGGCATTGTTCCAACTTCAATGATCGATATATCCGATGGTTTATCCTCCGAATTGCTTCATATATCCAAACAAAGCAATACCGGATGCCGCATCTACGAAGAACGTATTCCTATTGATTATCAGACAGCTTATATGGCCGAACAGTTTAATATGAACCTGGTAACAGCTGCACTAAACGGTGGCGACGATTACGAACTACTCTTTACCGTACCCCTAATACTCCATGATAAGGTTTCGGCAATGAAAGGTATCAAAGTAATCGGACATGTTACCAACGCTTCGTTAGGCAACTACATGGTAGCCCGCGACGGAAGTGAGATTGAATTGATAGCCCAAGGCTGGAACTCGATTAAAGAGTAAAAAAAGTTTACTAAAGTGTTGCAGAATTAAAAAAAGTCCCTATCTTTGCACCCGTAAACAAAACGATGGTGCCATAGCTCAGTTGGTAGAGCAAAGGACTGAAAATCCTTGTGTCCCCGGTTCGATTCCTGGTGGCACCACT
>JAGPJL010000170.1 GCA_018054455.1 Parabacteroides sp.
GAGATTTTTCATCGTTCTTCGAAAAGGAAGAAATCACTTTCGATGTAACAACAGGGAAACTTCAGGTACAGGCTGCCGCAGTTCCCGTTGGTATTGAAGGTGAAATGCTTACCGCCTATTGGGCCGGAAATGCATTGATCCGGAACGGATATCGCCCGGTAGCTCCCCAACCTGGTTGTCTTACTATACGATGTGTTGACAAGCATACCATCCGGATCGGGTTACCTACGGGAGAAACGATAACAGCTGGCAGTATAGCCGAAATGCTCGGGATGATATAACAGATTATTCAAACGAAACGATGATAGCATGGACCATAAAATAACATACCAGCTTGCTAACGAAAAGATTCCCCGCCTGCTGTTGCATTATGCAATACCGGCGGTAGTTGGTACGATGGTAAATGCGCTGTACAGTGTTGTCGACAGGATCTATATCGGACAGGGTGTGGGTGCGATGGCTCTTTCAGGATTAGCCCTCACCTTCCCTATCCTTCTTTTTTTGCAAGCATTCGGCATGTTGGTCGGAGCAGGTACTGCTGCACGGGTTTCTATCCACCTGGGGAAAAAAGAGAACGATGTAGCGGAGAATGTGCTGGGAAATGCCCTCATACTAACGCTTATTCTAAGCGTGATTACGATCACCGTTTCGCTTGTTTTCATGAAAGAGCTCTTGATTTGGTTCGGCGGAAGCGAGCAGACAATTCCTTATGCCGAGGAGTATCTCTACATCACAGTTCCCGGAAATATTCTGGCCGGACTGAGCTTTAGTTACAATGCTGTGATGAGGGCATCGGGATATCCTCGCAAAGCGATGATTACCATGCTTATCGGAGCATTTCTAAATGTAATTCTCGACCCTATATTCATATTTGGATTAAATATGGGTATCCGGGGTGCGGCAATCGCTACGGTTATTTCCATGGCTGTAAGCGCTGCATTCGTAATGCACCATTTTATTCAAAAGGATAGTATTGTACGTTTTCACCGGAAGTATTTTACCCTTAAGCCTAAAATTGTCATTGCAATCGTTAGCATCGGAATGTCTCCTTTTGCCATGCAGCTTGCCGGAAGCATGGTTAATGTTCTGATGATTAACGCGCTAAAAAACTATGGCGGTGACTATGCCGTTGGTGCCAACGGGATTATTACGAGCTTTGCCATGCTCCTTGTTATGTTCATTTTAGGGCTGTCGCAAGGAATGCAACCTATTGTAGGGTTTAACTACGGAGCCGGGAATATTCACCGGGTGATGGAAACGCTCTGGTTGGTAATTCGTATAGCTACTGTAGCGACAGGAGTTGGATTTATCTGTAGCTGGTTCTTCCCTGACCTCGTAGTCCGTGCTTTTACCAACGATCCTCTTATGCTTTCCATATCGGCCAATGCGTTGCGGCTTTCTCTCATGGCCTTTTTGGTAGTAGGCTCGCAGGTTGTAATTGCGCAATTTTTTCAAAGCATTGGAATTGCATGGAAATCGATGGTCCAGAGTTTAAGCAGACAATGTTTGTTTCTAATTCCTGCCATACTTATCCTGCCGGATTATTTCGGATTAGACGGGGTTTGGCTTGCAGCCCCATTGTCTGATCTGCTGGCTGCCGTAACGGCCTGGATGTTCTTGTGGCATCAGATTAAAAGATTCAAAAAGCAAACACTTCTTTAAAAGAGCAGGGAATCAACTGTTTCCTTTTTTCATGTTACGGATTGCTTTATTCCATTAGTACCTGTATCTTTGCAATCAGTAATAAGAAAATCATATACATATATGCAATTATCTATAGATCCGAAAGATTTAGCCAAGTTATTCATGGTAGGCGACAAAGTGCTTATTAAGCCTAAGAATCCGCAAAGTCAGACTAAAACGGGTTTATACCTGCCTCCTTCCGTTCAACAGGGCGAAAAGATCCAAAGCGGATACATAATTAAAGCCGGGCCCGGGTATCCTCTGCCTTCACAAACAGAAGAACATGAAATCTGGGAAAAGAAAAAAGGAGAAGGAGTGCATTACCTTCCACTTCAGGCTCACGAAGGCGATCTGGCCGTTTATTTACAGAGTTCGGCTTACGAAATTCTATTCGACAACGAGACGTATCTGATTGTGCCTCATTCGGCTATCCTTATGTTTGTAAGAGATGAAGGATTGTTTGAATAATGTCATTTTTTTAAGCATATAACTATCAGATATGCATTTATTGCGTACTTTTGCCAAAAACATATTAACACAGACTATCAATAAGAACATTCTTAATGAACAAAATTGTAAGTAAAGAACATTTTTCTGCAAACGTAGTTAAGCTGGAAGTTGAGGCTCCGCTTATCGCACGCTCACGTAAGGCAGGTCACTTTGTGATTGTCAAAGTGGGAAAAACGGGAGAACGTATTCCTCTTACCATCGCTGCAGCAGACACCGTAAAGGGTACAATCACTCTGGTAATTCAAACGGTAGGCGAATCTTCACGCAAACTATGCGAACTGAACGAAGGGGATTACATTACCGATTTAGTTGGACCTCTGGGACAAGCAACACACATCGAAAAAGTAGGTACTGTTGTTTGCGCAGGTGGTGGCGTAGGTTGTGCCCCGCTTCTGCCTATTGTAGAAGCAATGCATAAAGCAGGCAACCGCGTTATCGTGGTTTTAGCAGCCAGAACGAAAGATTTGGTTATTCTGGAAGAGCAGATGAGGGCGAATTCGGACGAAGTAATTGTAATGACCGATGATGGTACTTCCGGAAAAAAAGGATTAGTAACCAACGGAATCGAAGAAGTTATCAACCGCGAAAAGGTTGATTTCTGCGTAACAATTGGTCCGGCCATTATGATGAAGTTTGTTTCCTTGCTCACTAAAAAATATAATATTCCGACCGTTGCATCCCTAAATACAATTATGGTAGACGGAACCGGTATGTGCGGTGCTTGTCGTGTTACTGTAGGCGGTAAAACTAAATTTGTATGTGTAGACGGACCCGAGTTCGATGCTCATCAGGTTGATTTCGATGAAATGATAATGCGCCTGGGCGCTTATAATGGGCTGAATAAGAAATAAAAAAAACGCGCAGAGCATATGACTACCGAAGAATTAATAGCTGCCCGCCGTGCCGAGCAATGGAGAGAAGAGCTAAGAAAAAACAAGAAAAATAAAGAAAGAACAGATATTCCACGGGTTCATATGAATGAACTTGATGCAGAATATCGCAGCCATAATAAAGAGGAAGTAAATCTGGGTTTAACTGCCGAGCAAGCTATGCAGGAAGCACAGCGTTGTTTGGATTGTCCGAATCCTACTTGTATGAACGGCTGTCCGGTTAGCATCAATATTCCAACGTTTGTAAAACAAATAGAAAAAGGTGATTTCCTTGAAGCTGCCAAGACTCTTAAGGAAACCAGTGCACTGCCTGCAGTATGCGGTCGTGTTTGCCCTCAGGAAAAACAATGCGAAAGCCAATGCATTTATACTCAGAAATTAAAGAAAGAGGCCGTTGCCATTGGTTACCTGGAACGTTTTGCAGCCGATTATGAACGCGAAAGCGGTCAGGTTTCTGTCCCCTCGATCCCTGAAAAGAACGGAATCAAGGTGGCTGTTATCGGTTCGGGACCTGCAGGTCTTTCTTTTGCCGGTGATATGGCGCAAAGAGGTTACGATGTTACTGTATTTGAGGCCCTTCATGAAATTGGAGGCGTACTTAAGTATGGTATTCCTGAATTCCGTCTTCCAAACAAAATTGTGGACGTCGAAATTGACGTATTAAGCAAAATGGGCGTAAAATTCATTACGAACTGCATTATTGGTAAAACGATTAGTCAGGAACAGCTGCAGGAAGATGGCTTTAAAGGCATCTTTATTGCCAGTGGAGCCGGCTTACCTAACTTTATGAACATACCAGGCGAAAACCTGATTGGCGTAATGTCGTCCAACGAATACCTTACCCGCGTTAATTTAATGGATGCGGCCAATCCCGAATCGGATACGCCCGTACTTATGGGGAAACGGGTTGCTGTAATTGGCGGAGGTAATACGGCGATGGACTCTGTGCGTACGGCGCGTCGTTTGGGTGCCGACCGTGCCATTATTGTATACCGTCGCAGCGAAGAAGAGATGCCTGCACGAATTGAGGAAGTTAAACACGCTAAAGAAGAGGGCATTGAATTCCTCACACTGCATAATCCGCTCGAATACAAAGGAAACGAAAAGGGATGCGTAACCCATATGGTTCTTCAGAAAATGGAATTGGGAGAGGCTGACGCATCAGGCAGACGCCGTCCGGTTCCCATCGAAGGAGCTATTGAGACAATCGAAGTGGACGAGGTGATCGTTAGCATCGGTGTTTCGCCCAATCCGCTTATTCCGCAATCCTTCAAGGGACTCGAAGTTACCAAATGGGGAACTATTGTGGTAAACCAGGAAAGTATGGAATCTGCCGTTAACCATATCTATGCCGGAGGCGATATTGTTCGTGGTGGTGCTACAGTTATACTTGCCATGGGAGATGGTCGTAAAGCGGCTGCAGCCATGGACGCTGATTTAAAGAAATAACAGATACTACTTACGGAAAGGGGTACTCGCAAGGTACCCCTTTTCTTTTGAAGAAAATAATCTCGTTTTATTTAAGCCAACTCATCGAAATTACTTATTAACC
>JAGPJL010000073.1 GCA_018054455.1 Parabacteroides sp.
GATAAGAACAAAATTTTCTTTATCTCTAGCGGACAACTCACTATTAATCTAACGGATAAGGATCCAAATGTATTTGATGCAGGTCATCTGTTTCTAAGAATAAAAGACAAAGAGAGCATTGAAGGTGTAGCAACCAAAGATACATCTTTGGTTACTCTGCAATTCGACAACCTAACAAACCTATGCGAACAGATGTCGTTAGAAAGCATTACAAACGATATTCCTGTAGAAGACATAGAGATGGAGACATTAGAAATGAATGAATCCATGAATCTTTTCATTTTAAGCATTATCAATTATTTAAACACCGGCGTATCCTGTAAACAATTTTATAAAATAAAAGAAAAAGAGTTCTTTTTACTTTTACATTTAACTTACGACAGGAAAAAGATAGCACGTTTTCTTTCTCCGGTATTAAATAGCCAAAATAACTTTATTACTCAGGTGTTAAGTAATTTCACCATCGACTGTAATGTTACAGAACTAGCAAACAGATGCAATGTATCTACAAAAACATTAACCCGAAAGTTCAAAGTGCACTTCAACGATACTCCTTATCAATGGATTATCCAACAAAAAAACAAGTTCATTTTGGAGAAATTAACTCAACCCTATGTGAATGTAAAAAATCTGTCTCAAGAAATTGGATTTGCTACTCCATCTCATTTTGTAAATTATTGCAAGCGATATCTCAACAATACTCCTCGCTCAATATACAAAGAACTGAACAAGAAGCAAATGTAAATATAACTATCATTCATATTATTTATAATAAATAGCGTTATTCATGGGAAAGACACCATATTTTGAAGATAAGAAAGCATATGATGCTTACATAAAGAAATGGAGAATAATCCAAACATGTAGTATAGTTGTTTTAATCCTGATACTACTATTCTTAATATATTTAGTTTATCAAGAGGTAGTATGTGACGTACCTGTACTCGATTGGCTATAATCTGATGTATAAACTCCGGATTGATTAATTCGGATAATAATTTAAAATCCCGAAATACTCTTAATTCCGGGATTTTGTATTTTGTCAACAAAGTAATGCTGTTGGTCAAATAAAGTTGACAGAGATAATCTTCATATCTAGATTTGCATAAAAACAAATCTTATGAATCGGACCAACTTTGTTATTACGTTACTTATAATCCTTGTAACCCATCCACTCTATGCGCAACAAAGCATCGCAATCTCGGGAAATGTGTTTACATGCGACAAGCTTCCGGCCGAAGGAGCCAATATTGTCTTACTAAACAGCAGAGATTCTGTCTTCGTTACTGGTACAGCCGTGGACGAAAGGGGTAACTTTCGCCTAAAGGATCTTACAACCGGGAATTACCTTATCGAGATGTCTATGCTTGGCTTTCAGAAAGAGGTAAAAAGCGTTTACCTTAATGGAAAAAATCCCATTCCGTTGGATACAGTTTATTTAATTCCGGATGCTATGAAACTAGGATCGGTAGAGGTTGTTGGCAAAAGACCACTGATAGAAATTCAGGCCGATAAAACGGTAATCAATCTGGACGCATCTATTATCAATACTGGTAAAAATGCATTTAATGTGCTTGAAACACTTCCTGGTGTATTCATTAATAATAAAGGAAACGTATCTCTAAATGGAAAAAATGGAACAAAAGTCATGCTCGACAGCCGGACTTCTTATCTGGAGGGAGAAGAACTTGTAAGCTATCTAAAATCCATCCCCTCTTCGTCCATCGAAAAGATCGAGCTAATTACAAATCCGTCCTCGAAATTCGATGCAAGTGGAAATTCGGGAATCATAAATATCCGTACAAAAAGAAACCGGACAGTCGGTTTCGACTTAGGTATAAATACAAACTTCGAGCAAGGTAAATATGGAAAAACCAATAACAACCTGTCATTTAATCACCGAAACGGAAAGTTTAATCTCTTTGGCATGTATGGCTATTACACAGGGCACAACTACGTGGATTTACAAGTATTCCGAAAACTGAACAAAACAAATCCAGTATATAATTCAACTTACAACCAGGATAGTTACAGAAAGCGCAACGACAGATCGCACTACTATAAAGCAGGGATACAGTATTTTGCATCTACACAAACCTCATTCGAATTATCGGCCAACGGATACAAAAACAATCGGACTGAGAATGGTTCCATGAGTTCATCATTCAATAATTATATTGGAATAAGGGACTCATCTATTAGCTCGTCGACAGATAACGAAAACAGAAGGAATAACTTCAACGCCAGCATGGGAATGCTGCATAAAATTGACAGCGCAGGAAAAGAACTGAGCTCTTCATTCGATTATCTGCATCATTCTGTAAACAATGATCAATTTCATAACGACATTTTTGCTTACGAGAAAAATCCCGGTTCAAAATCTGAATCTAAAGGGCTAAAAAAAGGGACTATCATTTTGTATTCCGGAAGAGTAGACCTGACTTACCCTGTATCCGAAAAATTGGTTTTCGATGCAGGATTAAAATCCATATTGGTTAAAATTGACGATATTTCTGATTATAAAAATAAGACAATTGAAGGGTGGCAACCGGACTACGGATTAAGTACTCGCTTTTTATATAAGGAAAACATTAACGCTATGTATGCAAGTAGCCTAATATCAATAAATTCGATAGTACTGGAAGCGGGAATTAGATTGGAGAACACGCATATCAAAGGGAATTTACCAGGCAACAAAGTCGTTCGGGACTCGTCGTTTACCAAGTCATATACAAATCTGTTTCCTTCAATTTCACTAAGTTATTCATTTCTAAAAAAGAATTCGCTGAACCTGTCTTACCGAAAAAGAATTGACCGGCCCAATTACCATGATATGAATCCTTTTGTTTATATTTTCGACTCCTATACATACGAACAGGGAAATACAGCTTTGCAGCCACAGTTCGCTGATAACTTTGATTTTTCTTACATTTACAAAAGCAATTATAGACTTACTTTATTTTATAGCCACACAAAGGATGTCATTGCCAAATCTTTTAAAATGAGTGAGACCAATAACCGGGTATATGTAATGCCGATGAACCTGGCCACTTATAATTCGTATGGTGTAAAAGCAAGTGTTGGAAATTTATCACCACTTACTTGCCTTCAATCCAGTCTTAACATCGGACTTACTCGCAACGAATACGCCTGGAATATGCCGTTGAATGCAAGCAAAAGTGGAAAAAAGACACTAATGATGCATCTTAGCAACCGTATTCTGTTTGCTAAAGGATGGGCAGCCGAAATAACCGGTTATTATAATGGAAAAATGGCTCTGGGGCAGATGAATATTGCTTCATTTGGACAGTTATCTGCCGGAATTCAAAAAAAGTTATGGAATGATAAAGCAACCATTTCCATATTTTCGAACGATATCTTTCATACGAACCGGGTTAATATGAATACAATGATAGAGCAAAGCGTTGTAAGAACATACGAGAAAGAAGACCGGTGCCTGTTGGGCATCTCTTTTTCATGGAAGTTTAAGAAAGGATATGAATCGAAAGAATTTAAGAAAAAAGGAGAAGCGTTTGATTCAAAACGTATAAATTTGTAAAACGACAAGCATCTTATGAGAAATAACGATAAGCATATAAAACGATTTGGTGTATGGTACTGGACAGGTCCCCTCATCTTATCTGTAATTATCACAGCAGGTATCCGACTTGTCACCGATATTCCTATGGGATACAAATTCTGGGAAAGGCCGTTGATATATAACCTTATCGAATGGGTTTCAACCTTGATCATCGCGTTCCTTTTTCAGGCGATTTTAGCCTATTTTCTTAAAAGGAACAACCGTTATACAAACAAGCTGAATATAAAAAAGCTGTTGATGGAGTATTTCATCATAATGATATTAGGTATTATCATTATTATTCCTTGCATTGTTATTATTCACTATTTTACAAATGATCCCCCCGGATTGGACGATTTCGTAATTGCCAGCGTTATCGTTGACTTGATTCTAATCATTAACTACTCCTTTTACCGGGGCGGACAAATTCTTAATGCTTACATTGAACAGCAATTACAGACTGAAAAAATACGAAGCATGCAAATGGAAAGCGAATTAAAGTACCTCAAAGCACAGTTTCGCCCGCACTTTTTGTTTAATGCGCTGAATACAATCTATTTTCAGATAGATGAAAACAATACCGCTCCTCGCGAAACAATAGAAAAACTTTCCGATCTGTTACGCTACCAGTTGTACGATGTAAATCAGATGGTGACAATCGAGCAGGAGTTCAAATTCATACAAACCTATATAGATATGCAAAAGATGCGGATGAAGGAAACACTAAAGCTGGATTTTTCTTTCGATCCGCAACTTAAAAAGCAACAAATACATGCCCTTCTGCTATTCCCTCTTATCGAAAATGCCTTTAAATATGTAGGGGGCGATTATTGGATCCGGATTAATGCCTATCTGGAGAATGAAACCGCATTGGTTCTGAAAGTTGAAAACGCCATTCCGGCAAATGGAAATTTTTTAGGCAATAAGGGTGGAATCGGATTGGAAAATCTGCAGAGGCAACTCGAACTTTTGTACCCTGAAAAACACAAGATAAGCACGAATAAAACTTCCGGCATGTATACTGCGATTCTTGAAATTAAGTTGAATAATCCGGATGAGTACGCCGGCAATAATAAAGTATTAGCATGAAACTAAGGTGTATCATAACCGACGACGAACCCATTGCCCGCAAGGGGCTGCAAAGCTACGTGGAAAAAATTGACTTTCTTGAACTGGTTGGCGTATGCGAGGATGCCATTCAACTAAACAGCATGCTAAAAACCCATCAGGTGGACTTACTTTTTCTGGATATAGAGATGCCTTATATGTCTGGAATTGATTTATTAAACAGCCTGAATATCCTACCTAAGGTAATAATTACCAGTGCTTATGCCGAATATGCTATAAAGGGATACGACCTGGAAGTGAGTGATTACCTACTGAAACCCATCTCTTTCGAACGGTTTCTGAAGGCTGTCAACAAAGTGTACGATCAGGCAACCCCGGCTGCTGCTCCGCAAACACAGGAATATTTTTTTGTAAAAACCACTTTGAAACTGGAAAAACTATGCTTTAAAGATATTCTGTATATCGAAGGCGTCGAAAACTATGTGGCAATCCAAACTAACGATGGGAGGGTAATTACCCATTCCACCCTACGTACTATCCTGCAAAACCTTCCCTCAAATCGTTTTGTTCAGGTACATAAATCGTTTATAGTAAATATTGGAACTATCAACTCCATTGAAGGAAACATGCTGGGGATTGGTAAATTTAAAATACCTGTTTCCAGAACTTTCAAGGAGCAGGCGCTGGAGACCATTCTGAAAAACAAACTCATAAAAGAAAGCTAATCCGTTCGTTCTTCCTTTTTCCGGAATTAAAATGTACATTTGTGCATTGGATAAAACAAAGAACAAGATATGATACGGAAATTACTGTCGCTTCCTCCAAATTTGGTTGATTGCTTTCATGAACTGGAAAACGCATCCAGAGAAGAATGGTTTTGCACATCCGATCCTGTAGGATCCAAACTTGGATCCGGAGGAGGAACTACATGGCTACTTGAGGCTTGCAGGGAAAATGAAGACAATACAACGGAAAGTACCGAATGGCTTGCCAGAGAAAAACGTATCCTTCTGCATGCAGGCGGACAGAGCAGACGCCTGCCCGGTTATGCTCCTTCGGGAAAGATACTTACTCCTATTCCCGTCTTCCGCTGGGAACGCGGTCAGCGGCTGGGACAAAAACTCCTGGATTTGCAGCTACCCCTTTACGAGCGGATCATGAATCTGGCTCCCGATTCCATGCATACCCTTATTGCCAGCGGAGATGTGTACATCCGTTCGGAAAAAGCGTTGCAACCCATTCCCGAAGCCGATGTGGTTTGTTACGGTCTTTGGGTGGAGCCTTCACTGGCTACTCATCACGGGGTATTTGTTTCAGACCGCAAGCATCCGGACGCCCTCGACTTTATGTTGCAGAAGCCGTCGCTCGAGGAGCTCGGATCGCTTGCCAAGACGCACCTCTTTCTTATGGATATTGGCATCTGGTTGCTCAGCGACCGTGCTGTTGAACTTCTTATGAAACGTTCCGAAGGCGACGGAGCCAACGGATTAAAATATTACGACCTTTATTCCGATTTTGGCCGTGCTTTAGGTACGAATCCTAAGGTAAAAGACCCCGCTATCAACCAACTTTCGGTGGCTATTCTACCCTTACCCGGTGGCGAGTTTTATCATTATGGCACCAGCCGCGAGCTTATATCCTCCACGTTGTCCGTTCAGAATCTGGTACGCGACCAGCGTGAGATTATGCACCGTAAGGTAAAACCCAATCCGGCTATGTTCGTTCAGAATGCCATCATGAAAGGACCTCTCACGGCCGAAAACGAAAACGTTTGGATAGAAAACAGCTACATTGGAAACCGTTGGAAACTAAGTCAAGGTAACATCGTTACAGGAGTTCCGGCAAACGACTGGGAGCTATCGGTTCCGGCTGGAATATGTGTGGATGTTGTCCCTGTTGGAAATACGTCGTGGGTAGCTCGTCCATACGGACTAAATGATGCATTTAAAGGAGAGCTATCCAATAAACATACGTTGTGGATGGGGAAACCCGTGAGCGAATGGTTTATTGCCCGCGGAATTGAATCCGAAAAGGAATTGAAAGGAAATACAGAAGACTTGCAATCGGCTGCCATTTTCCCGGTTTGCGAATCCATTGAAAATCTGGGAGTTTTGTTACGTTGGATGATAAACGAACCCGGGCTGGCAGAAGGCAAAGCCCTGTGGCTAACTGCCGAAAAACTATCTGCGGATGAGATATCGGCAACGGCCAACTTATCCAGGCTATATGCTCAACGCACCCTTTTCAGGCAAGATAACTGGACGCAGCTGGCGGATAATTACGAGCGAAGTGTGTTTTATCAGCTCAATTTGTCCGATGCCGCCAATGAATTTGCACGTGGAGGCTTAGCCGTTCCGCCTGCATTGCCGGAAGACGCCCCGCTATTGAGCCGCATGCACAACCACATGTTCCGTGCACGCACGCTTCGCCTTAAAGGCGATAGCAATTACACCGACGATGAAAAGGCCTCATTCGCTTTACTTCGCGAGGGTTTGGCCGGATCTGTTTCCGACAACAAACAGGAACCACACCTCAGTGTTTTTTCCGATCAGATCGTATGGGGACGCAGTCCCGTTCGTATCGACCTTGCCGGGGGATGGACGGATACACCGCCTTTTTGTCTCTACTCTGGTGGTAATGTGGTAAACATGGCCATCGAATTAAACGGTCAGCCGCCCCTGCAAGTCTACATCAAACCAAGTAAAACCTTCCAAATAGTGCTTAGGTCTATCGATCTGGGAGCCATGGAAGTAATAAGTACTTACGAGGAACTGAAAGAGTTTACCAAAGTAGGCTCGCCTTTCTCTATTCCCAAAGCAGCCCTTTCGCTGGCAGGCTTCGCTCCGCAATTCGGAACAGGCTGCTACCCTACCCTTGAAGAACGACTTAAAGAATTCGGATCGGGTATCGAAGTTACACTGCTTGCGGCAATTCCTGCAGGATCCGGGTTAGGCACAAGTTCGATACTTGCCGCCACAGTATTGGGAGCCGTAAACGATTTCTGTGGATTGGCATGGGATAAAAATGAAATATGCAGACGTACGCTGGTGCTGGAGCAATTGCTTACCACCGGTGGCGGATGGCAGGATCAGTACGGAGGCGTACTGCAAGGAGTAAAACTATTGCAAACCGGACGAGGTTTCGATCAGCTTCCATTGGTCCGTTGGTTACCCGATTTTATTTTCAACCGTGCGGAATACAAAGCATGTCATTTGCTCTACTACACCGGAATAACCCGGACAGCCAAAGGCATACTGGCAGAAATTGTAAGCGGCATGTTTCTGAATTCCACCGAACATCTGGAGCTATTGCAGGAAATGAAGCTGCACGCGCTGGATACCTACGAAGCCATTCTACGGGGAAATTTTGCAGAAACAGCGGCTTTGGTTGGAAAGTCGTGGCGACTCAACAAAGCACTCGACAGCGGAACCAATCCTCCTTCAATAGAATCCATCATTGCACAAATCAAAGATTACACGTTAGGGTACAAACTTCCGGGGGCCGGAGGAGGAGGTTATCTGTATATGATCGCCAAAGATCCTTTGGCTGCAATTCGGATTCGTGAGATTCTCACCCAGAATCCCCCCAATGCCAACGCAAGGTTCGTGGATATGAATCTATCAGACAAAGGGCTTCAGATCAGCCGGTCTTAATCTGGAAATCAGATCTCAGCAGCACTGAATAACACAGAACTATCAGGTGCTCATAAAAAAAATGCGGTCGTGGACGTTATAAAACGAGTCCACGACCGCAAAACACAAAACAAAGAAAATCCACCTTAACAGAGGGGTCCTTCCCCTCTTGGATTTGAAATTGAGTCTATAAGAAAAGAGAACACATATATTATTTCATGAGCTTTTTTTCCAACACACGCATAAAGTAACCACCCACAACCGAACGGGCCTGGAAGCCGCGCTGTGTTCCGTCGGAAGTCATATGCCAGTCACTCAAAGGCACACGCGTAGTGGTTTCGTTTGCATATTTCCATACCGGATTCACCAACGCATCAAAGTCGGCTTGCGATCCGGTTAGACAAGCAGTCCAAATAATCCAGTCCGATTTTGTATAATCTTCGCGGTTATCCAGAGGCAAGCCAAAGGCATTTTGTTTTGTTTTATAGTAAGCAAGCTCGGTAGCAGCCACTTCGGTTGGGAAAATATTGAAACCAAGCAGACGATCCCATACCAGGTTGTACTTCTGACTCCAGGTTCCCGGCTGATCGAACGTTAGCTTGTAATGATCGCCATCCTTCGCCATGTCCACCCACTTGGCAGCCATATCGCGCGCCGACTGCATATACTGTGCCTCAACATCTTTCTTTCCAAGCATTCCGGCCAGTTTACCATAACCGGCAACCCCCATAATGGCCTTGATGGATAAGTTGGTATTATGAGCAAAGTGACCCGCAAAGTCGTCGGTACACAACTGATTTTCAGGATCCAACCCCTCCTTCTGCAGATAATTGGCCCAGATAGTCAGCACATCCCAATGTTTGGCTGCATAATCGGCGTTGCCTTCCACACAAGCGATCGCGGTAGTTAATATCAACATGTTACCCGATTCCTCCACAGGCATATCCCCACCGTACGTCTGACCGTTAGCCAACGGATAAGTACCCACATCGTGCGCTGCAAAAGGTTTGGTCCACTGCCCACTCTCGCTGTAATAAAAAATCGGATTAAGCATTCCCTTCAGCAAATCGGGGTTATACACCAGAAACATAGGAGCCGAAGGATAAGTAACATCCACCGTACCTATAGAACCGTTGCTAAAGTTTTCTTTAGACAAGAACAACAAATTACCCTCCTTATCAGTCACCAGTTTATGTGCGGCTATTGCCTGTCGGTAAGCCAAAGCACACAATTCGGCATACGCTTTGCCTCCGGCAGCAGCTGCATCCGCCATCATTTGCTTGTCAAACTCACCACAACGCTTCATCATCTCCTGGTAAGTACGTTCACCACTTTCGAAAGCCTTGTAAATATCTACTTTGCCGTCCTGCTTCCAATAAGCCATCCGGTTATCATTAAAATACTGAATGGCATACAAATCATCATAACCAATCATCAGGTGACCACCCGTTTTCTTGTCGCCCACCTTGCCCATATTATCTGTAAAGGCCAGCACAGTCATCTCTTTCTGCATGTCTTCGGAAGTACGGCCGGCTTCGGGACTCAACGTTCCGGTAGTCATAAATTCCTTCTTACTGTCATAGTAAGAGTTCAATTTCAATGCAGTGCTTGAATTTTCGGGAGAAGCCAGATAAAAATACCCCCAATCGATACGTAAGTCGTCGCCTTTCTTACCTAACACAGCTTGTTCGGTCGTTCCGGTTTTAAGATAACTTATTCCATTCTTGCTTCCCTTTTCGAAAGTTACCGGCTGTTCTATCTTATCTACGGCCCACTGAGGTGTAGCTTCCACATAAATCTGCACATCATGCGATGCCCCGTCTGTTGACCGAACCTGATAAGTCAGGTAATTAAACGGAGAAGTCATTACGTTAAGATCATCCATCAGCATGGGAGCCGTAAAGATCACATCCAAATCAACCGGTCCGCAACGGAACGTATAGAACGTTTGGGTTGGCAGCACATTGGCAGAAAGTTGTTCGGCTTTTGCTTCAAAGGTATCTCCTCTTTTCACTTTTTTCATGATACCAAAGTCAACGTATCCACCGCCCACATCATTCATACAATGAGCAGCAATCACGTTGCCGGTAGGTTTCAATGTAGCAGTCACTTCGGCCGGTATTTCCTTGATCAGATCATAGTTCAATCCACGGCCCGTGGTAGCAACCTCTATTCCATTGATATATATTTCAATATTATCATCGTGCGAAAATTTCAGAAAAAGAGACTCTTTGCTTACATCCTCCGTTAAATCGAAACTGCGTCGTACCCAGATATCCCTGCTGTTCCAGACTGTTTCACGGTTGGGATTTTCATCTGTTCCGAAAGCTCCCACTCCTTTTCCCCAGCCGGTTGGTTGATAATCGGCAGCCATCCAGTTCCCTGCAGGCTTCTTTTCTGTATAAAAACCTTCCCATTTAGTGCTTGCAGCAGTTTCCAAAACAGGCAAAAGAGGGATCTCTTCCCTGCCCATAAAACGATAGGACTTTCCGTCCACCCGGATGCCACCCAATAAAGGAAAAGATTTACCAGTCCAATGTTTAGTCTCCTCTTCATTAAGTTTATCGGAGAACGACCATGCGCTGGTGTATGGGTCGATGGTTACCAGAGGATAAGCCGGAGCTCTCAGCGAATTAGTCTCCGCTGGCTCGAAAGCGACTGTCGACTTCGACACATTGCCGCATCCTGTAACCGCGAGTAATAAAGATAATAAAGCCAAATTCTTTTTCATGCTTTCTGGTTATAGTATTTATTATAAACTACTAATAAGACGCAAAAAAAAGGATTATCCCCTAAAGAGAAAAGAATATTTTACACTTCTATATCCACAAAAAGGTCAACACAACAAATCCATGCATAAATAGTAACTATTTATGCATGGATTATACAATGAAATACAAATATAAAATCTTATAAACTATTCCTCTACAAAAGCAACTTGAGAAATCATCAAATTAGGCCCTGAAGTGGCTTTGGCTTTTAGCACAATTACCCCATCATTAGAATCTTCCCTCATCACATGTAATTTAACCCACTGGCCTTTACCATTGTGTTCATTCAGTTTATAATCTCTTCCTTCAAAATTGATCAACCCTTTTCGTCCGTCATCGCTCCAGTCGTGAAAAAACACATAAAGAGAACCAATTACACCTGCCGGACATTTAACCTCTAATCTTATGTCTTTACCCTGCCAGGCAGCACCCTGTTCGTCTTTCCACGTTCCATCGCACGTAACAATATAATCGGTTCCTTTTTTCACCTCAAAAGCGTCGTTCAATTTACTCCATGAAACATCCTGGTTAATCTCCTTTTGCTTTGACGCGCACTTTATATAAAGAATAGATTGGGCAAACTCTTTAGGAGCTTCGCTCTTGACTGGCTCAACAAAAGAGAAACGAGTACGGCAATCTGCTATTGTTATCTCTTGTTCAGGATTAAATTCCTGCGAATTCATATAAGAGAGCAAACTATGTTTCAATTGTTTGGCAACCGGATTAGCATCGTCCTTCAAGCTAAATCCTGAAATCAACAGTTTCCCTCTTGCCACCTTCATTTCAAAAATAGCCCCCAGCTTGTTGTTCCTGTGAAAATCATCCACAGGTTGCGCTATTGGCTTATAGTTTTCGGGCATATCATTCAAATAAAACGCACGGGCATTCTTGTAAATAGACTGCCATTGCCAGTCGCTGTGGTAATCTGAAGGAAACTGAGCCAAAGCAGGATGATTGTCGCAAACCAGCATTCCGATCGTATTCTTACCCTGACCGGGGAAGAAAGTCAGCGACCAGTAAAGCGGATAAAAGCTGATCGGATCGGAAGAAATATCTGTACCTAAAGCCGAAGCATCAAGCAACACACTCTTGCCGGCATGAAGCATTTTTTCTGCTTCAGCATCAAAACGGTCTGTTACATAAACATCCCCCTGAACAACCCGTTGTTTTGCCGGATATACCCAAATATTCCAGGTATTCTTTATCGGACGCTCTGCCAGACCAACCTCGATTGTCAGCTTGGAAGCCTTGTTAACAGCAGATAACTCGCATCGTATTACACCTGATTTATCAGACGAAGCCTGCTTAATTAATTGAGAAGGAAAAGTACCCTGGTCAATTACATTTCCCAATTCATCTTTAATTTTCCAATAAACAGCATCTGTAATATCATAGTCTCCATAATGAGCCAACTGCACAGTAGCCGTAAATGCTTCCTCATTTTTCCACACAAACTTAGGCAAACGGAGCAATGGAACAATGGAGTCGTGATGAGACCGGAATTTTTCGGGAGTAGTAATTCCCTTGCTGTCATAAAAAACATCAAGCCATCCAACCAATGCTTCACCCTGACCTTGATAATCCTGAAGGCTTAGCAACTGAATCCCTGCACACGAAGGCGTTCGTAAAAACGATTCGATTTCATATTTATACATGATTTGATTCAACGCACCCGAAGCACGCACAAAATCTTCATTTTGTTCTTCCAGGTTATTCTTCCGGGCCTGCAACCGGAACTCTTCCATATTACGTGCTTTCAGAACGCCTGTATATTTTTTAATCTCACTCCAGCGAGGGTATACCGGCCATTGTCCTATTTCGTGCGAAAGAACCGGAATGGTTGATTTCGAATATACTTCTTCGAAGTCCCAATCCAGCGATGCTCCACCTTTTATACCACGTGTACCACCTATCTTGTCCATATAATGTGTGGCAATAAATTGATCCGAAGGCATTATTTTACGGGCAGTTGAAGTCGAATAAAGTCGACGGTTATCGGAATCGTGGTATTTTTTCATCCACTTCTCCATCACATCAAAATCGGAATTACCCAACTCATTGCCAATACACATCATAATAAAAGAGGGATTGTTACCATAGGCCTGAACCATACGCTCCAATTCGTTCTGCACATAGATATCACCCGTCGGATTCTTTCCGAGGCCCTGCGGGTAGCCTTTGGTTTCCATTTCGGGACGGTCGGCCGGACCACTCATCCACCAATCAATCCAGATTGTTTCTGCCTGAATATATATTCCGATACGATTAGCCGCTATAAAGGCCGCCTCGGGAGGACACCATGAGTGAAAACGGACATGATTCAACCCGTAATCTTTATAGATTCTGAATATCCGTTCCCAATCCTCTACTTTACAAGAAGGATATCCTGTAAGAGGGAAGTGCACACAATCAAGGTTTCCGCGAAGAAAGACAGGTTTACCATTCAGAAGAATCTTTGATTTTGAAGCAGATACTTCCCGGAACCCAAACTCTACTTCCTTGCTGTCTCGTACCTTATCCTTATCCACTATCTCCATTTTCAGGATATACAGATTGGGAGAAATATCGTTCCATAAACGGATAGACCGAGGCATTGTCGCCGTATAATTCAACAAATTCTTTCCCTTTTCCATTATATACGGAACGGACTCACTATGAACCAGGTCGCCACTCCGACGATCAATCAACTGATAGCGCAATAAAACGGAAGCCTTCTTTCCCGATTCATTGCATAGCGTATCTTTAATAGTCAGAATACATGGATTCACTTTGGTAAACAACTGAGGGTTACTCAGTCGAATCTTATCTTTTGCAACCAAGCGAATCTTACCTACAGCTCCATTCCAGATACTTTGCGTATACTCTGTATATGCATGTCCTTTGTCTCCAATGTTATAAATGGTATCATTATCGATACGAATTGCAAGCGTATGTTTACCCGGAGATAAAAAGCCCAAATCGTGCCAATGCGGAGAATTAAGGGCATCCTGAACAGAAACCTTTTTCCCGTCTACGAAGACTTTCGATTGCCAGATAACACGTTCCAGCTGAAGATAAACTCTTTTGGAATTCCAGTTTCGGGGAATCATAATTTCTTGCTGATACCACGCCGGACCGCAGTATTTGTAAGCACGGGTAAGAATACCGAAATCGGAACCCGAAGTTTTAAAACCATAATGCCCCTCATCTGTAGTTCCGGGCAAGTAAATCTGATGGCTAAATTGTTTACTCTGCCAGTTGTTTTTTTCTCCTTCATTCAGCGAATCGAGTTGAAAGCTCCATGATCCGGCCAATGAAAGGAATTCCTGTGCCTGCACGGAAGTAATACCGATCAACGACAAAAGGAGAATAATTAATTGTGTTTTAAATCGAATCATAATCAATGTTTTACGATAATAATGTTTAGAATTTAGTTGGATCGCTTATAAAAATACAAAATACTACAATATAGCTATTTAGCTATCAAAAGACTTGAAATTTCGGCTTCGGTTACATTGTAAGACGGATTAAAGTCTTCGCTCTTCATGTACTCCAGCAGACTATAATAAAGCTGTCTGGCTTCCGGTCTTTTATCCCAGTCCGACAGAAGATCCATCGAACAGAATATTAATTTACCCTCTCCCGATTTCGCTTCAAACATATTGGATAATCTTCTGTTTGCCACAAAATTATCTACCACTTCAACAAGGGGTACCACTGTCCCGATACTATCCAAAACCATTGTTTTTGATTGTTTCAGAAGAGACCACCATTGCCAATTCGTATGCATATCTGTTGGGAAATTGGCAAAAGCAGGATGATCCGGATTACACAGCAAGCCCATGCTTCCCGCCTGATTCTGAAAATGAACCGGACTCCAGAATACTGATAAGAACTTACCCTCCAATCCTTTTACCGAATTAAAAGCGGGATTATAAAGAACTTTACAACCTTTAGCCAAACTACTCACCGCCTCATTGAAATTACGGGTAACCACTATTTCGGTATTTTCTGTAGACAGATGTGTCGGATATACCCATATATTCCAGTCATTCTGATAAGTTGTATTATCAATTGAAAGCGTGAAAACAACCTTTTCTGCCTTTGTTAGTTGCGACAGATCGCAACGTATATTGCCAACCTGCCTGTTTTTGCCTACTAACAACGAATTACAGGCAACAGAACCTTCGCCTATTAGTTTGCCTTTCGCATCCTTTAAACTCCAGGAGATAGTTTGATTGTTGAGAGCCGAGTTCCCAAAATTGGCAACATCGACAGACGCTTCAAAAAGTTCATTATTTGTGTACACTGCCTTTTTAAACCGGGCAAGCGGAACTACCGGGGCACAAAATTTACGAAAATCGGAAGCCTCAATAATCCCTTTGTTATCCCAAAAGGCATCAAGCAGACCAACCAATGCAGTTCCTTGTCCCGGGAAATCGTGCAAATCAAGCAATTGGAATCCACTGTTTCCCGAAGTTTTCATTGCCCGTTCGATTTCTTCCTTATACAAAAGAGC
>JAGPJL010000074.1 GCA_018054455.1 Parabacteroides sp.
CATCCAGGGAAAGAATTCGTGTTTCTACAACGGACAAATCTCCCTTGATTGTTATGGGATTGTACGTTAGCTTTACAGTGAAGCGCAGCGGACCGTTATCCAGCACTTCGTAGTTCTTGTAACAATAAGGATAGGCAATTGAATCGTTTACAAGCAGTGCGGCAGTACCGGCTCCCAGTGTAGGTCCGACTTTGTAGAAGTCGCATCCGTTGCCGTTATCGTTGTGGTACGTAATACCTTCCTTCAATTCCTTGCGGTAACGCTCGGCAACAACAAGTCCGGATACGCGTTTTGCCCATACATCGTAACCATACGCTTTTTCGCCGCTGGCCTGTAGTGCCGGACCATAGGTACGAAACGCAATGCGGTCGTTTTCCCAGGCAATGTCGTCCAACCGTTCGGGGTATTGTTTACCCGTTGCGATGGTATCGTATGCCTTTGGTGTACCGGCTTTCATTTTGTAATTAACCGATGCACCCGCCTTAACCGATGCCTGAAAAATCAATTTATTGTTGTAGGTAAGCTGATACGGTATCTCCGCTCCCGCCTCATCAACCAGGATAAAGGAGGTTGCTTTCCATGCGGAATCGAAGGGTACTTCCACCATTTCATTTTTCCGGTCGGCAGCCGATGCATTGTGCACGGTAAAGGCGGTAAGCTTCTTATTTGCGCAGCCAAACAAGATGGCTGCGCAGAATAAACATAGTATTACTCTCATAGTAAGTATCAATTCGGTTGTTTGCCGATATAAGCTAAAATACCTCCATCTACATACAATACATGTCCGTTTACAAAGTCGGATGCATCGGATGCAAGGAATACAGCCGGACCAGCCAAATCTTCGGGTGTTCCCCAACGGGCTGCGGGAGTCTTGGCTATGATAAACGAATCGAAGGGATGACGCGAACCATCTGGCTGCAATTCGCGAAGCGGCGCTGTTTGCGGTGTAGCGATATAACCCGGACCAAGGCCATTGCACTGAATATTAAATTCGCCGTACTCGGATGCAATATTGCGGGTAAGCATCTTCAAACCGCCTTTGGCCGCTGCATAGGCCGAAACAGTTTCGCGTCCCAGTTCGCTCATCATGGAACAGATATTGATAATCTTTCCGTGTCCTTTCTTAATCATCGCCGGAATAACTGCTTTGGCTACAATAAACGGACCATTGAGGTCAATATCGATAACCTGACGGAATTCCGCCGCAGTCATTTCGTGCATTGGAATACGTTTGATAATGCCGGCGTTGTTTACCAGAATATCTATCACGCCAACTTCTTTTTCAATCTGCGCAACCATGGCATTTACCTGGTCCTCGTTGGTTACATCGCACACATAACCATGTGCTTTGATACCTTCTGCCTGGTAAGCGGCAAGACCTTTGTCTACAAGCTCTTGTTTGATATCGTTAAATACAACTGTTGCTCCTGCCTGTGCATAGGCTGTTGCCAATGCGAAGCCAATACCGTAAGATGCTCCTGTAACAAGTGCAACCTTACCCTCTAATGAAAAATTAACCATTGTGTTGTTACGTTTAAATTATAAATTAATCTTCTTATATTGGGGAACCAGCATCTTCATGATGCACCAGCCTATCAGATAGGATACGGCACAAATGGAAAAGATGATAAAGTATCCTGCCTCTATGCCCTGGAAACCCATAAACGCCATATTGGTATTTGTGGTGTAATCGAACAACTCACCCGATCCTTTATTAATAAGGAAGGATCCTACCCCTCCGGCCATACCGCCGATGCCGGTTACTGTAGCAATAGCCGAACGCGGAAACATATCTCCTACCGTCGAGAAGATGTTGGCCGACCATGCCTGGTGGGCTGCTCCGGCTATACCTATAATGACTACCGGAAACCATACGGCCAGTGTTCCGAATTCTTCATTCATGCCTCCCAAGGGCTGCGCCAGCAATGCCAGTAAAGGGAAAAATGCAAAGATCAGCATAGACCGCATGCGACCTGCATAGGGATGCATGCCTTTCTTTTCCACAAAATAGGTTGGAAGCCATCCGCCAATGATAGATAGTAACGTAATAAGATACAGTACGAAAATCTGTGGTGCACTTTGCGTCGAATCTAATCCGTAAACAGAGCTTAGGTAGGCGGGTGTCCAGAACAGAAAGAACCACCAAACACCATCTGTCATAAATTTACCAATGGCAAAAGCCCATGTTTGTTTGTAACTGAAACATTGCTTGAACGACATCTTTTTTGTTGGCGCATCGGCTGTTCCTACCGGATCGTGATCGTTATCCTGACGGATATATTCCAATTCCGGGGCATTCACTTTAGGGTGTACCTCCGGTTTCTTGTAAATGAAAACCCATACACCCATCCAGATAAAACCAAGGGCTCCGATAAGAAGGAACGCCAGCTCCCAGCCAAAGCTGGCTGCGATGAAAGGAATGGTTACCGGTGCTGCCAAAGCCCCTACGGTTGCTCCGGCATTGAAAATACTTGTGGAGAAAGCACGGTCCTTTTTTGGAAAGTACTCGGCGGTTGCTTTAATGGCTGCAGGGAAGTTACCCGCCTCACCTACTGCCAGAACAAATCGGGCCAAGATGAAAAACGTAACACTCACTGTCGAAATTTTAGCTACCAGATCGGCACCCTCGGCTACTCTAAGCGCTTGCGCACTGTCCAGTCCCACAACCCATTCGGTACCAATACCGCAAAGCGCGTGCAAACAGGCTCCGAAAGACCATACGCCGATCGACCATAAATAGCCTTTCTTTGTATCCATCCAATCAACAAACTTTCCGGCAAAAAGCATGGAAAGGGCATAGATTATAGAGAATGTGGCCGTAATATTGCCATAGTCGGCATTGGTCCAGTGAAATTCGGGTGCGATAAAATCTTTCCAGGTTAACGATAATACCTGACGGTCCATATAGTTTACCGTTGTAGCAAAGAACAGCATGCTGCAGATTACCCAACGGTAGTTTGTCATTTTTTCATTTTGTGTTTTCATGGTATGGTTCTTATTTTAGATCTTCGGTTGAACATCCGTCCATATCGCCATAGTCCAGGTTCTCGCCTGCCATACCCCAGATAAATGTATAATTACTGGTGGCACAAGCGGAATGGATAGACCATACGGGCGAAATTACCGCGTCTTCGTTTTTCATCCAGATATGGCGGGTTTCGTTTGTTTCGCCCATAAAATGGCAAACGGCCTGCTCTGCCGGAACTTCAAAATAGAAATAAGCCTCCATACGACGTGGGTGGGTATGTGCCGGCATGGTATTCCATACACTGCCCGGTTTAAGTTCCGTCATCCCCATCTGCAGCTGGCAGGTAGGCAAAACCTGTTGTACGATCATCCGGTTTATCACCCGGTGATTGGATCCTTCCAGACTACCAAGCTCCAGAATATTGGCTTCGGCTTTGGTAACCTTTTTGTCGGGGTATGTTGTATGTGCCGGAGCCGAATTGAAATAGAAATGAGCCGGCTTTGCACTGTCTTTGCTACTGAAGCATACGTTGCGGTCGCCCTTGCCCAAATACAAGGCTTCTTTGTAACCTAATTCGAATGTGTGACCATCTACCTCAACAATACCTTCGCCTCCTACATTGATAATACCAAGTTCGCGACGCCAAAGGAAAAAAGGAGCACGAAGAGGATCGATAGCCGTTAATTCCATCTTTTCGGTTACGGGAACCGCTCCGCCAACAATCAGCCGGTCATACATGGTATATACCATATTAATCTCGTCGGCCACCATCAGGTTGTTAATCAGGAAATCTTTTCTTAATCTGGTTGTATCGTAGCTTTTCGCATCGTCCGGATGCGCCGCATAACGGACCTCATAATTTAGTTTCATATGTTTTTATTATTAATGTTTGGAATAATTATGGTTTGCTCAAATGTAGATATTAACTCCATACAATGCAAATAATATCAAAATACTATAATAAAATGATGTTTTAAAATATTCCAGCCCCAATATGTACGAATATTATCCTCAAACTTATAACTAAAGAAATTTGTCATATTCGTAAAATTTCGTTTCTTTGTATACAATATATATACTAAGCAATATGGACAAGTTAGTAGAAATTGCACGTTTTCAAATTCAGAGCAAAGCGTATATCCTTCGTGGCTTGCTCGAATCTGAAGGTATAGAATGTTACCTGAAAGACGAATACTCCAATCAAATTTACGGAGGAGGTATAGACATTGGGGGCGTTAAAGTCCAGATAATGGATGACCAGGTAGAAAAGGCCCTGGAAATAATGAAGGCAAACGGTTACGAGATTCCTCCCGAAGCAGACGAAGAAACGGTAACTCCTCCTGTTCCAACTTCCGGAATTTTCAGCAAGGTTCCGGTATTAAGAAAGTATCCTTTAGAAAAGCAACTACTCATTCTATTGGCAATAACCGCGATAATACTGTTTTTACTGGTATTATTCGGTACAATTGGTTCTATAAAATAATAAATAATCGTCGATGGCTCGCAGAAAACTAACAGATAGTCAGATTGTATGTCTCGTACTCCTTTGGGGGGCACTCGCCTATATGCTGATCCGATACAGCAAAGTAATAGATTTTTCAGTGATTTTTGCGCTTATTGCTTCAGCAATTATCGTGTTTGTACCAATTTATAAAAATAAAAGAAAAAACGAAAACTAACATTTGTCCGAATAATTCTAATTATTATATCTAATTGATGTTTTTGTAGCACATTTTCTTTCATTTGTTTGCCCAGGCAAATTATTAACGTATCTTTGCACCGTCTTTTTTAAAGACGCGGCGCATAACAAAATGGTATAACATTAAACTAACATTCTATGAAGGCAATTGAAGTATTGGATACGTTGAAAAGACGTTTCCCAAATGAACCTGAGTATCATCAGGCTGTAGAGGAAGTTCTCTCTACAATTGAAGACGCTTACAACCAACACCCTGAATTTGAAAAAAGCAATTTAATTGAACGTCTTTGCATCGCAGACAGAGCATTCTCTTTCCGTGTTACCTGGATGGATGACAAAGGTTCTATTCACACCAACATGGGTTACCGTATCCAGCATAACAATGCAATCGGCCCGTACAAAGGTGGTATCCGTTTCCACTCGTCTGTAAACCTTTCTATCCTTAAATTCCTTGCTTTCGAGCAAACATTTAAGAATGCGCTTACTACACTTCCTATGGGTGGTGGCAAAGGTGGTTCAGACTTCAATCCTAAAGGAAAATCGAATGCAGAAATCATGCGTTTCTGCCAGGCATTCATTATGGAATTGTGGCGTCATATTGGTCCGCAGACAGACGTTCCTGCCGGCGATATCGGTGTTGGTGGCCGCGAAGTTAGCTTCATGTACGGTATGTACAAGAAACTTGCCCGCGAAAATACAGGAACTTTCACTGGTAAAGGTCTTGAATTTGGTGGTTCTCTTATTCGTCCCGAAGCTACTGGTTACGGAAACGTTTACTTCCTGCTTGAAATGCTTAAGACCCGCAATATTGACATTAAAGGTAAGGTAGTTACCGTGTCTGGTTCGGGCAACGTGGCTCAGTATACCGTTGAAAAATTAATTGAACTTGGCGCAAAGGTGGTTACCATGTCCGATTCGAACGGTTATATCTATGATGAAAACGGAATTGACAGCGAGAAACTAGCTTACATCATGGATTTAAAGAATCTTTACCGTGGCCGTATCAAAGAATATGCAGATCATTACGGATGCAAATTCGTTGAAGGCGGACGTCCATGGAACGAAAAATGTGATATCGCTATGCCTAGCGCTACTCAGAATGAATTGAATGGCGACGATGCAAAAACATTGCTTGCCAACGGATGTTTTGCTATTTCTGAAGGAGCTAACATGCCTTCTACTCCCGAAGCTATCGAAGAATTCCTTGCTGCCAAGGTTTTATATGCTCCGGGTAAAGCTGCTAATGCAGGTGGTGTATCTGTTTCTGGTTTGGAAATGACACAAAACTCGATCAAGTTGAGCTGGAGCCGCGAAGAAGTAGACGAAAAGCTGAAGAGCATTATGAATTCTATCCATACACAATGTGTACAATACGGTACTGAAGCCGATGGTACAGTAAACTATGTGAAGGGTGCGAATGTAGCCGGATTTATGAAGGTTGCTAAAGCCATGATGGCTCAGGGCGTTTTATAACAAGCCTTATTTCTCTTTAAAATATATTGAGTGTATTTGGATTAATGATCATAATAAAGGAGTACTCCAACGGGGTACTCCTTATTATTTATTGCATGAATGGCTCTCTTTTTGTTCAACAAGATCCTAAAATGTAAAGACTGTTTTGTCCGTTATCAATTATTGTAGTACCTTTATTGCCGAAAACGAGACAATATGATCATACAAAAACTTAAAAAGCTATACCTTTCCTATACAGGATCTGAGGCTGAAAACATTGAAGAATTACCCTCATCGGGGTCAAACCGCCGTTACTTCAGGCTTTTTGGTCTGCAGACACTTATTGGTGTTAGTGGTACCTCGCCCGAAGAGAACTGTGCTTTTATCTACATGGCCGACCATTTTAAGAGCAAAGGGTTACCTGTTCCAAAGGTGCACTGCTGCTCTGAAGACAAAAGTATTTATCTTCAGGAAGATTTGGGGGATACGCTTCTTTTCGATGCCGTTGAGAAAGGTAGAAAAAGCTGTGTATTTGATGACTATGAACGTACACTTTTGAAGAAAACGATTTCACTATTGCCTTCGTTTCAGTTCTCGGGCGCCGATGGTCTTGATTTCTCGAACTGCTATCCGCAGCCCGAGTTTAATCAACGATCTATCCTTTGGGATCTCAATTACTTTAAATATTGTTTTCTTAAAGCTACCGGACTCGATTTTCAGGAAAACTGCCTGGAAGATGATTTCCAAAAATTATCGGATGTTCTTCTCCGCAATTCTTCGGCAACGTTTCTTTACCGCGATTTTCAGTCGAGGAACGTGATGATAAAGGACGGGGAACCTTATTTTATAGATTTCCAGGGTGGACGTAAAGGTCCGGTTTATTACGACGTGGCGTCTTTCATCTGGCAGGCAAAAGCCAAGTTTCCGGAAGATTTGCGACAGGAGTTGCTGAATGATTATATCAGCGCGCTACGCACCTTTATTCCGGTGGACGAAACTTATTTCCGCAGTCAGCTTAAGCATTTTATTTTATTCCGTACGCTTCAGGTTCTGGGTGCCTACGGTTTCCGTGGTTACTTTGAAAAAAAGCCTCACTTTATACAGAGTGTGCCTTTTGCCATTAATAATCTGAGACAGCTTTTACACGAGGACTATCCTGAGTACCCTTACTTATGCAACATTCTGCGTAAGTTAACCGGACTAAAACAATTTTCGGACGATCTGCAAAAAAGGATGCTGGAAGTAAAAATAGTTAGCTTTGCTTACAAGAAAGGGATACCCAATGATCCTTCGGGCAACGGGGGTGGTTTTGTTTTTGATTGCCGTGCTGTAAACAATCCCGGTAAGTACGAACGATATAATCACTTTACCGGATTAGACGAACCGGTAATTAGCTTTCTGGAAGAAGACGGTGAGATTACCCAATTCCTGGATGAAGCTTATACTATGGTTGATGCGTCCGTTAAAAGGTATATCGACAGAGGTTTTACTAACCTGATGGTTTGCTTTGGTTGTACCGGCGGACAACATCGTTCGGTCTATTCTGCGCAACACCTGGCCGAACACCTTCATGAGAAATTTGGTGTAAAAATCCACTTGACTCACAGGGAACAGAATATTGAACAAATCTTTGATGCGACATTATGAAAGCGATGATTTTTGCGGCCGGAACGGGTTCACGACTGAAGCCTTTTACCGACCATACTCCCAAAGCTCTGATCCCCGTTGCGGGAAAACCGATGCTGGAACATGTTATTCTTAAACTTAAGGAGGCTGGATTTAATGAAATTGTTGTAAACGTTCATCATCTGGGTGATCAGATAATCGATTTCCTTACACTGAATAATAACTTTGGTTTAGAAATTCATATTTCTGACGAACGGGACTATCTTCTTGAAACCGGTGGAGGAATAAAGCATGCTGCCCGGTTTCTGCAGGGAGAAGAACCTTTTCTGGTGCACAACGTGGATATTGTATCCAATGTGAATTTAAAAGAACTATATAACCATCACCTGCAAACAAATCCGCTTGCTACGCTTCTTGTAAGCAAACGGGAGACTTCCCGCAACCTGTTATTCAATAAAGAGAATAACCTTAGTGGCTGGCGCAATAAAGAAACGGGAGAGATTAAATCGATTTATCCCCACTTCGATCCATCGCAGTATATCGAATATGCGTTTAATGGAATACATGTGATGTCTCCGCAGGTTTTTGAATGGATGGAAGAATGGACTGGTAAGTTTTCTATCATAAACTTCTATCTTGCAGTCTGCGCCAAAGCGCATATACAGGCTTTTCAGCAGGAAGACCTTCAAATCCTGGATATCGGAAAACCCGATGCCCTTCAATTGGCCGAAAGCTTTCTAAAAGGCATTTAAAAAATAAATAACTCAATGGAGTTTGTTTACTAAAAACAAGTAGCTCCATTGAGTTTTTCTTTTGCATGGATTGAGTGCCGGAATCTTCTTACCTGGATTCGTTCAGAATCGTAAACAATGAATTCAGATCGTCGGCTCCGATAAGATCAATACCTTCTTTCAATATAAACTGCTTGTAGTTTTCGGTATCGGGTGCTCCCCACCAACGGAACAGTTTGCCTTCTTTACGTGCTTGCGCCATTATTTCGCGCATTCGCTTAAGTTGGTCCGCCGGCATCTGGCCTTCTCCCTTCCAGGTAAAGAAAGCAGAAAAGTTATCGCTGACAACCGGCATGAGCGTATAGGGAATATTCTTTCCCAAATCAGCTATTTTACCATCCAGGAAAGTAATGCGGGTTGTTTCTGGCGGCAGACTCGTCAAAGGGCGTTCGCCGGAAAGGAAAAACAAAACAGAACGCTCTTTGAATGTGCCCTCTTCCACCGAACAAAAAAGATCTTTATAGGGTTCCAATTGAGCTTTCAGAACCGGATACATAGCGTCGCCATTGGTTTTGCAGTCGACCATCAGTAAAAACGGCCTGTCGCTTCCCGGATATACTTTTCCTCCATTCTTACGGATACGATCTGCCAATGGTTTCAAATAAAGCTCCTTGAATGTACGTTTACTATCCAACGTATCCGGACGGTCGTGGGATACATACAATTCGCCGTTAATCAGGTAAAGATCTGCTTCCACGCAATTAAAGCGGAAAGACAAAGCATCCTTCAACGGATTCTGGCGCCAATAATCGTTATGAGAAAAGGCGTTGTAATGAATTTCCTTACTTATTTTGCGAGGAAGGGGCGATTTAAGAAAGGGAGGAACGATTTCGTAGTGACCGAGGCTGTCGGTCCACCTACAGGAAGTAATACCCACCGTATCGCCCTTAAGACGCAGAACGGCAAAGGATCCGTTACCATCCTCGTCCGGCCAGGCATTATTAACCTGGTATATCGGATAACCCCGATAAGTCTGAACAGACGGTTCATGGGTATGTCCGACAAAGAATGCGGCCAGATTATACTGATCAAGCAAATCGAACAACCGGTTGCGCGCCTCTTGCGGCCACCAGGTCTGCGCCCACTTATCAACTCCGTAATGTTGTATATACACCACCGGATTCCCTTTGGAAGCAAACCGGTTCAAATCGTCCGACAACCAGTCGAGGTTACTCTCCGAATACGAAGTATCGCCTGCATAGGTTTGCATCTGAACAAAATGAACATCGCCCACATTCCACGAATAGGCCCTGCTGGATGCATGTAAATTCAGTATCTCTCCGGCTGCAAGTTTTGCCTGCAATACCGAATCCATAAATTGAAGGTTAAACAACCTTCCGGCCTCGTTCTGCAACGAATCTCCGGAAACAGGATTTATATCATGATTTCCAAAACCGGGATATACCGGGAAATGAATGCGTTTATCTCCCACTCCCTGTTCGTAACGCTCTTTATAAAGTGAACGTATCTCCGGACGGGCTTTATCAAATATATCTCCGGCAATTAGTACACCGTCGAGCTGCCTGAGGGTATCCCCTACAAAAGAAAGCGGACTTCCTTCGGGCCAGACAAAAGTACCGGGAAGCCGGTTTATGGTTCGCACATGGTAAAACTGGTCGGTTTCCGGCAACAAGTCAAAATGAGTATCCGCCGCAATAACAACCGTAATGTCTCTGACCGGAACCGCAGACTTAGCCTCTGCTCCCATACACATCAGGGATGCGGATAAAATCAACAGGGAGTTTTTCATCTTCAATAGTCGTATCATACTGTTTGCGTACCTTCTTTCACCTGGATTACTTTCGTCTTTTCCCCCCAGTACAGTGTTAGTTCGAAAGGAACATTACTCTTCACCTCAACAGCGGGTTCTTGCTCCTTCGAAGTTCTTGGCTTAATGAGCAAAGAAACGATTCCTTCTGTTCCGTATGGATACTCTTTTATTCCATGCTCCTCCAACAGGTTAACATGTATGCTCATCTTCTTTTCGTACACATTGGAACGGATTCCAAAGATATATTCTATCAACACCGAAACTGGAGGAAGACCTGTCCACCCGATAAAATCGGGACGGGCCATAAAGCCCGGATCAACACTTTCGGGAGCATAATATTCCCAGAAAGTCCCTGTCTTCTTATATACTTCCAACACATTATTGTAATGATTGAGGGCTATATCGTGGGCTAGCTGCTTGTAACCTTTATCCATAAGGCCATTAATCACCATATAGGTAGCACCAGGCCATACGCCGCCTTGCCAGTAACGGCCATTCTCCTTGTATTTAGGATTATTTGCTGCAAGGGAAGGAATCCGGTGCAGTCGGTTAAAGGTTTCCTTGTCTTCCAGATGAGCCACAAATTTATCCAGACGATCCTTATCAAGCACATCGGTAAGCAAGGCCCAGTACGCATGAATTCCTTTGGTAGAAGAAAGCGATCCATCGGCATATTCGTCGAACAGGAAGTTCTCCTTATCGCTCCACATATGCTCGTTGATATACTTCTTGAGCATTTTTGCTTCATCTTCAAACTCTTCGATCTCTTGCCAGCGTTCAAGATAGAAACCCATCTCCAGTAGAAGACCAGCGATGAAAAGCTGCTGCAGACAGGCATCGATCCATATCATGTGTCCGTGACTATATATCATGTTATATTTGGCTTCCACCCGTGGCATATTATCCATTCCGGTTCCCCAGCCGCTGCTCCAGTAGGTTCCGTTGCGCCAGGTACGGTTTAGTTTAAGCCATTTATAATAAGCACAAAGAGCTGGAAAAATCTTATGCAAACGTTCGGTGTCGCCAAACTGTTTGTAATAAATCATCTCGCTCCACGGTATAATGTTCGGTCCTGTACTTACCGGATCATACCGCTCAAAGCAATCGGCTCCGTCGGCTTTGATCTCACGGCATATAAATCCGTCGGGATGCTGTTTTGCATAGAAATTATCCAACGTACGTTGAAAGGGGAAAAAACGGGTGCCGTAACGGGCAAACATAGTAATGAATGCCGAGTCCCACATAAAAATATTACCATTGTAGGCGGTATCGATATAGCTGGACACAAACCCCGACCCTTTTTCGGGAGCCTTGATGTTGCGGATGCCTATCTCCCAGGCTTTCCAATACATTTCGATCTCCTTATCGTGACCCTTCCAAATGGGTTGAGGTAAAATCTTTTTCGCTTCGGCAAACGAACGTACGGGAATTGTTTCCGCAGAAGCGATCCGGTATTCGTTTTCAGTTACCAACGGCTCCTTAAGATAGGTGTTTTTATAGGGAAGTTTGTATTTGGGCTTGTCCTTATCCTCTCCGGATGATTGCGCAAAAGCACCCAATGGAAGCACTGAAGCTCCTGCTACAGTCAGCGATCGTTTTAAAAAATTTCGTCTGTTTGTCATATTAGCTATATCTTAGATTTTACAAAATTAGTAAATTACCATCCCATCAGGGTAGTTATCTTTTTAAATATATCGGAATTTTCATAGATGCCCGTGAAATTGTTCGCACCCGGACCAAAAGCGTATACCGGAACCATTACACCGCTATGACCTCCCGTTGAGAATTTTCCTACAATCTCTCCCTTATTCAGATCGCCATCTACAAGCGTTAGTCCACCGGTTTCATGATCGGCTGTAACAACAACCAGCGTCTCGCCATCTTGCGCCGCCCATTCAAACACTTTGCCAATGGTACGGTCGAAGTCGTGCACTTCCTGCATCAGCATATCCAGATCATTAAAATGGCCGTAATCATCCAACTGTGACCCTTCAATCATAAGAAAGAACCCTTTCTTGTTTTTATCAAGTACATCGATGGCTTTGAGGGAAGCCCTGGCCAGTATATCACCACGTTCGGCGGGAACCGAAAGATCCAGCGAATCGGTTACAGTAAATAATTTTCCACTCGTTGCCTTTGTCAGCTCTTCCCACGAACGCTGAATCTGGTATCCTTTACCTTGCAGTTCGTTAAATATGTTTCGCCCGTCGGTACGGTTTTCGAAATACTTAGCACCTCCGCCAAACACGAAGTCAACCCCGCAATCCACATAATCGGCAACAATGGCTTCTGACTGATCCCGGTCAATATTATGACAGCAGAAGTCGGCCGGTGTAGCATCGTTCAACCGGCAGGTAACCACCACTCCGGTCGACAAGCTCTTTGCTTTAGCTCTGTCTGTAAGCGTTTCCAACGGTTTTCCATTGGCATCCACACCTACTGCATGGTAAATTGTTTTCTGTCCCGTTGCCAAAGCCGTACCTCCCGCACCAGAATCGGTTATGAGCTTATCCAGGCAATACGTTTTTGATAGCCCTACCGCCATCGAATTGTCCAGATTCAGCTTACCCCGGTTGGCTGTCCACGCACTGTACACATGCATCAAACTCATACCATCGCCAATCATTAAAATCACATTCTTGATTTTTTTTCCCTTTGGAGCTTTTACTTTAACTGTTTCGTACGGCTGATTCAATATATAAGTCTGCTCCACATCCCTGCGGCTTTGAGCTGTAATACCCGTTCCTGAAAGAAAGAATGTAAAAACCAGTAGTACAACAAGAACTCGTTTCGGATTTGTTATTTTTGTTTTCATATAAATTATTTAGTGATGTATAAACTATTTGCAGGAATGTTTGTAAAGTCGGTCGTCCCGGGTACTTTCCAACCCCAATTCAATGACTCGCCTTCATAATCTTCAAAATAAAGGAAGCGGTATGAATGGAATCCCTTTTTCAAAGGAATACGGCCTGTTGCAACGATTGCAGCATGTGATGTGTCGTTATCTACAACCAGCTCGTTATCGATATAAAGTTTGCTTCCATCATCGGTCTGAGTATAAAATTCGTAGACCCCTTCCACCGGCACATTTATCAAACCGGAAAAGATATATCCGAAATGATCGGGTTTCTTCGCTTGCTTAATGGAAGGCTCGGCCATAATTCCTCTCTCCACGACGGGACTATTTTCCACATCCTTCACCAGGGAGTAGTTTCCTTCGGTATAAATATAGGAAACCCCGTTTGCCGAAGGTTTACCATTCAACGCATTACGGAATACGGCTTTTGTTGCTTTCAATCTGAAAGTCCGGCTTGCATCGTAACCATCCAGATAGGCCTTTGCTTTTATCTCCGTTGTATTTGTGATAACAAATGAATGCTTATATTCCGGGGATTGTTCCGTTGGTTCGCTTCCATCCAGCGTATAACGAATAGTAGCTCCGTCTGTTGCCGAATAGAGTGCTATTTCAATCTGGTTCACAAACAAGTCCGCATCTTTGGTTACATAAGGAATAGAAGCCACGTTACGGTTCGTATAAGAATAGGGAGCGGTTGCCGGCTTCGTACCCCTGGTTTTATTCGGTTCGGCCGAAAGAGTAAAGTCCAGTGTTCCTCCCTGCATCAATTGTTCGTAGGTAATATAGTTGGACAGAATCTCTTTACCGTTGAGCATTACCTTATCAATATACTTATTACTGGCAGGGTTAGTAGCGGTGATGATTAACTCTTTCCCATTTCCCAACTTCATGGTTGTTTTTTCAAATATAGGAGATGTTAATACAAACTGATTACTTCCCGGACAAACTGAATAAAAGCCAAGACTGCTCAGGATGTACCAGGCGGACATTTGTCCGCAATCTTCGTTGCCGACAATCCCTTCCGGGGTTGGTTGGTACATCGTTTGCAACAGGTTACGAACCCTTTCCTGTGTTTTCCATGGCTGACCAATGTAGCTGTATAAATAGGCCAGGTGGTGACTCGGTTCATTGCCATGAGCGTACTGCCCAATCAGACCGGTGATATCAGATAAATCGCCTTTTACTGCCTCGGCCGTAAAAAGATTGTCTAAAGCATCGGTGAATGCCTGCTTTCCGCCAAATAGCTGAATCAGTCCATTTACATCGTGCGGAACAAAGAACCTATACTGCCAGGCTGTTGCTTCGGTATAGGCACGACCTACTTCAGCCGGATCGAAAGGTGTATCCCAGTTGCCGTCCGCTCTTTTTCCACGGAAAAACTTAGTCTGTCCGTCGAATACATTGATAAAAGACTGCGAACGGTTTATGTATGTTTCATAGTCATCCATCTTTCCGAGTTCCTTCGCCATTTGAGCAATGCACCAGTCATCATAGGCGAATTCGAGCAAACAGGAAACGGACTCTTTCTTACTATTTGAAGGAATAAAGCCTAACTCAATATAGGAGGATGCCCCCTTTTTATTTTTATTTGCCGAAGCTTTCATTGCCTCGAAAGCTTTATCCACATCATACCCGCGAATCCCCTTCATATAAGCATCGGCAATAACAGAAACAGCGTGATAGCCAATCATTGTACCTGTTTCGCCGGAGGCAAGAGGCCATACAGGTAACTCGCCGGTGGCATCATATATAGTTAGAAAAGAGTTTATGGTATTATTGACCAGCGTTGTATCAAGCAAGGTCATCAGGGGATGCCATCCCCGGAATGTATCCCAAAGAGAGAAAGTTGAGTATTGCTTTTTTCCAGTATCCACGGAATCTATGCGCATATCGTGCGTACGGTATTCTCCGTTCAAATCGCTGACCAGATTGGGAACAACACTTGCATGATACATGGCTGTATAGAAATTTGTCATCTCTGCATCCGAACCACCCTCCACAACAACGGAAGAAAGGACATCGTTCCAGCGGTTTCTTGCTGTCTGATGAACCTGATCGAAATCAAATCCTTTTACTTCCTGCATATTCTTCATGGCATTTGCTCCGCTTACAGCAGAGAGAGCTACCTTGCAGATTAAAGGGCTGCCATCAGTAACATCGAACGTAAGAACGGACTGACGATCTGTTCCCTTTAGCTTGAATGGTTTCGAAAACTGAGCAACAAAGAAAACGCACTGATTGTCTACCCAGCCACCGGTTTTACGCATACCGGTTATTTCGTTATCTGCCGTTTGACGTAAATATAATTCGTAAATGTGCTCATTATCCAGGCTATGCGCCATATCGATGATAATGTGCGCATTGGCATCTTTGGGGA
>JAGPJL010000171.1 GCA_018054455.1 Parabacteroides sp.
CAGGAGTCGCCCGACTTTCTTTACATGGTTAACGGTGGTTCGGTAGATTATAAGGGATTTGTTGAAATAGTAAAACCTATGTTTGCCGAAATGACCAGTCAGAAGATTACATTGTTGGACGAGAAATTTACTTTTCCGGATAATTCGAGCGTTCTGTATGCGGCAAACTATTCGGATACGGTATATTACAAAGATGGACGTGTTACCCTTGATGAATCGGGTATATGGACCATGCTCTTTAAAAACACGGACAAAGGGTGGAAGATGGTGTTTGGATCAGAAACTTTTGTCACCAGACCTGTTTCGGATAAAGGAACGGGTGGCCTTAACCAGTTGGAGCTTATTAGACAATTTACCGGTACCTGGAAAGGCGATATGGGTGCGGATACTTCTTACGTATGGTCTACCAATGGTATTTACAAGGACAATGCCTTGCTTTTTGATCTTAAAATGATAGTAAAAGGAAAGCCAGTAGCAGAAGGGAAGTCGACCGTTGTGTTCGATAAACGAAGCGGCAAGTTTATAGAAACGGAACAGATAAAAGGGGCCGACCCGGTTATTTATGCCTGGTGGTTTACTTCTGAAAACACAGTGAACACAGTTATGATAAACGATATTGGCAATCCGGGCAAAGCAGCGGCGAAGTCGATAATCGAGTTTGGAAAAGACTACACAGCCAAACAAACCTGGTACAAAAACAACAAGGAAGTATGGACAGTTAACTTTACCCGCCAGAAGTAGAATACCGATGTACTGACAGTAAAAAGAGAGAACAGGTTCGTGCGCGGACCGGCTCTCTCTTTTTTTGTAACAGAATAATAGTTGTAAAAAATTCTGTAATAGTGTTTATATTGCTTATTTTTACCGGATCATCTAAAAGGTAAAAAATGTATTCGATTACGGAAATGGATGACCGGGAGTTGTTTTGTAAATTGCAGCAAGGTGATGGCAAGGCTTTCGAAGCCATATACGAAAAATATCACCGCTTGCTGTACGCTTTTGCGCTGCGTCATCTGGAGAGCCGCGATATGGCCGAAGATGCAGTGCAACAGGTGTTTGTCCATTTGTGGGAGATCCATGCGGATATTTATGTGAATATCAGTCTGCGCAACTATCTCTATACGATGATAAAAAATCATATACTGAACCTGATCCGAAGCGAAAATACCACGTTTGTGAGAAATTACGAACTGGCGGAAGCTAAGCAAGATTACTGTGAGGACCTGGATGATAAAATAGATAAGAAAGAACAGATGGCCATGCTCTACAAAGCCATAGCCAGTCTGCCGGAACAGAAAAGGGTTGTCTGCATGCTCAAGATGGAGGGAACGTTAACCAACCAGGAAATTGCCGATAAGCTGAATATAAGCATCAACACGGTAAAGACTCACTACCTGCAAAGCATACAGAAACTAAAGGAGTGCATGAGCAAAATGTTAATATTTCTTTTCTTTATCACCCATTTACTCCTGATTTGTGTCAATCTATATACTATAGGATAAGAATATGGACAAAGCTGAAAATAAAGACCTGAAAAAAGATATCGGTGAAATAGCCAAAGTGGCTTCACCCTCCAAAGTAGCACGCTGGCTGGCAACCGACGATGGTCAAGAGGTATTGTCGCGCGTAATGGACGACGATTTTGCCGGTATGGAACGCGAGGGCGAACTGTATATAGATCCTTCGGAAATTCCGTCGGATAAGATGCACAAGCAGATAATGCAACGGATAAACGGACGCAAGCTGCGCCGCACCCTCCTGCGCGTAGCAGCAGTGCTGATCCCTTTTATTTTTATAACAGGATTGTATTGGATGATAAGCTCGCGGGTTGATTTATTTGGAACCGAGGAGTATACAGAAATATATGTTCCCAAAGGCGAACAGCTGCAGATGGCATTTCAGGACGGAAGCAAGGTGTTTCTGAATTCGGATACCCGGCTGAAATATCCGAGGAAGTTTGGCCTGGGAGACCGCCGTGTTTATCTGGAAGGCGAAGGCTATTTTATGGTTGAGAAGAATCCGGACCGTCCGTTTGTGGTGTCGGTTAACGGGGGAGAGGTGAAAGTACTTGGAACAAGCTTTAACGTGAACGCCTATCCCGGAGCCGAAGAAGTTACCTTGTTGCTTGATAAGGGAAAGATTGACTGGATTACGCCTGCCAGGAAAAATTACGCCATGAAGCCCGGTGATAAACTGGTGTATAACCTGGCCAACGGTAAGTGTACTATTTCGGCAAATACCGATGCCAAAGAACTGACGGGATGGAAGAACGATATTATTATCTTTAGAAATACGTCGCTGGAAAGTGCTCTTACTACCCTTCAGCGTTGGTACAACGTGGAATTTTCCATAACCGATACCAGTCTTCTTAAATATTCGTTCACCCTGGAGTCGGGAAAAAGCTCGCTGGACGAGATATTGAAGGAAATGGAAATGGTTTCGCCGGTACAGTTTATACCAGGAAAAGACACAATTACAGTGTCCCGTAAATAAGTTTGCCTTGTTGTAATTATTTAAAAAAAAATGCATTTTGTATCACCCGTTTCATTTTTAAGTGTGTCAACTCATAAAGAACTTAATGTTATAAACTTTAAAACTTACTATTTATGAGGAACAGATTTTTTATACTACTATTCTTTGTCCTTATAGGAATGAGCACTACGTTTGCTCAGAAGGTGACATTGAATCTTCAGAAAGTGAAACTTGAAAATGTGCTTTCTTCCATTACAAAGCAAACGGGGCTGACTTTTGTTTACAGTCAGCCGGTAATTAATCCCAATCAGATTGTTAGTGTAATCGCGAAGAATGAAGAGGTAGCTTCCGTGCTGAAAAGAATTCTCGACGACAACAAGGTGGAAGTGGAAATTGCCAACAAGAAAATTTACCTTAAACCTAAAAACCAACCCATCCAACCCAAAGGCAAGTCAGGGAAAATATCGGGCAAGGTTCTTGATGGAAAAGGCGAAGCGATTATTGGTGCCAGTATCCTTGTAAAAGGTACCACCAACGGAACAATCACTGACCTGGATGGAAATTTCTCGCTGACCGATGTTTCTTCCAATGCCGACCTTATTGTATCTTACATTGGATTTAAATCGCAGAATATTGCTCTTGAAGGCAAAAACGAGCTGAACGTTCGGATGCAGGAAGATACACAGTTAATTGACGAAGTGGTGGTGGTGGGTTATGGTACACTGAAAAAGAGCGATGTAACCGGAGCCATTTCATCTGTTAAGGGGTCAGATATTACCAACCGCCTGCAAAGCAATCCGGCTGAAGCACTTGCCGGACAGGTTTCGGGGGTGAACATCATGCGTCAGGGCGGTAACGCAGGTTCGGGCGTGGACATCAAGATCCGTGGCGTAAGTACCTTCGCAAACAATGAACCTTACTGTCTTGTGGACGGATTTCCAATGGACATAAACAATGTAAACCCTACCGATATTGCCTCCATGGAGGTGCTTAAAGATGGTGCGGCAGCGGCTATTTATGGTTCGCGTGCTGCCAATGGGGTAATTCTTATTACAACCAAGAACGGCAAAAAAGGAGATGTGGTGGTAGACTTTAACGCTTACGCGGGTATTTCGGCTGTAACCAACAGCCTGGATATGCTGGATGCCGATGGATATCAAAAAGTACACACACAAATGTATCAGAATGCCGGAAAGCCTCTGCCTTCATATATCGGAGCTTCCGATAATGCGAACACGGACTGGTTCGACCTGATGAGTCGTAATGCACTGACACAGAATTATTCTGTAGGTGTGCGCGGTGGATCGGATAACTCAAAGTATTCCATCTCTTTCACCCGCTCGGACGAAGAGGGAATCATGCTGGGCAACAAGTATGTGCAGGACAATGCCCGTGCCCGTTATTCGTTTACCAAAAAGATTTTTACAGTAGATGCAAACCTAGGTCTGCAGTTCGTTGATAACCAGCAGCCACAGTATACGCTGAAGGAAATTTACGCCGTATCGCCGCTTGTTCCCGTTTATGATTCAACACAGGAAGAAGGTTACGGTTTGACAAACAAAAACGATTTGCCTGCCAACCACAACGTGATGGCCGATTACGAGAATATAAAGGTAAAAAACAAGGATTATATCATGAGTGCCAACGTGGGTCTGGGAATCAAGCTTGCGCCTTGGCTGAACTTTAAATCGACCTACGGTTACCGTGGTTCGTTCAACAAGAATAGCTACCACACTCCTTCGTATACGCCTTCCATTCAGGACAAGGTGCTTTATCCTGAAAATTCGGAAACAAACATCTACTGGCAGGAGCAGATTCAGGAGAACGTGCTAACGTTTAACAAGGAATTGGGTCGCCACGATGTAACTGTGATGCTGGGTAACTCTATAAATGCAACCACATCCGACTGGCATACAGTGGCTGTTAACGGTTCCACTGGTGGTTTCCTTGATCCGGATTCGGAAACAATCGATGCGGGTATTGGTGGTAGTTTTTCTGGCGAAGGAAGTAATTACGAATACAACCGCGCTTCTTTCTTTGGCCGTGTAAACTATTCGTTCGATCATAAGTACCTGCTTCAGGTAACGGCTCGCCGCGACGGATCATCAAAGTTCGGGTCGGCTCGCCGCTGGGGTTTTTTCCCTTC
>JAGPJL010000172.1 GCA_018054455.1 Parabacteroides sp.
ATATCAAACCATCTGTCGCATTCCAATGCCAACTCAAGTCTGCGTTCTTTATAGACAGCAGCACGGAACGCCTCTTTAGATTCAAAGTCGGCTGCCTTCTTGGCTACCAGACCGGCATTGATACGTACGGCATTTAATGCAGCCAGAGCTTCGGCGTTAGGAAAAGAAGTTTCATTTAAAGCTTCAGCATACATTAACATCACCTCTGCACAACGTAAAACAGGAAAGTCTCCACTGGTTTCATTATTCTCTGCCGGAGCATTAAACTTCTGAGGGCGTTCGCCATTACCGGTAGGAGCAACCATAGCCTTGCGGATATCACCCGATTCAAACTCCGACTGTTCCAATGAAATTACATTTCCATTATCATTATTTCTATACCGGTTGTTCTGATGTACCGATTCACCTACTCCACCTTTTAAGTATTGTACTGCAAAAATTATATCTTTACTTGTCTTCAAATTTCCGGGGAAAGTCTGATTCATTGGTACCAATGCCAATACGCTTCCCTTTTTTACGGTCTCCACAACAGGTGTTAATTCGGTTACCACATCGGCAAATCTGCCGCGATAAAGATAAACCTTTGCCAATAAAGCTTGTGCGGCATACGAAGTTACACGACCTTTTTCGCTATCAGCCCATGAAGCTGGGAGCTTTTTTGCAACTTCCAAATCCTGAATAATCTGCTCATAAATAGCATTAACCTCGGCCCTTTTATTGTTTCGAGCCTCTTCCACGGTCTGCACTTTGGTAATCAATGGAGCCTTTCCCCATAATCTTACTACATTGAAGTATGATAAAGCACGAATAAAAGATGCTTGTCCGGCAATTTTATTGCGTTGGTCATCCGTCATCTTTACGGTCTCCACATTTTGCAATATCAAATTGCAACGATAAATAACATTATACAAAGACAACCAGGATCCCGACAAGTTGGAGTTAGCCGGTGTTTCAGTAAAAACTTCAATCTGATATGTAATACCTCCGCTGGCTCCCGAATTATTATTCAGGATATTATCTCCTCTCATCTCCATAAGCGTCTGGAATTTGGCTCCGTATTGATCGGTTGACTGTAACTCGTCGTACGCACCTATCAATGCCCCTTCAAGGCCTTTAACGTCCGAATAGAAATTATCTTCAACAGGATAGTCGATCGGCTTTAAATCGAGAAAACTGTCGCATCCCGTGAATAAAACCAGCAAGCATATAAATAATATATTCTTCTTCATAATACAAGATTTTTAATTAAAATGTTAGATTAATTCCCAACGAAGTTGTTCTGGCCAGCGGATACACACCGTAGTCTTCGCCATTAGTCGTTGCATCGCTTCTATTGGATACTTCCGGGTTATAACCTTCATAACTCGTAAATGTAAACGGATTCTGCATGGAAAGATAAATACGGGCATTGGAAACAAATGCTTTTTTGGTCCAGGCAGCAGGTAGGGTGTAACCCAAAACTATGTTTTTTATACGAAGATAAGAACCATCTTCCACATGCCAGGTAGAGGTTGTACCATTCTGACCTTTACTTACACGGTTAGCACGAACAGTCTGTCCGTCACCCGGTTCTGATTCGGATTTCCAGCGGTTAAGGGCTCCTTTGTAATTATTCATATTACCTTCCTGATTATAGAAATATCTTCTGGAAAGATTTAAAATTTCATTCCCTTGAACTCCCTGACAAACAACATTCAAATCAATGCCTCTCCAGGCAAGAGACCCACCGAATCCGTATGTAAAGTCGGGCATGTAGTTTCCAACAATAGCCCGGTCTGTATTTGAAATATCCAGAACACCGTCTCCATTCACATCTTTGTATCTGAAGTCACCGGGCTTCGAATCGGCCAATCCATAGTTGCTGGGCGAATCCTTATAACGAACCGGATTGGCATCAACTTCCGCCTGGTTCATATAAACTCCCTCCACAACCGGTAAATAATAAGAACCGATAGGCTCTCCCACACGTGTAATAAAGTAGGCATTGCTTACCGAACCCGATGAGATTATTTCGGCATTACCCGGTCCCAGTTCCTTTACCTCATTGATATTTTTAGAAATATTGAAGTTAAGAGACCATGTAAATTCTCCCATTTTATGATTGGTAGCCATATTGAATTCGATACCCCTGTTATTCACTTTCCCGATATTCTCAAGTCGGGTGCTGTACCCTGTAGTCATCGGAACCGGAACATCCAGCAATAAATCGTAGGTATTACTATCGTAAACATCCATTCCAAAAGTAAGTCTGTTTGTAAACAAAGATGCATCGAAGCCAATATTGAACTGAGATGTCTTTTCCCAGCTTAATCCCGGATTAGGCATACTGCTTGGTGCAGCGCCCTTTATTACAGAAGGAGCTGTTCCGCCCAACACATAACTATAATAGCTAATCTGACCTAAGGCTCCGTAATTAGGAATCCTGAAATTTCCGGTAAGACCATAACTTGCCCGCAATTTAAGATCGTCCACAAAGGTTAACGACTTCATAAATTGTTCTTCAGACATACGCCATCCCAAAGACATGGATGGGAAATATCCCCAACGGTTTTCTTTTCCAAAGCGTGAAGCTCCATCGGCACGTACTGCAGCACTTGCCATATACTTGCCCAGGTAGTTGTACTGAACTCGGGCTAAACCGGACAACAACGCCCATTCCGACGCTTTCGAGTTACCGTTGGTTACAGTACCTGCTACCAGCGATTTAATGGAATTCGTAATATAGCCGTTTGCAAAAACGTAATTACTTTCGTCCTTTTGACGCTGCATCGTCCATCCTCCCAATACATTAAAAGAATGTCCGTTTACATCTTTCGAGTAGTTTAAGGTTTGCTCGAAAAGCCAGTTTGTAAGACGAGAGGTATTGGATTTACCTTCGGGTATCGATTCGGGGTTACCTGCAGTGTTTGACAACGGTAAGGTAGAAGGTCTGAACTGATTTCTAACATCGTTATACATATCAATACCCAGGTTAGCACGATATTTTAATTCGGGTAAAAGATTTACTTCACCGTATACATTTCCAAAAATACGGGTAGCCGTTGTCTGATCCGAAACCAACGAAGCCAAAGCAACCGGATTCCACACTTGTGTCTGGCTATTACCCTTTACAATTTTGCCGTTCGGCAAAACAGTCTGCGTATCACCGCTCCATGAATTCTGGGCAAACGAAAAAGAGCCGTCGGCATTGTAGACCGGGAATATCGGCGAACTGTGTAATGCAGAAGCAATAACTCCTCCGCCATTGCTATTGTAGGCTCCATCCGCATTCACTCTATTTTCGGAAGTACGCGAAGGATTCATCGAGAAACCAAACTTAAAAATACCTTCGGTTACATCCAGATTGAGTCGGGCGCTGTAGCGTGAGTAATCACTGTTGATGATAACACCATCCTGTTTCAGATAATCCAATGAACCATAATACTTCACTTTTGCTGTACCACCAGATACCGACACAGCATGGTTCTGCATACCTGCCGTACGGAAAATTTCATCCTGCCAGTCTGTATCGGTCAGCCCCTTTTCGCCATTCAGATACGGCATAATTTCCAAAGGGATGATTGTATTACTATCGTTTCCAGTGTTTTGTAAACGCAGACCGTTATTATCAGCCAGGCTATATGCTAACTGGGGTTTTCCCTGAGCAGCCAGTTTATTATTTACCGATAACATTTTATCTGTATAAGAATTATTACGGGCGTCGTATACCAAGTCGGCATACTCAGATGCATTCAGCATATCGATTTTCTTAGATACCGTCTGAACACCATAATAACCGTTGTAGGTTACCACCGCACGACCTTCCGTTCCTTTCTTTGTAGTAATAAGTACCACCCCGTTGGATCCGCGCGATCCGTAGATAGCCGACGATGACGCATCTTTTAGGACTTCGATAGATTCTACGTCATTCATATTGAAAGAGCTCAACTGTTCTTTTGCCAACGGAACACCATCCACAACATACAAAGGAGAGGTCCCAGCTGTGATTGTTCCAACACCCCGGACTTTAATATCGAGGGATGAACCCGGAGCTCCGGTCGACTGAGTAACCTGTACCCCCGGCATTTTACCAACCATCGCCTCGGCCATGGAGGTAACCGGCTGACCTTTCATATCACTGGCTCTAAGACTGGCAATTGCAGTTGTAACATCTCTTTTACGCTGTACACCATAACCAACAACTACCACTTCATCAATTACTTTCGAATCTTCTTTAAGTTTCACATTAAAGTTGGCACCTGGTTTTACCGGTACATTCTGAGTTGTATAACCAATATATGAATATACAACTACCGGATCTTTCTGGTCCGACGGAATCTCCAATACATAATTCCCGTCCATATCGGTTATGGTACCATGATTTGTACCCTTCACCTGAATTGTAGCGCCGATAACCGGTTCGCCTCTATCATCCAATACAATACCTTTGATTGTTTTTGCCGGGCCCGATTGCTGCGGAGCTGAACGGCGAGAAATAACAATCATCTTGTTCTGGAGCTGAAACTCCAAATTATCGTCTAAAATAAGCTTCAATACCTCATTTACAGGAGCATTAACAAAGTTGGCCGTAATTTTCTTATCTTCATTCAGTTCGTCTGTTTTATAAATTACAG
>JAGPJL010000173.1 GCA_018054455.1 Parabacteroides sp.
ACCGACCCAAAAATGTTTGCAGTCAGATTGCTCACAGCAACTTTGAATACAGGAGACTTCGTTTGTCCGCTTACCCCGGTTATTTCGGCAACAGCCCCGGAGTGATTTCCCCACGAAACATCATAACCACCCTTCATCAAACGGATGTCTTTCACCATAAATGGATTAACAGAGCTGATATTATCATTAAAGTTTTTCAAACCAAAGATCGTAAACCCATCATATACTATTCCGCTTTCACTAATACCACTATCCCAAACAATCAGATCGTCGGAAGGTTCTCCGGATACACGTACACCGGGCATAAGGCGCAGAAGACTAAACACGGAGTTATCACTTCCTCCGGGCAGAGAACCCGCCATTTGCTGATTAAGCCGCATCTCACCGGAAGTTTTTCCCATTTGCATCATCATCGCTTCCGAAGCAGTTGTAATAATTATCTCATTTAGAGCAATGGAACGTGGCCGAAGAGTAAGAGTATGCTTCCCGGGGGCAAGCAGAGTATCTTTCGATTCGTAACCAATGTAGTGAACCTGATACCGACGAGGTAGCAAACTCTTCTCCTTGCTTTGAAAAATACCTGAAGGTCCGGAGGATGCCATGCCACTCGCTGTAACAATATGGGCGTAAGGCAATGGCTCGCCTGTCTCTGTATCGGTAATATTTATCACTAAAGGATAAGTGACAGGAGAAACGACTAGAGGAATCGACTCCGCAGGAATCGGAGTAATCACGTATACACCACCAATTTGTTCGCAGGCAAAAGGTTTATCTTTCAATAAATATTGAATCGCTTCAAGTGGAGAAGAAAATGTTTTCGAAACTGTAACTCTATATGCCGACAGCGCACGACTGTTGAACGACAAGCGAACCGGCAGGCTGTTTAACACCTGATCCAGCGACTGTCCGGAAGCTTCTATTCGCAATTCCTGTGAAAAGGCAACAACTGCAACGAGCCAAAAGAAAACAATAAATGCAATCCTTTTAATCAATTACTTGATTTTTAATTTTATTCCAAAAGGTTTTCCTACAATCTCTAACACCTGTTCCGGATCCTCCAATTTAGAGAAATTACCTGTATAGGAATAATCCATATTTTCGGGAACAAGTATGTCGATATTATATTGACGTTCAATTTCTTCAATTACCTGATTAAGAGGCGTGGAAAGAAAAACAAATTCGTGTTCAGTCCAACAGATAATCTGACTGGCATCGGCCAGATTGTTTGTAACCATGCTACCTTTCGAAACTGACGCCTGCATACCTGGTTCCAGAATAGCAGTCTGTCCATTACTCTTAACCTGTACTTTTCCAGTGATACATGTTGTTCGATACATTCCGGACCGGTCAAATACATTAAAAGAAGTTCCAAGAACACGAACCATTGCACTGGCAGAATGTACATCAAACTTTTTTCCGGGCTTTACTTCAAAAAAAGCCTCTCCCTGTAAAGTGACACTTCTTGATACATACCACCATGCCGGTTTATAGGTTAGTTTGGTATCTGCATTCAGCGTTACCCTTGAACCATCAGGTAAGGTAATCATACGATGCATTCCCTTAGGAACCACTTCGACCCGGGTATTAAGAAAAGCCATCGAAGAAAACAATACTGCTACAAAAATGAAAGCTGCCAGGGAATAGTAGAAAGCCGGCCTTGACAGATGGAAAAACGGTGTTCTTCCGGGGCTTACTCCTTCCAATCCGGAGAACCGTTCGTTCCAGATTTCCTCTTTGCTTCTGGACCATTGGGGATTGATTTTAATATTGTCGATCTTCATTACCTACGTATTTATAGAAGTTTTGTTCTAAGGACCCGAAGTGTTTCTGTAATTCGCTTTTCAACCGCCTTTACGCTTATTTGAAGTCTTTCGGCAATTTCCTGATACTTCAGCTCGTCGTTCCTGCTCATCAGAAAAGCCGTTCGCTGCGACTCAGTAAGATGTTGCAAAGCCTTTTCATACTGTTGTTTCAACTCTTCAAACTGTAATTCATCCTGAGGCGAAAGATATTCGGATTCTATCCTCATGTTTTGGACAAAGCCAGCCTGTACAGATCTTTTCCTATAGTCGCTCACCACACAGTCGCCCGCCATCTTATAAAGCAGCGGCTTTATGTAATCCTTTTCTAGTTGCGACCGTTTTTCCCACACCCGCATAAATACCTCCTGCGCCAGGTCGGATGCTGTTTCTTCATCTCCGCACCGGTAATAAATATAACGACGAAGCTCGTCGAAGTGCTTATCAAATATGACTTTAAATTCTGTTTTATCCAGCACGGTATTTACAGCTTTTATTATACACCGTTTATTAAGGCAGATACCCTACCATTTATTCCTCTTTTATTATATAAACAAAACAGAACAAGACAATGGGCGGTTATAAACGATACTTTATACAAAAAAAGGGCGCTAACCAATCATTAGCACCCTCATAAACTAAACACAAATCCCTTTACTTCTTATTTTCACGGTAATCACATATGCCATTTTTGTTGACATCTTTATAATTACCTCCCTGACCTTTACCGGAGCCATCTCTTCTTCCCTGAGCAAGCGCTTTGCCATTCCCCTTTTGTCGACCGGCGCCATTACGAAGCCCGTTAACACGTCCGGAACCATCACAAACACCTCTCGCATTAACCCTTTTACAGGTTTTATTTTCAAAATTGTCGCACAAATTGTTTTTGTTTACATCCACATAACAACCTCTGCGGTTCTCATTCTGATTCTTTGGTTGATTCGTCGGTGTATTTTGCGCGGACGCCATGCTGCCAGCGGCCATAAAAGCTACAATGGCAATAAATACTTTTGCTTTCATACGTTTTTTATTTACAATATTACTAATTCACTATTATCTGAGTAATGCGCATTACTTTACTAATCATTTACAGAATCCTTATTATTAAAGTTCCGGCCATTGACATGGCCTTTGCCTTGACCATTAGTTGCCCCTTTACCACCGCCTCTTCGGTTTCCAAGTGATTCATTCCGGAACAGCGGCTTAAATACTGACCCTAACCTTGCTTGTTGTTCGGGAGAACATACTGCCTTTATTTGTTGGTAAAACCGGATCGTTTCTCTTTTCAATGCTGTATGCTGAGCTCCAATCTGCAAAGACAGCGAATCCAATATCAAAGAATCTGGTTTTACATGTTGTAACTCGTCAAACATCTTATTTTTTAGTGAATCGATCCGATAGATAATCGTATGCGACCGGGGTTGAAACCTTCTGTTTGCTTCACGGAAAACCTTCATCTGTTCCTCGTCAAAATCAAGCGTATTCCTAAAATGACGCCCGGTAAACCGGCTTCCTTCCGAAACAACCACCAAACTATCCTGGTCCCTCACCTCTTCACTATTTCTCCAGACGATCGTTCCAATAGTACTCATGTTCAGTACTACCAATAGAATCACGGACCACGTGAGTATTTTTGTTTTATTCATCACTTTCCAGATTAAAGTAAGCAAATCCTTCTATATCGCTGTCATCTATACTTAAGCCGGCATATGTTTCACTAACGGGGGAATATACTTTCCCAAGACCAATCCCCAGCAACACTGCGAAAAGAATGCTGGCTGCAAGAAACGCTGATTGCCAGCGCGGTGCCATTCTCTGATCGGGAGTTTCAATTCGGGTCATAATACGCGTGGCTAACCACGGATTAGGATTAATTTTCTTTTCCCTTAGAATATATTCCTGTATGTCTTTTTCTATGTTCATCGTTGCTAAGCTTTTATATTACATTAGACAATAATTCATTTAGTTTCCTACGCTATGAGCCAATTTTTTTCGAAGATTTGTTTTTGCCCGCTGAAGCAGTTGCTCTACAGCTCCCTCCGTACGTTGCATAATAACGGCAATCTCTTTCTGTGAAAGTTCGTCGTACGCACTAAGCACAAAAACTGTCCGCTGATTAACCGGTAGCGAGTCTATAGCCCTTCGGATAACGACATCCTGTTCGGTTTCCTCCATTTGCTGCTGCGAATCTTTAGCGGTGCTTTCTGAATTAAAAAGCTTGTTCATCCACTCTTCTGCCAGTTCAAGAAAAATATTTCGCTTCTTTTTTTCTACGTGATTGATGCAGCTATTAATAGTAATGCGATATAACCAGGTAGAAAAAACAGCATCGCCTTTAAAAGTAGACAACGACTCCCATGCCTTCACAAAGATATCCTGCGTAAGATCTTCTGCATCCTCCTTGCTGTGAACAAAACCCATAGCCGTAGTAAATACCATGGATTGGTATTTTTCCACAAGCAATCTGAACATAGATTGGTTGCCAAGCAGAATCTCGTCTATAACCTGTTGATCGGACATTTTTTATCTTTTATTTTAAGTTAGACAGGCTTTGTCCTTATTTCCTACGCTCCTAAAGATATTAATTTTTCAAAAGCAGCGGGTAAGTATTATGTTCATAAATTAATTATCTATATTTGGGAACAACAACACATGCTTTTACATAGTAACGATACAAACAGATAAGATATGAAACTAGGGATTATTCTGGAAACAAAAGAAGCCGAAAAGGCTTGGAACGCATTCCGATTTGCTGTAACAGCTCAAAAG
>JAGPJL010000075.1 GCA_018054455.1 Parabacteroides sp.
ATACAAAAAAAGAGTCTGAAACTAAGTTTCAGACTCTTCACTTTGCACTGGGTGGAAGACGGGATTCGAACCCGCGACACCCTGAACCACAATCAGGTGCTCTACCACTGAACTACAACCACCATGTTTTCTTTAAGACGGTGCAAAGATAGGCTTTATTTCTAAATATGCAAAGCTTTCGCTCTATTTTTTCACTTATAAATTGCTTTTTTCCCTGCAAGCAGCGTGTTTCTCATAAGAGAGATGATCGTCATCGGTCCTACTCCACCAGGTACTGGCGTGATATACGAACACTTAGGTGAAACTTCATCAAATTTAACATCACCGATAAGCTTGAATCCGCTTTTGGTAACACTACTTGGCATACGGGTTGTACCTACATCTACGATAACTGCGCCTTGCTTAACCATGTCGCCTTTCAGGAATTCAGGAACTCCCAATGCAACGATAATAATATCTGCTGCCAGACACATTTCTTTTAGGTTTAGTGAACGACTATGGCATACCGTAACCGTACAATCGCCCGGATAGGCTTTTTGCATCATGAGCGTAGCCATTGGTTTACCAACTATATTACTTCGTCCCAATACAACGCAATGCTTGCCTTTGGTTTCAATATTGTAGCGTTTTAATAACTCCAGAATACCAGCAGGGGTTGCCGAAACAAAACAAGGAAGACCAATAGCCATACGGCCCACGTTAACCGGATGAAATCCATCAACGTCTTTCCGGTAATCGATTGCTTCAATAACTTTTTGCTCGGAAATATGATCTGGCAAGGGAAGCTGAACGATAAAGCCGTCTACATCCGGATCGTTGTTCAGTTCGTCTACCTTGCTCAGCAATTCTTCCTCTGTAATATCAGCCTCGTAGCGAAAAAGAGAAGACTTGAATCCCACATCTTCGCAGGTTTTTACTTTGCTGGCTACATATGTTTCGCTTCCGCCATCGTGTCCAACCAAGATAGCAGCCAGATGAGGAACTTTGCCTCCGGCAGCGGTTATCTGGGCAACCTCGGCTGCAATTTCCTGTTTCATCTGGGCAGCAACGGCCTTTCCATCCATTAATTGCATTTGTTGTTCTTCCATATATTTTTCTCCTATTGTATTATCTTTTCAGTGAAGGCATTTTTTTGCTACCCGGCTTCATTGCCGTCATCATCTTCATCATCTTACGGGTTTCATCAAATTGTTTGATCAATTTATTAACTTCCTGGATGCTGGTTCCACTCCCTTTGGCAATTCGGGCACGGCGTGATCCGTTCAGAATAGCCGGATTAGTGCGCTCACCCGGAGTCATCGAATAAATGATAGCTTCAATTCCTTTAAATGCATTATCGTCGATATCTATATCTTTCAAAGCCTTACCTACCCCGGGAATCATGGAAGCCAGTTCCTTTAAATTACCCATCTTCTTTATCTGCTGTATCTGTGAAATAAAGTCGTTAAAGTCGAACTGGTTCTTGGCAATCTTCTTTTGTAGTCGCTTAGCTTCTTCCTCGTCATATTGTTCCTGCGCTCTTTCAACCAATGAAACGATATCACCCATACCAAGGATACGGTCGGCCATACGTTCGGGGTGAAATATATCCAAAGCATCCATCTTCTCGCCAGTACCAACAAACTTAATAGGCTTGTCTACAACCGAGCGGATAGAAAGTGCAGCACCACCGCGGGTATCACCATCAAGCTTGGTAAGAACAACACCGTTAAAGTCGAGTCGCTCGTTGAATTCCTTTGCCGTGTTTACAGCATCCTGACCCGTCATCGAGTCTACAACGAACAAAATTTCGTCTGGATTAAGGGCCTTTTTAATGGCAGCGATTTCGTTCATCATCTGCTCGTCGATAGCCAGACGTCCGGCGGTATCCACAATAACAAGGTCGTGTCCTTTAGCTTTAGCCTGCTTAACAGCATTTAAAGCAATTTCTACCGGATTCTTGTTTTCAATTTCGGAGTAAACGGGAACACCGATCTGCTCACCCAGCACGCGTAACTGTTCGATAGCAGCCGGACGATACACGTCGCAGGCAACCAACAAAGGATTTTTTCCTTTTTTTGATTTAAGCATACTGGCAAGCTTACCAGAGAAGGTTGTTTTACCAGAACCCTGCAAACCGGCCATCAAAATAATAGAAGGAGAACCTTTTAAGTCAACATCAGTAAAAGTACCCCCCATTAACCGGGCAAGTTCATCGTGAACAATCTTCACCATAAGCTGACTTGGTTTCACGGATGTAAGTACATTCTGACCAAGTGCTTTTTCTTTAACTGTATCTGTAAATTGTTTGGCAACTTTATAATTAACATCGGCATCGAGCAATGCTTTACGAACATCTTTCAGCGTTTCAGCAACATTGATTTCGGTAATTTTACCTTCACCTTTCAACAGTTTGAACGACCGGTCGAGTCTCTCACTTAAATTCTCAAACATAATCTATTGTATTTTATATTATTTCATTTTCTTAGTAAAGCGCAAATGTACAAAAAAGGGATGGAATCTCTATATTTTTTTATGTTGCCAACTTCCTTTTTTCAAATAAATGACACTGAAAGCAAACAAGCCTATATAATAGACCAGTTCGGTTGTAAAACAAACTTCGACTGGCAAATTCAACTGGATGCCAATCACATAAATATAAAACCCGTAAAATACCAATGTAACTACTTCCATCAGAAGTGCAGATCGGGTATTGCCGGTGCCGGTAACTCCGCTAAAATAGATACTGCCCACCGAGCTTATAAGCATTGCAGCCGAAATAACATAGATTGAGGAAACAGCATCGGCTATCAGTTGCGGATCATTGGTATAAACAGACAAAATCGTTTTCGGGAACAGGACGACAAAAAACACGAATACCGCCATAATATAAAATGAAAGACGTGCTATTTTATTTATTATCTTCATTACATCTCCGCTCTTCCCTGCTCCTATGGTATTGCTCACAAACGTATTTGCGGTTGTAGAAAGGGAGCTGACAGGGATAACCATCACAATATAAACGCTTCGAACTATATTGGCAATAGCCAGATCGCGTGTACCAATCCGCTCCACTACAACAAAAAACATAAACCAGCTACCCATGGAGAGAAAGTACTGCATCATCGTAAATACAGATATACCCAAAACACGTTTTAATAATGAGAAATCGAAAGACGTAAACCGATTCAGACCGTACTTCAGCTTATTCACGGTAAAACGCGTATAGATTACAAAAAAGACAATCGATACCCCTTCGGCTATCACCGATGCGATGGCGGCCCCTTTAATACCCATAGCCGGAAATCCAAAATGACCGAATATAAGAATGTAATCAAGAATAACATTGGTTACAGCCATCAGGACTGCATTTAATGTGAGTACCTTGGTTCGGGTAATACCTACATAAAGCGCCCGGTACATCACATTCACAAAAGAGAAAAAGAATCCAAACACACGCCAGTCAAGGAATTCGATCGTTGCATTACGTACCGGGTCCGACGAGATAAGCAAATTGAGTATATCTCCGGCAAATAAGCGCGATAATGTAAACATAAAAGCTGCAAGCAATAGCAGAAAAGCAATACCTTGTATCATAACAGGCCCCACTTCTGTGTATTGTTTTTCGCCGTTCCGGCGCGCCATCACAATCTGTGATCCTGTGCTGAATCCAAAGGCAAGGGTGTAAGCACATATATAAAAGAGGCCACCCATTGCTGCCGCGCCAAGTTCAACCTCTCCTACCCGTCCGAGAAATGCCGTGTCTGTCACATTGATGACATTCTGTGCCAGCAAACTAAGAAGTATCGGATAACTTACATGCCAGATTTGTTTATTTGAATACATACATGGTTAATTTATATATGAAAAAAAAGCCCGCCTGTAATATAGCGAGCTTTTTTCATTTATTTGAAAAATACGTTCTCGAAGCAATCTTTTGCTTAGATTAACTTATTTGTTGCTGTATCCGGAAAAACGACTGAGGGCTTAAATAGCTTTGCTTCTTCAAACTCCATCGTTGCGTAAGACATTATAATAACAATATCCCCGGGTTGCACCTTTCTGGCTGCAGCTCCGTTTAAGCAAATTACGCCCGTTCCCCGCTCACCTTTAATAACATACGTTTCAAAGCGTTCGCCATTATTGTTATCTACAATTTGAACTTTTTCGTTTTCGATCAGGTTGGCTGCATCCATTAGATCTTCATCTATTGTTATACTTCCAATATAATTCAAGTTCGCTTCTGTAACAGTAACTCTATGAATCTTCGATTTTACTACTTCTATAAACATTGTTATAAAATTGTTTTTTTCCTTAGTACTTTACATTATCTATCAACCTTACTTCTCCACAGTATACGGTAATACATCCAACAGGATAGGTGGTATCCGACCAGTTTGATATAGATTCCAGCGTATTTCCGTCTACTATTTCAAAATATTCGACGCTCATATCAGGTACATTATTTAGTGTGGATACCACATAATCAATCACTTGCTGAACGCTCTTTTCCGGTACAAAGGTAACACTTTCTTTTAATGTACGGGCAATCACCGGGGCTTTTTGGCGTTGTTCCGGAGTAAGACGGGTATTACGGCTACTAAGAGCCAGTCCGTCCGATTCCCGCTGAATAGGACAGTCTACTATCTCAACAGGTATTCCCAGCTGCTTCACCATGGCACGGATAACCGCGATCTGCTGAAAATCCTTTTCTCCAAAATAGGATACATCTGGTTTTACTGCATAAAACAGTTTACTTACAATTTGAGCCACTCCGTTGAAATGACCCGGACGACGGGCACCTTCCATTACCTGGGCTACTGTTCCAAAATCAAATACTCTATTATCAGGTTCCGGATACATTTCTTCCACCGAAGGAGCAAAAACATAGGTACAACCGGATGATTCCAACAATTGGCAATCTTCATCCAGTGTTCTCGGATACGTGAGTAAATCATTTGGATTATTAAATTGTGTGGGATTCACAAATATACTTACCACACATACATCATTCTCAGCAACGCAACGTTTAACCAGGCTAATATGTCCTGCATGCAATGCTCCCATTGTGGGAACCAACCCTACCTTTTTGCCTTTTTGCTTATCTTCATCAAGTTGAAGACGCAATTCCTTAATACTGTTTACTATTTTCATCATTTAGATGCTTAATGAGGATGCAAAGCAAATAAATAAATACCGGATATGAAAGAAAAGATGCATTTTTATGCTCAGACAAGCAGATAACTCATTAAACTATTGATAATTAGAGTTAATAATAATTTTATCCAAAAATCATTCATCCAAAACCTTTGATATTTAACCGTTTTTTTTTACTATCTTTGTACCGTTTTTAAAAAAGTGTTTATAGAATGGATGCAAAAAAGATCTTGTTTATTACTCAAGAAATTACACCTTATCTTCCTGAATCAGAAATTGCAACAATTTGCAGAAACTTGCCGCAAGGAATTCAGGAAAGAGGTCGCGAAATAAGGACATTCATGCCTAAGTTCGGAAATATCAACGAACGTCGTAATCAACTACATGAAGTTATACGACTTTCAGGAATGAATCTTATTATTGATGACACAGATCATCCGCTGATCATTAAGGTTGCATCTATACAGTCTGCCCGAATGCAGGTGTACTTTATCGATAACGACGATTTCTTTCAGCGCAAAGCGACAGTTATCGATGATAATGGAACCGAATTCGAAGACAACGATGACCGATCTATATTTTATGTACGCGGTGTACTTGAAACCGTAAAAAAACTTAGATGGATTCCGGACCTGATTCATTGTCATGGCTGGATGTCTGCTCTGACTGGTTTGTACATCAAACGGGCTTATGCTGACGATCCTTGTTTGAAAAATGCTAAAATTGTTTATTCCATTTACAATGACGATTTTCAGGTTCCTTTCCGTAAAGAGTTTTTCAATAAGCTTAATATGGATGGCATTGCTGAAAATGATTTACGGTCGATCAAAGATGATACAAGTTTTGTATCTTTGGCCAAATTAGCCATTGATTTTTCAGATGGAGTAATTCAAGGAAGCGAAACAATAAATCCCGAGATTACCAAGTACATAGAAACAAATACTCAAACTCCGTTTCTTCCTTATCAGACACCTGAAACGTATATGGATTCATTCAATTCGTTTTATGATGTAGTGTTGGACAATAATCAATAACAGCAATGAAAATCAAGCTTTTAATACTAGGACTTGGTGCAGCCGCATTATCGATGGTCGGTTGTGATGATGATTTGAACCTCGTTGGCTCTTCAATTCAACCAGACAGCGATAAAATAGCTGTGTTTACCGATACCTTCATGATGACATCATCGACGGTTAAGGTTGATTCTATTTTTGCCAGAAGTGTTACAGGTTTATTGGGTGAATTCTATGATCCTTTATACGGCAATCTGAAGTCCGACTATATTTGCCAGTTCTATTGCCCTGAAAATTACAAGTTCACTCATACTCCTATCGATGGAGCGATTGACTCTGTAGATTTTCGCATTACATATTATTCGTCTATCGGAGACACGCTGACTCCGATGCGTGTTCAAATATATAATGTAACGACTCCGCTGACTAAGAATTATTATACAAATATGAATCCTGCAAATTACAGTGATATGAATACATCGCTTGGTATGCAGACTTATACAGCGTATGATGCAACTGTTTCGGATTCTATACGTGCGATAACGGACACGGAAGACGCTAATTACTACGTTCCTCATATTACCGTTCGTCTTTCTAAGTCGATCGGTCAGAATTTCTACAACGAAACGATTACAAATCCGGCTTCGTTTAAGAATCAGGAAAGTTTTAATAAATTTTTCCCGGGTTTATATGTTACAACTACCTTTGGTAGTGGTAATATATTAAATGTAGCCAACTCTACTTTTAGTATTTATTACAAATACATGGCAACAGTTAAGGGTAGTGCCGGACAGGACTCTTCTTTCGTTGCACGGGGTGTTGAACGATTCAATGTAACAAAAGAGGTTATTCAGCTTAACAGAATTAAAAATTCAGGGATAGAAACTCTTCTGCAACCTAATGATGAGTATTCTTATCTTAAATCGCCTGCAGGTGTATTTACCCGTCTAACAATTCCAGCCGCTGAAATAATTAAGAAGGTTAACGGACATATTATTAACAATATGCCCTTAACGCTGAAAGCTTTGCCACAGGAAAGCTGGAAATATGCTTTAGCACCTCCCACCAATCTGTTGCTTATTCCGGAAGACTCTGTAAGTACATTCTTTGAAGATGGTCGAATTGAAGATAATCTTACTTCCTTTTTATCAACAGATTATAGTTTCAGTACGAGACAGTATAGTTTCAGTAATATTTCAGCATTGCTGAAGAATCAGATTGAAAAGAATCCTGACAAAGACTTAAACTTATTGGTGATTCCTGTTGAAAGGGTAAAGGGTAGCTATGGCTCCTCATATTATAGCAGTTCAACTACCTATTATACAATCTCGCTTAATCATTACCTGGCTCCTTCGGGTGTGAAGCTTCGTAAAGATGCAGAAAGCATGAAGCTTCAGGTAATAAGCAGCAAGTACAATCAGTAATATAAAGTACAAAAGAAAGGCGTTTCAATCAGATTGAAACGCCTTTTTTATTTATCCTAATTTACTTATTTTCCTTAACCGATCCTCATCAATAATTTTAATCTTCCTTCCATCTAAAGCGATTATGCGCTCCGTTACAAAATTAGATAAGGTACGAATAGCATTGGATGTTGTCATATTCGACAAATTGGCAAGATCTTCTCTGGATAGATAGATACTAATAGTAGCTCCATCTTCTTCCAAACCGTAACTGTCTTGCAGAAACAATAAAGACTCCGCTAAACGTCCACGTATATGCTTCTGAGTAAGATTGACTGTTCTTTCGTCTGCAATACCTAAATCGACAGATAGCTGCCTGATAAAGAACATGGCCAAATCGGAGTTGCCAACAACCAATTCTGTTACTACCTTCATAGGAATAAGGCAAACCGTTGAGCCTTCAAACGCAGACGCGTTGGTAAGGTAATTTTCCTGAGCAAAGTTCGCCCGGTAGCCAAAATATTGCACCGGCTTAATCATTCTTATGATCTGACTTCGCCCGCCTACACCTTCTTTGAAGATCTTTACTTTGCCTTTTAATAAACACATCATGTCCTTAGGCTCATCACCTTCGCAATATATCAACTCATTCCGTTTAAAAAACTGAATAGTCGCATTATTACGGAGAATATCACGTTCTTTGTCGTTCAACACTCTCCATACCTCTGATAAACTGGCCGAAAAATCGACTTCTTCTTTTTGATGCTTCACCACGATTCTGTTGTATAACATACTTGTCAAGCACAAATATAGAATTTAATTTGAAAATAAAATAATAAAACAATAAATAATTTCATTTAATAAATTATTAGTTGAGCTTTTCTTCTCATTCGTAAAGAAATTAAGTAAGTTTGTTATTAATTCGTTTTGAAGGCATTTATGAATAGTTTTAAATATATTTCTATTTTTCTTCTTATAACAGGGAATATCTTTTGGACATCGTATTCCTTCGGTCAGGGATTTGCATATAGAACATGCAATAATCCCGCTATGGAGTGTTTGGCTGATTCTATTATGAATAAAGTTATACAGAATGCATATTGTTACAAAAATGCATTGTTATCGTATGAATCTGAAATTTACATCAAAGGTCATTCTGAGATCCTTAAAAGCAACGGATTAATGAGGTATGCTCCGTTGCTTTTCCCATTCGACTACAAAAACAAAGAGGTTGTTTTTGAATTGATTACCAATTCCAGGTTTGTTGCACCTAATCACTTTTATCATCAATTTCTGGCAGTTAACGGAAACTCGATTCCGTCAAATAAACATATTTATGAAGTACTGAATTTCTTAAGTTTTAATGCAAACTCGGAAACAGCATACAACGATATTCTCATTACCCCGGTTGCTCCCAGAGCTTTTAAGTATTACCGCTTTTGGGTCGAAGATATTATAGAATCAGACAGCAATAAAGTCTATAAAATATGTGTAATGCCTAAACAATGGAGTCAAAAACTTATATGTGGTTACCTCTATGTGTCCGATCAATTCAATTACATTGAAAAGGTAGATATCAACGGAAGAATGTCTTTTGCCGAATTTAATATGATTATAGATTTTCATAAGCCTCATATGCAATTTTGCTTACCAGAAAAAGCTAGTCTGAATTTACGATACAAAGCATTGGGGAATTCTGTTGAGAGTAACTATAATTTCGATTTCTCTTATAATTCAATAAGTTGGACGGAATATGATGACATTACCAACAAGGACAAATACCAGACTCTTGATTTATCCAGTTACTCTCATCTGACTGGAGACACCATACCTGTTGTAAGGGATACAAATTACTGGAACAGTAAGCGAAAAGCAAACCTTACACCGGAAGAGCGAATATTGCTGAGCAATCCTTTGGCTACAAAGAAAAGATCAGATGATTCAACAAGATTGCAAAAGTACCTAAAGCTGACTGAAACGCTGACTAATACGATGAAGTTCGACTTAAGTTCTACCCGAATGAAATATTCGGGAGTGCTTAATCCTTTTATGTTTGGATATACTAAACTTGATGGAATAAGTTTCAGACAGCAACTAAGAATAAGTAAACGTTTTAAAAACGATAAACAGATTCGCTTCCGCCCGGAAATTGGATTTGTCTTTAAAAGAAAAGAGCTTTTCTATAAATTGGGCGGAGATTGGGTTTATCAACCTAAACGCATGGGGACTATAGGTCTTACTTTTGCGAATGGAAATCAAAATTATTCGTCTGAAATTACAAATCAGATTAAAGAACTAATAAAAGATTCGTCTTTCTCTTTCAGTAACCTGAATCTTAAATATTACAAGGACTACTATGTTGAATTACGAAATAAGATTGAAATTTTTAATGGACTTCAGGTGTATACTGGTCTGACTTATCATCATCGTACCCCTGTAAAAGATGGGAATACTATAATTACCGATGGGGATATTAATAATATTATTAACGATAACTACAATGACTTTACTCCTTATATTGGCGTATCATACACTCCCTACCAATACTATCGCATGGACGGTAAGAATAAAGAATATGTAAAATCTTGTTATCCCACATTTTCTTTGGAATATGCCCGTGGTATTCCCGGGGTTTTAGAAAGTATCGGCGATTACGAGCGAATTGAAGCTGATATTCAGCAAGGAATTAATCTGGGTATGCTACGTCAATTGAATTACTACGTGAGCGGCGGATTTTTCTCAAGACAACGATCCGTTTACTTTGCGGATTTCCGTTATTTTACAAGAAGACATTTTCCTGATTCATGGAATGATGGAATAGGCGGAGTATTTCATCTGCTCCCCGGCGAATGGTACAATGCTTCCAACTCCTACGTTCAGGCTCATCTGATGTATGAAAGTCCCTTTATATTGATGCACTTTTTAAAAAAGGATGCATCAAAACACATCTTTTCTGAACGTTTATACTTAAGTCAGCTCTTCACTCCTTACCTGCCAAGCTACACAGAAATAGGATACGGGATTGGAAATCATATTTTTAACATTGCCTTGTTTGCCGGATTCGAAAAAGGGAAATATCAGGGAGCAGGCTTTAAATTTGCTTTCGAACTGTTTCAATAACTTATTCTATTACTCTCACAAACAATACCCCGCGGTTATGGTTAACCCCATCAATATAGGATTGCATCGGTTCCGGATTAACAATCACCTTCTTTGCCGACGAAGATGCATGGATAAACGTGAGTTTTCCATCCTTCCAATAAGCAAATCCTACATGCGATACATCCAATCCTTTTATTGTCGTAGCAAAACAGACCATATCTCCACTGCGTACATACTTCGACACTTTATATAGACTTGCCTTAGGAATATAGGAATGCGGCCGGCCATTAATAATATGTTCTTGTTCTTTAATTTTATCAGTTAGTTCGGGATTCCCTTTAAGCTGTTTATATTTTTCGGCGTTAGTCGACATAATAAACAGGTTTACAGGCAAATCAACGCCTCCTGCTTCTTTGGAAATGTCTTTAACAATTCCGCGTTGTTCGTTCGTATAAATCCAATCTGAAGTATAATGTAACCGGGAGCTGTAATCTTCAATACTTGCTTCTCTGTAGCGAAGCTGCTGTAAATTACCACAGAATTTTTGAAATGAGGGATTTTTATCTTTAACAGTCCGGGCCAATGCAATCGTTGATTCCACAAAAGTGGTACAATCCAATTCGCTCAGATTAACAACAAGTTGTTCCGGTGTGTATTCCAGCGTTGAAGCGACATAGGGCGTTCCTCTGAAATACAAAGCTGTTTCGACAATCAATTCTTGCAGAGGAAGATCCTTTTTCGGTTTCATTACTTTTAGATACTCTTCAAAGACAATCGAATCTTGCGCTGTATAAATAACCTGAGCCATCAACGATGTTGTCAGCATAAGAAAAACAATCATTGCAACTATCCGTTTCATATACATCCGGGATTATAAATAAATGAATTACACCTTCGATTTAAGCAGGTCTTCCAGTTTTATCAACTCATCGCGGAATTGAGCAGCTTCGAGAAAGTCGAGGCTTTTAGCAGCTTCCATCATCTGTTTCTTGGTCCGTTCTATAGCTTTTTCCAGCTGAGCTTTATTCATATATTGTACAACCGGATCTGCAGCAAGATTGGGTTCCGGTTCAATATAAGCGTAAGGTTCTACTCCCGTCATCGGCGTTTGTCCAAGTATAGAAAAAGTATTCTTCACAATTTGTGTAGGAACAATACCATGTTGTTCATTATACGCAAGCTGTTTTTCACGACGCCGGGTTGTTTCGTCCATAGTGCGGCGCATACTTTCCGTAATTCTATCGGCGTAAAAAATCACTTTGCCATTGATATTTCGCGCTGCCCGTCCTGCCGTCTGGGTTAATGAACGATGAGAACGAAGGAAGCCCTCCTTATCAGCATCCAGAATAGCAACCAGAGATACTTCAGGTAAATCCAGACCTTCTCTCAACAGGTTAACGCCAACGAGTACATCAAACAGACCTTTACGCAAATCATCCATAATTTTAACCCGTTCCATCGTATCAACGTCACTGTGAATGTAGTTACACCGTACTCCCATTCTGCCAAGGTAGGCAGTAAGTTCTTCTGCCATTCGTTTAGTCAGCGTGGTAATAAGTACCCTTTCGTCGACAGCTGTTCGTTGACTTATTTCTTCCATCAAATCATCGATTTGATTCAACGAAGGACGTACTTCTATGACAGGATCAAGCAGTCCGGTTGGACGAATTACCTGATCGACAACAACTCCTTCGCATTTAATCAGTTCATAATCGGCCGGAGTCGCACTCACATAAATAGCCTGAGGAGTCAATGTTTCAAACTCCTCAAACGTGAGAGGTCTGTTATCCATTGCTGCCGGCAAACGAAAACCATATTCGACCAGATTCTGTTTGCGGGATCTGTCTCCACCATACATCGCTCTGATTTGCGGAACCGTAACGTGACTTTCGTCTATAACCAGTAAAAAATCTTTGGGAAAATAATCGAGTAAACAATAGGGTCTTTCTCCCGCACTACGCCCATCAAAATATCTTGAATAATTTTCAATTCCCGAACAATGGCCCAGCTCCCTGATCATTTCCAAATCGAAAACGACCCGTTCATATAATCGTTTGGCCTCATAGGGCTTTCCTATTTCTTTAAAATAGTCAACCTGTTTCCCGAGATCCACATCAATTTGTCCGATTGCTCCATCAATTCGGTCTTTCGAGGTAACAAAAAGATTGGTAGGGTAAATATTCAATTCATCCTGCTCATCAATTTCTCTGCCGGAAAGAGGCTCAAAGGAAGAGATGCGGTCAATTTCGTTATCCCAGAACTCGATCCTGTATGCAACACCATCGAACGTTTCTATAGCTGGAAAAATATCTACTGTATCTCCTTTTACACGAAAGCATCCGCTTTTAAACTCCACCTTATTATTCACATAAAATGCATCCACAAAGCGACGAAGCATTTCATCTCTGTCGATCTTCATCCCCCGGAATAAATGAGTTACCTTCGATGCAAAAGCTGTTGGATCGGCCATACCATACAAACACGACACCGATGATACCACAATTATATCCTTCCGTCCCGTTAAAAGAGAAGCCGTAGTACGCAACCGCAGCTTTTCAATCTCCTCGTTGATAGCCAAATCTTTTTCGATATAGGTATCGGTTGTCGGCAAATAAGCTTCCGGCTGATAGTAATCGTAATAAGAAACGAAATACTCGACAGCATTATTCGGGAAAAAGTTTTTAAATTCGCTGTATAACTGGGCAGCCAGTGTTTTATTATGACTTAAAATCAAGGTCGGCTTTTTAACTTCCTTGATTACGTTGGCAATTGTAAATGTTTTTCCCGATCCGGTAACACCCAATAAGGTTTGAAAAGGCACACCACTATTAATGCCTTCGGTTAAAGCAGCTATCGCGTCAGGCTGATCACCTGTAGGAGAAAAGACTGAAGATATTTCAAAATCCATTAATAAGTATTTTCCTTAGGCATTACAATCCAACAAATAATATACATAAGAAAACCCGCGAACACAGTAAATATACTTAAGAGTATATACCCAATGCGAACTAAGGTTGGATCCCAGTCAAAATAATTGGCTATTCCGCCACATACGCCGGCAATCATGCCATTATTAGAACGTGTAAGTCGTCTATTTTCCATTTTTAAATAATTATAAATGTTAGGTTCTTGCAAATTTATTAATTAGTTTCGACATAAAGCAGATACTAATACATATTTTTAGATCGCAAACCAATAATTAAGTTTTACCATAAATGTATTTCTGGCTGGAAGGCCAAACATCCTGTCAAGATTGTCTCCCCACCCATTAAGAACACTGGTTGCCCTGTCAGACATATGGTGTTCCCAAACAAAATAAAGTGTTGAACCTGGAAGATATTCCCAACGGGCCACTAAGTTAGAACGGAACTCATTGAAACTAAAATCGGGTTTCTTGAAATTATACAAAGGAGATCCGTTTTGCATGACCGTATATACCCCATTCTCCAAATGAAGCTTTTCGGGATCCAGACGTTTGAACCGCTCTTCATAGGTTGATGAGGTTGTTTGAGCTGCTTCTTTGTAATCACTAAATGTAGCTGTCGATGTAAATGGAGATCCATAAAACTGTAATGAAATGTCAGGTGTAAAATTTACCTGAAGTTTCATTGTCATCCCATAAGTCTTTTGATCCATATTTCCCATAATATACCTCGAAGGCAACTGACCAAAATAATTCATCAAATCGTATCCTGCAAGCCTTGCTGTTGCAACATACTGCAGGTTGTCTTTATTCCAGGCGTAATCAAACTGACTCGACAGATATACATGATTGCCCAGACGAAAAGTAAAAGACGGACTTATCTTATTGAACGAATTGTATCCATCCGTATTATGAGTCCCTTCATACAACAGAGTAAACAACACGCGTTTTGCTTTATCTGTATTAAACTTTATGGAGGTATTGAAGTAGGGATCGAACTTCATATTCTGCCCGCCTCTCAGCATTCGGGTATCCAGAAAATTCCAGCTATAAGTTTCTTTTAAATCAAGTTCATATCGCTTCATGGTCATACTTTGCCAACGTATTGCAGCGAAGTTACTGAAGGCATCTCCTCCGTAATTCCATATGTTTTTCTGGGTAAACGTAAACGTGTTAGATCGGAACATCTTCCAGTTTGTTGTCTGTCTGTATCCAACCTCCGACTCGTTTTCATAAAAATCAGCCTCTTTCAGGTATCCGATAGCATTTAAATCAAATCCGGGCGATGACCACGCCAATGTTTCTGAAAAAAACCATTTGGCATTTCCCTTACGGCCAACTCTCAAATAACCGCCGGTTCCACTTAACGAGGTACGTGATTGATCTACATTTACATAGTCCTGAGAAGAAGCACGTTGGTAATAATGCACTGCATTCTGCTGAAGTGCTGCTATCGAATTCGCGGAACCATTCACTAAACTGTAAACGCCCTTGAAGTCTAAATAATACAGCCTGTTTTTAAAATACTGAGTAAAATCGACTCCTGCCGAATAAGCATTGGAAAACATGACATTCTTCAGATAAGATTCCTCCATCAGACGGTTAACGGATGTAACCATTCCTCCCAACAGGGTGTTTCCCTTCCAGTTTTTCTGTATCCTTGCCAC
>JAGPJL010000174.1 GCA_018054455.1 Parabacteroides sp.
ACAGCCGGATAAACCCTTCGGTCAGAGATTTGATTGTAAGACGAAAGTCCTGTCTGGCTAATCCAGATACCCCCACCACGGCAGATCATCAGGTAGGATCCATCCTCACGTTTCGAGAAAGTAAGGTTTGACAACCCTTCAATGATTCGACGGTCGCGTTTGTTAAATTCAAATTTGTTGTATGTCCAGGGACCATTCAACGTGTTGGCTAAATAATATCCGTCAATAACATAAACAACATAGCGTCCATCATTCAACCTAAAGCATTCCGGATTATGACCAGCGCCTATGGTGTCTTTAATTATAAACGGACCGATGGAATTGTTACAAACTGTATGGTATACAATTGAATTTGGCCATGTGGCGTGACCTTTGGAAGAGTTTTCCAACCAGCCACAAACAAATAAATGATACTTATTATCGTCGCCCAACATGATATTTCCGCCCCAATAGGACCGGATACTATCTTCTATTCCATTATCCACATAGCGTGGCAATACATTCTTGGCCCCCCATGTGTCGCTGCTTAATTTACCGGAAGGCATCGGAAGAAAACGATCCATAAACCGTGCTCCTTTAACTAACTGTTTCCATTCCGAAGGACGTTCCCTCTCTTTAATCTGAGTAAAAGAGTCGTTCGATATAAGTAAAAAGAAAAATAGAGTAAATAAAAATGATAACTTGGATTTCATGATTTGATATTTAATTTCATTTTATTGATTTACTTGGTTGGAATTTCAATCCATTTACCCTTTGTTGTTTTATATTCCAATATCTTTCCATCTACAGGAGATGCAATGCGTAATAGTCCTCCTTGTGCAGAAAAAACACGAATATTTATTACTTGTCCATTCTTTTTCTCTGCCGATACAAGAAAGGCTCCCATTGCGCGCAGATTTTTGAATGAAACATTTTCCCAACTTGCCGGAATAGCAGGAAATACGCGAACAATACCGGTATGACTTTGTAGTAGCATTTCTTGAATTCCCGCAGCAAAAGCAAAGTTACCCTCCAGCGTAAATGGGCGATAGGTAAACTTCGACTTTCCTGTATTTGACTGATCACCATTTACATGAAACGAATTTTTCAAACAAAAACAATCAGCAAAAGTTCGTAAGGCCCCGGCTGCACCTTCGCCATCGAATGCGCGTGCTTTCATATTACCATACCAGCTATATGAATATCCGCACCACCAATCTGGTCCGCATTCTTTCATCCTTTTTAGTGTAGCATTAATAATATGCTGAGAGTTTTCCCCATCACTCCAATCTATTAATCCCAAGGGATGTATGGCCATGGCATGAGAGAAATGACGGTGTGATTCATCGTATGGAAATCCTTTGGAAAAGGTAAGACTTCCGCTTTCGTCTACGTCAAAATCCGGCAATTGCTTTTTTAGTGCTAACCAGTGCGCAGACTCTTCCTTCAAATCCAATTCGGCTGCTAATTCGGCTGTCGCTTTAAAAATAAAGTGCATCAGTGACAAATCGTAATTAGTCATATACTTAAACCAAGCTTCTATGGAATTATCGAAAACTTCCGGACTTGAGCTAATTTCAAGCTTGCGTATGCCATTTGCATCAACTTCCGAGATTTGTTCCATATAAACCGCTACATCTTTCAAAAATGGATACGCCCGTTCTTTCAGAAATGTCCTGTCTGCCGAATACTTCCAATGTAAGTAAAAATGTTGTGCCAACCAGGCTCCACAAGTTGGAGACATTGAATATTGAATCCATCCACCCATCGGTTCGCCGGTTAAGGTACAAACTCCTGGTATATTCATCCCATCCGTTTCAAAATACTGGCGGGTATAACGTTTATAAATATCCCGTTGATTCCATAAAGTATTGAGATAGCCCATACCTTCGGCCAGGTGATTACTTGAATATGCCGGCCAATAGCTTAGCTGGGTATTCAAGTCGTGATGGAAATCGCCTTTCCACGGTGGAAGCTTTCCATTGTCGGCTGTCCAAACTGCCTGTAAAGAAATGGGATAGGAGTTTTCTCTGGAAGCAGAACCAAACTTATAAATTTCGCTCTGGTACTGTTTTTGTAAGACCGTATCAGGTAGTTGGATAGAAGATTGAGCCCAATAACCATTCCAATAATTCATATGAACGTCATAATCTTTATTCACTCCACGTTGCATCGCTTCTTTTACTTCGTTTGCTGCTTTATCGGTCGACATCGACGACGTTACACTCCAAACTCCCCGCAAGGTGGTTCCAACTTTCTCCCAACGAACAACAACATCGTACGAGAAATTTCCCCATCCTTTTTGATGATATACTATTTCATTTCCATTTTGGGTAATTTCTCCTTGCTCGTAACCCAGACGACGCAGATCCTGACCAGTAACAGGATCTGATTCCCCGGATGGATTTGTATTATTATACTGTGGAGCAACCAGTGTAGGCACAACATCTTCTTTCAGATTTTCGAATACGAACCATCCAATCGGTTCCGTTGCGTGAACAAACGTCTTCATACGTGTTCCATCTTTCCAGATGGCTTCACATAAAGCATTGTTAAAATACAACTGTACATGCGACGGTTCTCCTAACTGCTTTAAAGAAAATTCGATGGCTGCCCCCGGAATCTTTGAAGGGGCAGGCATTTGGTCGTATGGCCAGTCAAATTTTTTCTGTACCGGCAGATATTCTTTTTTTCTTACTTGTTCTTTTACCCAGGCAAACCGATTATTTGGTCCCGAGATACTATCCGTGGGACGGAGATCCCAAAGGTCGGTCCGATCCAATGAAAAGCGAAGGGCTGAGTCTCGTTTCCACACCAAGGCCCCAACCGTAGCATTGCCTAATGGCATACCCTCATCCCAGCTTTTTGCCAGAACAGGAAATTGCAGGTCGCTATTTGAAGGAGTAACCGACAGATCGGTTACACTACTGCAACCCATTAAGAGATACCCGCTAACTAACGATAGTAAAATTCGTTTCATTATTATATTATTTATTTCGACTAATACACTCTTCGCGATGTGGAGGAGAAATTATCTTTTTCCATTTGCAAAGAAATTAATCATGATAATCATCCGTGTAAAGTCTTTTCCATATCAATTACAGGCCATGGTTGATAATTTTCCCATGCACCACGGGTAAAATCAGGTATGGCAACCGATGTACTTTTATTTTGAACAGAGCGTTCGCTCAACTCTACGATAGAGGACCAGGCAGCAGCATCATAAACAGATTGGTCTAACGGATAGCCATTTTGTAAACAATAAATCAATCGCCAATCCATAATAAAGTCCATTCCTCCGTGACCACCTACTTTCTTCGCTTTTTCTCCAATATATTTGCTGAGCGGATGTTCATATTTAGAAAGAAGTTCTTTTTGATCTCCCTCTTTTAAAAATTCGTGAGAACTTGGCTGAAGGGCTACTTTCTCGTCGGGATATTTGACAGCCATACCATTAGTACCTTGTACCAAATGAATACGTGAATAAGGCCTTGGTGAAGTGGTGTCATGCTGTATCATAATACTTTTACCCTTTGATGTGCGAATGATTGTTGTATTCATATCGCCCAGCATATATCGTTCTGATTGGGTAATCCGTTCGTCGTTTTTCAATTTATCCTTAGCATATAAGGCAAGCCCATACTGATTAGTAGATACAGACGACAAGTATTCCATCCGGTCTCCCTGATTGATTCCTAATATCTGGGCAATAGGACCTAATCCGTGAGTAGGATAGGGGTTGCCTGTATGATATTTGCTGTATTCAAGTCTCCAATGTTTATAATAACCGTCGAATTTCTCTTGTCTCAGATCGTGTATATAGGCTCCTTCTGTGTGGATAATTTCTCCCAGCACACCCTTACGGGCCATATTTAATGTGGCTAATTCAAAAAAATCGTAGCAGCAATTTTCAAGCATCATACAATGGAGCTGTTTTTCTTCCGCTTTATCAACCAGAGCCCAGCAATCTTTTATTGTTAAAGCAGCTGGTACTTCGATAGCAACATGTTTCCCATGATTCATCGCATATAAGGCGATGGGGACATGCAATTCCCAAGGTGTTGCGTTGTAAATGAGATCAATATCATCTCGCTCGCACATTTTTTTCCAATCTTCTTCGCCAGAGTAGACAATTGCTTCTTTACGACCGCTGCTTTTCAATGTTTTTTGGCTGTTTGCTATTCTTTCCGGATTAAGGTCACATAGAGCAATAATGTCGGTTCCTTCAATTTGGCTAAGCCTGGATACGGCTCCGGCACCCCGGCCTAAACCAACAACTCCAATACGAACCGTTTTCAAAGGTTTGCAACGAAGACCCAATACCGATTTCCCTTTTGCACGGGGAACAATATCTTCCTGCAGTTGAAAAGAATTATTTACAGGCGAATTTACTGCTTGTAAATCCTGGCCTATCAAGGCCGTTGCACCTCCAGCCAGCGATGCTTTAAAAAACTGTCTTCTACTAATCATAATATTTAAATTTAATAAGGTATAATAACTATCTG
>JAGPJL010000175.1 GCA_018054455.1 Parabacteroides sp.
CCTGCAATAAGAAAACAATCGAGTCATTGGCTCTTGCCGGAGCATTCGATAACTTTCCCGAAGTTCGCCGCGAACAGTTTGTGGCCGATGCCGGAAAGGGCGAAACCTTTCTGGATGTGCTTGTTCGTTATGGCAATAAGTTTCAGGTTGATAAAAATTCGGCCACCAACTCTTTGTTTGGGGGCGACGACTTTGTTGCTATTGCCCGCCCTGAGATTCCTGCTGGAGACAAATGGAGTGATCTGGAACGGTTAAATAAAGAAAAGGATCTGGTTGGAATTTATCTTTCGGCCCATCCGCTGGACGAATATTGGATTGTGCTGAATTATGTGTGCAACACCGGCGTAGCAGAGCTAACCGACAGGGATGCATTGAAAGGACGTGAAATCCTGATAGGAGGAATCGTTACAGCTTTCCGTGAAGGAATGACCAAGATGGGCAAGCCTTACGGCATTCTGAAGCTCGAAGACTTTACAGGCAGTGGAGAGATAGCCTTGTTTGGAAACGATTATATAGAGTTCAGTAAATACTGTAAGATAGGACTTACGCTGCTTATAAACGCGTCTGTGCAACCCCGGAAGTGGAACGAAAATGAGCTGGATTTCAAAGTAGGCATGATACGCATGCTTAATGAAGAGAAAGACAAATTGATCGAAAAAATCAGGATTACATTACCTATTCACGATCTGGACGAACCCCTGATTAACGAGCTTTCGGTTTTGATAAAAAACAATCCCGGAAATAGTTTGTTATATTTCAAAGTAATGGATGGCGAGCATAACGTTTCGCTGAACCTGTTTTCTCAGAATGTACGTTTTCGTGTTACCCGCGAACTGGTTGATTTTCTTGCTGAAAACGAAAATGTAGATTTTAAAATTAATTGAAACTTTGTACGACGTTAAAGAATTCGTATTTTTGACGTCATTAAGACAAACAAAAACTAAAGGAAATAAAGTTATGGCACTACAAGTAACAGATGCAAATTTTGAAGAGTTGGTAAACTCGGGTAAGCCCATGGTTCTCGATTTTTGGGCAGAATGGTGTGGCCCTTGCCGCATGGTAGGTCCTATCATCGACGAATTGGCTACCGAATACGATGGTAAAGTAATTATTGGAAAGCTGGATGTAGATAACAACGACGATGTTGTTACTCAGTTTGGTATCCGTAACATACCCACCATCCTTTTCTTTAAAGACGGAAAAGTTGTCGACAAGCAAGTAGGAGCAGCTCCAAAGGCTACTTTTGTTACGAAGATCGACGCCATATTGTAAGAGATTATTTTACAGCGCGCAGCATTTCGCGCTTTCCAGGAGGGCCGGGTATTCTTTCAACAGAGAATCCGGCCTCTTTCATTGTACGGCGCACCACTCCTTTTGCGCAGTAGGTAGTAAGTATTCCTCCCTCATTCATGCATTCATATAACTTTTTGAATATTTCAGGATTCCACATCTCCGGCTGTTTGTCGGGAGCAAAGGCATCAAAGTAGACCAGATCAATGTTTTGAGGAAGTGTGCTGCGATTACTGTCCCCCTCCATTTTGTGCAGGGTAAACGCCGGAGTGATGGCTACTGGCTCATTCCATGCAGCGCGGTGCAGGTCGATAAACAGATCCGCTTGAGCGGGACAGATTATTTTTCCGTAATTAAGTTTCTCCACAAGAGACAGTTCCAGCGGATAAAGTTCGAACGAATAGTAAGTAACCATCTTTTCCTTCTCCTCAGCGTCCAGTAAAGTTAGTAAGGCATTGAGTCCGGTTCCGAATCCGATTTCAAGCAAACGAATCTCTTTTTTAGCGAGCTGATGCAGTCCGGCTTCAATAAAAACGTGGGCAGATTCCTGAACGGCCCCGTTTACCGAATGATAATGTTCGTCCATGGACGGGACAAACAGCGTATGACTGCCATCTGCCGTAACCTGTAGTTCCCTTTCTGTAAATATTGCTTGCTTCTCGTTATATCCGGTACTCATCGTAATTAATTCCTTAAAAATAATCGGTTTCTTTGCACAAAAGTACATCTTTCCTTGTTACTAGTATAACGAAATGAAATTTATCAACATTTGGCTATGAAACAACGACATTTATTCCTTGTCCTGATTTTTATGTATGTAGCATTGATATCGGCTACAGCACAACAAACCTATACGATAAAAGGGGTAGTTAAAGATAACCTTACCGGAGATCCATTGCCCTTTGTCAACGTGGTCATATGGAATACAGTCAACGGATCGGTAACCGGCAACGACGGAACCTTCGCCATTTCGGGAGTTACGCCCGGAAGTTACCGGCTTCAGGCCTCTTTTGTTGGATTCAAACCCTTTGTGACTGCCGAATTCAGGGTAGTTAAATCGGACGTGTTTTTCCCCATCGAGCTGGAGGAATCCAGTCAGAATCTGGAAGAAGTCAGTGTGGTAGCTTCCCCGTTCCGAAAAACAGCCGAGAGTCCGCTGGGTTTACGTGTAATAGGTTTTAAAGAAATAGAAAAAAGTGCCGGAGGCAACCGTGATATCTCCCGGGTAGTTCAGTCCTTTCCCGGAGTAGCCTCTACGGCTGCCTATAGAAACGACCTGGTTGTACGAGGCGGAGGCCCTTCAGAGAACCGATTCTTTCTGGACGGAGTAGAAATTCCCAATATCAACCATTTCTCTACCCAAGGAGCATCCGGAGGTCCGGTTGGAATAATCAACCCCGACTTTGTACGGGAAGTCAACTTCTATTCGGCCGCATTTCCGGCAGCCAGAGGCAATGCCCTCAGTTCTGTGCTGGACTTTAAGCTGCAGGACGGAAATCCGGTAAAATCTTCTGCCCGGGCAGTCCTGGGAGCTTCGGAAATAGCCTTTTCGGCAAACGGTCCGCTGGGAAAGAAAACCACCTACCTGGTTTCTGTTCGCCGGTCGTATCTCCAGTTTCTCTTCGAACTCATCGGACTACCCTTTCTACCCACCTTTACGGATGCCCAGTTTAAGATAAAACACCAGTTCGACAGGCACAATGAACTAACCGTGCTTGGGTTGGGTGCGATAGACGATATGAAACTAAACACAGACATGAAAGACATGAGCGACGAGAATAAGTACATTCTCGAATACCTCCCCGTGGTTAAACAGAAAACCTATACCCTCGGAGCCGTTTACAAGCACTTTGCCGGTCACAATATCTATTCACTTATCGGAAGCACCAGTTATATGGACAACCGTAATGTCAAGTATAAAGACAACATAGAAGAGCCCGAAAACCTCTCCCTAAAGTATCGTTCGGGCGAGTCGGAGTTCAAACTGCGTTCGGAGAACCTTTTCCATCTACCTTTTGTGCATATAACTGCCGGTGGAAATTTGGAATACGCCCGTTACACCAACGATACCTACCAGAAACTATATACAAACACACCGGTTGTACAAGATTACCGGACAGCACTGGGCCTGATGAAATGGGGCTTGTATGCAACGGCGGTTTACGAAAGCTACAACGAACGTTTCACCGCTTCGCTGGGCTTGCGCGCAGATGCCAACGATTACAGCAATGAAATGAATAACCTGATAAACCAGCTTTCGCCCCGTCTATCCCTTTCCTATAGATTGTATAAAGACATCTATCTGAACGGAAACGCCGGACGTTTCTATGAATTGCCTCCTTATACCACGCTGGGATTCAAAAATAACAAGGACGAATACGTAAACCAGACTAACGGATTACGGTACATCCGAAGCGACCAGGCAGGCGCAGGGGTGGAGTTCCGCCCCGCATCCTACCTTAAGTTTACCGCCGAAGGCTTTTATAAACATTACAATCACTACCCTATGTCGGTGCTCGATTCAGTTCCTTTGGCCTCCAAGGGAGCCGACTTTGGCGTATTGGGCAATGAAGCGGTAACCTCCACTGCATCCGGAAGAGCCTACGGTCTCGAATTAATGGGTCGCTGGTATAACTACAAAGGCCTTACCTTTATCGCATCCTATACATGGGTACGCAGTGAGTATAAAGACGGACGTAATCCGGACAAGTACCTGCCATCGGCATGGGACAATAAGTACCTTTTCACCTTTAGCGGCACATACTCTCTGCCCCGTAACTGGGACATCGGCGCCAAGTTTCGCCTGGTGGGCCCTGCACCCTATACCCCTTACGATATAGAAAAGAGCAGTCTTGTGGAAGCCTGGGATGCCAAAGGAAACCTGTATTACGATTACAGCCGTTTCAACAGCGAACGACTCGAACCATTTTCGCAGCTCGATATACGTGTGGATAAAACCTACTCATTCAGGAAATGGATGCTAACCATCTATCTGGACATACAGAATGCGATGAAAAGCACCTACAACGAACCCGACGTATACATTAAAACCGGCAACATTGTAAACCCCGAAGCCCCTGCATCCCAACAACGCTACGAACTAAAAGCCGTAAAACGATCCTCAGGAACCTTGCTTCCCAGCATCGGGATTATGATAGACTTATAAGAAAT
>JAGPJL010000076.1 GCA_018054455.1 Parabacteroides sp.
CATTAATGAACAATGTGGAAGAGGATTTCAAACCTTATATTCTTTCCGCTTATCACTGCATGGTTCCGAATGACATACCGGCCAGTGCTTCGGATATGAATCAATGGATCTTCTATTTCCATTATGAAGAAACAGGATGCGACAACCTTTCGGATGCCACTGCTACAAGAAAGACAATGACCGGCTGCGTAAAGAAAGCCAGCACTCCTATTGATGGTGGATCCGATGGGTTACTTTTACTTATAAATCAGGAAATTCCTGAAAGCTACAATGTGTATTATAATGGGTGGAACATTAATGATACAGGAGCAACCTCGGGGGTTGGCATACACCATCCTGCCGGAGATGCCATGAAAATATCCACTTTTACTAATGCTGCCACTAGTTATACATGGGCAGGCTCTGATAGTACAGTGGGACTAACCAAGGCGCACTGGAACATTATTTTTGCTCAGACCGTAAGCGGACACGGTATTACTGAAGGGGGATCGTCTGGTTCACCTCTCTTTAACCAAAACAAACAAGTAGTGGGAACGCTTACCGGAGGAAGCTCTTCGTGTACTGATCTTTCCGGACTTAATCTTTATGGAAAACTTGCTTATCATTGGAACTACATTACGGCAGATACTTCCCGAATGGATATATACCTGGATCCGGCGAATACGAACGTAACATTTCTTGCCGGAAGATTTCGTGCAGAACCCAAGTCCATTCCACAGAATCTGGTACTGAATTACAATTATGAGACTGTAAAACTAACCTGGACTGCTCCATCGCCTTCTACAGGTCTTACCGGATATAAAGTATACCGGGGTAATGACCTGCTAACCACGACATCCAGCACAACCTATACCGACAACACCCCTCCTGAGGGATTACAATATTACAGTGTTAGTGCAGTTTATTCGGACGGAATTGAATCGGAAGCTATTGGTAAGAGTGTTACCATACTTACTTATTCGCCGCCCGCAACTGTTACGGCAGTACAAAACGGATACAATGTTGTTGTTTCCTGGTCTGCGCCATCTGGTGCTGTTGGTCTTTCCGATTACAAAGTATATAAAGACAATGCATTGGTTAAAAGTACGACTTCTACGTCGTACACCGACGTAAATCCAAGCGAAGGCCATCATTATTACGGTGTGGCTGCCAGCTATGCCAACGGAAGTCTTTCTGAAGTTGTTGGCAAAGGAATGTATGTTTTCGGTTACAAGGCTCCAACAAATTTCGCAACCGAACAAGACGGGCACGATGTACGTCTTACCTGGAAAGCCCCCCAATACGAGCAAATTATTCAGTGGGGAACAACAAATTATAAGTTTAAGATAAAGGAATCTCAGGGTAGCGATTTCTACTTTGGGCAAGCGTGGAGTTCGGGCGAGATATCACCATTAAATAAAAAAACAATCACAGCCGTGAACTTTGTTCCGAATACAAGCTCATGTAATTATTCAATTTACGTAGCTCAGGGAACCCGTAAGTATACACAGGCTATCAGCAATCCGACTTTAAACCAAATAAATTCCATTGCACTTACGACTCCGTTTGTTATTGACGGAACAATCAAGTTGTATGTTGCTATAAAAGCCAGTAATTATGGAAGTACGGAATATCCTGCCGCCTGCGACGAAGGTCCTGCTGTTAATCTGAAAGGGAATATCTATTCTAAAAACACCACGACATGGAATTCGCTACCTTCAGAAAGCAACTATAATTTTATTGTCCAAGCCGTTATAAGTTCGGAAGAAGGAACGTTAACACAAACGTTGAGCGAACCTGCCTCCTCTGCTCCTGAAACATCCGATTCTATTTCTGTTTCTGCTAAGCAGGCCGATCTGATGCTTCGCGCTACAACTTACGAAACGATCGCTTATTCGCCCGTTGTATTCCCGTCTGTATCGGGTTACAATGTGTACAAAGACAACAACAAACTTAACAGCACCTTACTAACTGAAAAAACTTATTCGGATCTTCAGGTTGCTCAGGGAAGTTATCAGTACGGCGTGTCGTCGGTGTTTGGAACAATCGAAAGTCCGAAGGCTACCCAGCCTATTACCATTACGTTTACCGGCCTCGATATCCTGCCGTCGGACAATGTGCAGGTCTACCCCTCCCCTTTCACAAACCAACTGTATATTAGCGAGAGTAACGCGCCTGTAAACAGAATCGATATAATTGCGACCGACGGCCGTGTTGCATTGTCTGTACCCTCGCCGGGCAACGTTGTTAACACTTCGGGATTATCGCCGGGATATTATATCATCAGACTGTATCACAACAATAAAACAACTGTTGTAAAAGCAATTAAGCGATAGCATTGTAAATAAATCCGGATTTCGTAAATAAGAAATACCGGATTTATTTTTTTATAAAAGAATAGTTAACACTTGATTATTCAATAATATAGTATAAATTTACAGTCTTAATGAAAACTCTATTAGCAATGAAACCTATTTTCAAAATTTCTGAAGTATTCAAAACTTCATGGAAACAAACCCGTTCGCAGATTTGGGTATTGGCTGGATTGATTATCGGATACATGATAATATCCTTTACTTTGAGTATTTTTAGTGCTCCGGCACCTGGACAAGGATTGGCTGGTTTCACCATCGGTGTTATTCTGATGAACGTGTTGTCAATAATTCTAGGCTGTATTTTCTCGTTAGGTTATATAAAAAACATCTTTCAGGCACTGGATGGAGACGAACCTCAGTTTTCGGCTTACGGACAACAGGCTCGCAAAATCCTTACTTATTTTCTAAGTAGTATTTTATATGCTTTGATTATATGTGTGGGGTTGGGTTTATTAATTATACCCGGTATTTACTTAGCACTGCGTCTGCAGTTTTTCACGGCCATCATCGTTGAAGAAGACGGTGGCATTCTCGAAAGCCTAAGAAGAAGCTGGGAAATTACCAAAGGACAGGCTATGCCACTTTTCTTAGTGTTCTTAACCATGGTAGGAATAAGCATCGTAGGCTTCCTGCTCTTTATTGTCGGCATTTTTGTTGCCATTCCTTTAACCTATATGATGTATGCCTATACATATCGTAAGCTATCAGCCCCTGTAATTTCGGAAGAAAACATAGCAACCGTAGAGTAAGGTTTATTTTATAAAAAATAGTGCAAAAGCTTCTGCCTTTAATAAATTGGCAGAAGCTTTTTATTTATACCAATATTAATCAGGCTTTATATTTGCAATACTAATATTTTACCTTACATTTGCCATGTGTCCGAACACACCACAAAAATACAGTTAACTTTAAAAAGATAATTCTATATATTATGAGTACAAATCGAAGAATTTTCAGTCAGAATCTATCTATCTAACAAAGTAAATGCCGAATGAAAAAGAAAGGAAGTTACAGAATTAAAGACATAGCACTTATGTCGGGCGTGTCGACCGGTACAGTTGATCGGATTATCCACAACAGAGGAAAGGTTTCTGAAGAAGCTCGGGTACTAGTGGAAGAAGTCTTGAAAAACATTGATTATCGCCCCAATCTGGCTGCAAGCGCCCTGGCCTCTAAAAAAATATACAAATTCATCGCCTTTATTCCCAGCTTTGCCAAAGGTGACTATTGGGAAAAGGTAAGTCAGGGCATCGAAAGAGCCGAAGAAGAGTTAGCAAGCTATCACATTGAAGTAGAAAGACTCTATTTTGATCAGTATGACAAGGATAGTTTTGACAAACAGGCTGCTTGCCTCGACAAGCAGGAATTTCACGGAATAGTAGTTTCCACCTTGTTCAAAGAAAGCGTCCTCGAATTAACTTCTAAACTCGATAAGCGCAGTATACCTTATGTACTTATAGATGCGTATATAGAAAACACGAAGTGCCTGGCTTACTACGGGACAAACTCCTACAATTCGGGATACATAGCTGCCAAACTGATGTATCAACAGATTAATCCGGAAGATGGGTTAGCCGTATTCCGTTTTATACGTAAAGGTGATTCCTGTTCTACTCAAGTAGTAAAGAGAGAAGAAGGATTTAGGGCATACCTGAACGAGCATAACTTTAACGGTACTATTTATCCTGTGCATATCCATGCCGACGATGAAGCCGGAAACCGGAATATTCTGGATTCTTTCTTTTTACTCCACGGAAACGTAAAAGCTGGAATAATTTTCAACTCGAGAGTCCACGTATTAGGTAATTATTTTAGGGCCAAAAAGAAAAAAGACTTTAAACTAATCGGATATGATATTCTGGATGAAAATGTGACCTACCTAAACAACGGACTGGTAACACACCTCATTGCACAACGTCCGGAAGTTCAAGGCGTAAATTGTGTGCGCGATCTTTTCAGACACCTTGTTTTGAAAGAGAAGGTTAAAAAGATGAATTATATGCCGATTGATATTCTTATTGAAGAAAACATAAACTATTACAATAATTACATTTAAAACATGAGCAATTTATTTTGTATTAAAGACCGGGTTATCATCATCACTGGTGGATGCGGTGTACTGGGTACTTGTATGGCAAATCACCTTGCCTCGGAAGGTGCTAAAGTAGTTATTCTTGACAGAAACGCTAAATTAGGCACCGAGCTGGTTCAATCGCTTACAGAAAAAGGATACGATGCGCTTTTCCTGGAAACAGATGTATTGAACAAGGAAATCCTTGAACAGAACAAACAAAACATCATGCAGAAATACGGCCGTATCGATGTACTGATTAATGCGGCTGGAGGCAATATGCCCGGAGCAACCATCGCACCGGACAAAACAATCTTTGATCTTCAGATAGATGCTTTCAAAAAAGTAGTTGATCTTAATCTCTTTGGAACTGTTCTGCCTACCATGGTTTTTGCTGAACCGATGGTTAACACTAAAAAGGGATGCATCATCAACATTTCGTCCGAATCAGCCTTACGTCCGCTTACACGTGTTGCAGGATACGGTGCGGCAAAAGCAGCGGTAACTAATTTCACTAAATATATGGCGGGCGAACTGGCTACCAAGTTTGGTCCGGGACTCCGCGTGAATGCCATGGCTCCGGGATTTTTTATTACCGAACAAAACCGCGATTTACTTTTGAATCCGGATGGTTCGCACACCGACCGGAGCAAAACGATCCTTGCTCACACTCCGTTTGGTCGTTTCGGCGAGCCGGAAGAACTTCTGGGTACGCTGCAATGGCTTGCCAGTGATGCTTCTGCTTTCGTAACGGGAGTGGTTGTGCCTATCGACGGAGGCTTTGACTCCTTCTCAATCTGATCTAATACGAATTAAAAAAAATAAGTAACATGTATCTTTGTGAACAAACATGGCGGTGGTATGGTCCAAACGATCCGATAAGTCTTTGGGACATCCGGCAAGCCGGAGCAACTGGTATTGTAAATGCATTGCACCATATCCCAAACGGAGAAGTATGGACTGTTGAAGAAATAATCAAAAGAAAAGAACTGATTGAGTCGGTTGGTCTGCGCTGGTCGGTTGTAGAAAGTGTTCCCGTACATGAACATATCAAAACCCAGACTGGAGATTTCCAGCGTTATATTGACAATTACAAGGAAAGCCTTCGTAACCTGGGTGCATGCGGCGTTAACGTGGTTACCTACAACTTTATGCCTGTATTGGACTGGACCCGGACCGACTTGGCTTATACCATGCCCGACGGTTCCAAAGCGTTGCGTTTCGAGCGTGCTGCATTTGTAGCATTCGATCTCTTTATTCTGAAACGCCCCAATGCCAATGCTGACTATACCGAGGAAGAAAAGGAAAAGGCCCGTGCTCGTTTTGCCGAAATGAGTGATGCCGACAAAGCATTGCTTACCCGTAATATGATTGCTGGCTTGCCCGGATCGGAAGAAAGTTTCACCGTTGAACAGTTTCAGCTGGCGCTGGACCGTTATAAGGATGTAGATGCCGAACGTCTGCGTGCCAATCTGATCTATTTCCTTCGTGAGATTGCTCCAGTAGCCGACCAAGCAGGTGTGCGACTGGTGATTCATCCAGACGATCCTCCCTACTCCATTCTTGGGTTACCTCGTATTCTGAGTACGGAAGATGATTTTAAAAAACTGATTGAGGCCGTTCCCAACCAAAGCAATGGATTGTGTCTTTGTACCGGTTCATTCGGTGTTCGCAGCGATAACGACCTTGCTGGTATTATGGAACGCTATGGCGATCGCATCGACTTTGTCCATTTCCGCAGCACACAACGCGATGAAGAGGGTAACTTCTTCGAAGCGAATCATTTGGAAGGCGATGTGGATATGTTTGGTGTAATGAAAGCTCTTCTTGCCCTTCAGCAACGCCGTAAATGTTCTATTGCCATGCGTCCGGACCATGGACATCAGATGATAGATGATTTGAAAAAGAAAACAAATCCGGGATATTCCTGTATCGGCCGCTTGAGAGGGCTTGCCGAACTACGCGGACTGGAAATGGGTATAGCAAAATCTTTTTTTGCCGATAAATAAAACGAACCGGGCAGACTCAGGCTTTATAGCCAAAGTCTGCCTGCTTTTGTTTCAAACACTACGATGAAGTAACCCCGGGACTATAGCAATCTATTCCGAAGACTACGAACAAGTATTCGTTTGCCATCTATCAAACAATCATTCAACAGCTGTATAACAATCATTCTACAGCTATTGAATGATTGTTATACAGCTGTTGAATGATTACTTCTTCGTATTAAAAAAAATAAAAGACTATTGGATAACAGCTACTTTATAGAAGGAAAGGCCTAATATACAAAGTAAAGTTCCAGCTAAATGGTCCGGAGAGGTAAAAGATCTTGAGAGTCGTCGAGCAACAAACCAACTATGGATTAGTAATGTCTTTTGCTAACCGGAAACCATTATTAAAATGCTTGCTGTGAGGATAGATGTAGTAATGACAAGTAGGTCTGCTCATTGCTCGCTCGTTAAACCAAGTTCCACCTTTTACAACAGCATAGTTTTTCCCCTCTTTCTGAAATCTGTCCGCACACCATTCCCACACATTCCCACTCATATCATGAATGCCAAGTTCATTCGTTTTTTTTGTGCCGACCGAATGAGTTTTCCCTTCAGAATTCCCGGCATACCATCCAACACTGTCAAGTTCCATTCCACCGCTATAAAGATTATCACGATGTCCGTATAAGCCACCGCGCGCCGCATATTCCCATTCCTCTTTTGATGGCAAGCGTCCGCCGGCCCACTCACAATAAGCCTGTGCTCCATACCAGGTAACATAAATAGCCGGATGCGATTCATAGCCGGGTACAGGCTGGTTATTTTCTATTCCCCAGTTACACTCGTAATAGAGAATCTCACCCTGGTTAGGTCCGCTTTTCAGCGTATTGCTTTTATATTCTTTGAGGAACGCCGCAAATTGATGATTGGTTACTTCATACCTGCCGATCGAAAAGTTTTTTACCGTTACTTCGTGGGGCGGATTATTATCTTCCTGGTAGGTGGATCCCATTTCGAAAGTTCCGCCTTTTACTACAACCATTTCAGGAATTATATTAGCAGCCAGCCACTTTTTGAATTTAATATTTTCGATATGTTCTTTCACCTTTTTACAATCTTCTTCACCCTCATTACTAGTAACGAATTTCTCGAGATTGGTGATAGCTATATCGTAAGCCTCCAATCCCTTTACCGGAATCAGACGCTCATACATAGTACCCAACGCAATATACCCATCGGTACGTTCCGGATTAAGCTGCACCCCTTTTGTATACAATTTATAGGCTTCTTCCGTATAGGCAATCATCTGACTTGAATTGCCTGTCATCTTTAACAGATCGTCGGCTTGCTTAATATAATCGTCGGCCAACGGATTAACCTGATTACTTAATATACGGGCATATTTATATTTTTTCATCGCCGGAGGAATCAGTCTATAGAAGTGATAGAGTGAGTCTACCGATATTTTTTTCATAACCTGAGTAAGAAGAAACTGACCCGCCTGCTTATCCATGTTACGCGCTATAAATTCCATTCGTAATGAATCTCTTTTTAGTATTGCAGCATGCAGTTCGATATCCGTAGCCAGTTCAAAGGAACTATTTGTACGATTCAAACGCTCCCGTAAAATGGTTTTAGTATTCGATTTCTTTTTCTTATTGGTTTTAACTAACTGATGTAACTCCATCGACTCATTCGTAAGATTATCAATTTCGATACTGATCTCCTTGGTTAGCTGCTGATAACAGGAATATTCCATATGCGTTTTAGCTCCGCTGAAGTGCAATCCATAAGGGAAATCGGAAATATTGCCTTCAATATACAGAGTGTCGTTATCTAAAAACAAGTTGCAGAAAAAGAATTCGTCGCCAATTGTTGTGCCAAGCCATAAGTGCAGCGGCACATCTGGTAAAGAACCTTGCATTGTAAACTGATTATCTTCAATCTTTGCCCTATTAATAATACGTTGCGAGCTAAATTCCTGAAGCTCGAAGATTGAGCCGTTTTTGACACCTTCTATCTTTGCACGAATTACATACTGTTCTCCGGCAGTTAGTGATGAACTTAATACAGCTAACAATACAACCAACAAAATATTATGCATAATCTATCTCTGTTAATTTGAAAGAACCTCACTTTATTTCTCAATATTCTGAATGCTGGTTTCAAATTTATAGATTTATTTATCTACAAATCAATTCGATTAACTAAAAAGCATTAAAGCATATACAATATTAGTTAATCAACTAAATTGATTACAATGATTGTTTGGAACAAGACGAGAATATAAAAAAACAAAGGCTCCCTATCCTTTGCGGATGGGGAGCCTTGCGATAACAACACGTAAATGAGGTTATCCTAAATACGATTTGAGTAGTTTGCTACGAGTACCCTGTCTTAATCTTCTGATTGCTTTTTCCTTGATCTGGCGGACGCGCTCTCTAGTGAGGCCAAATTTGTCGCCAATCTCTTCTAGTGTCATCTCTTGACTTCCAATACCGAAAAACATTTTGATTATCTCGCATTCTCTTTCGGTTAACGTAGCTAGTGCTCTGTCAATTTCCTTAGCCAATGATTCGTTCATTAACGCACGGTCAGCAATAGGAGCATCATCGTTAACAAGCACATCCAAGAGGCTGTTGTCTTCGCCTTCCACGAATGGGGCATCCACCGAAATATGACGTCCGGAAACTTTTAGGGTATCCGAAATCTTATCCACGGGAATATCCAACTCTAAAGCAAGCTCTTCAGGTGAAGGTTTACGCTCGTTTTCCTGTTCGAATTTAGAAAAGGCTTTACTGATTTTATTCAGCGAGCCAACCTGATTCAAAGGAAGACGCACGATCCTTGACTGTTCTGCCAAAGCCTGAAGAATGGACTGACGAATCCACCATACAGCATAAGAAATAAACTTGAATCCTCTTGTTTCGTCAAATTTCTCTGCAGCTTTAATCAGACCGAGGTTACCCTCGTTAATAAGGTCAGGTAAACTTAATCCCTGATTCTGATACTGTTTTGCAACTGAAACAACAAAACGCAGATTTGCCCTGGTTAATTTCTCCAACGCTCTACGATCTCCTCTTTTGATAGCCTGTGCCAATTCAACTTCCTCTTCTACTGTAATAAGATCTTCACGACCAATTTCCTGAAGATACTTATCCAAAGAAGCGCTCTCGCGATTGGTAATGGACTTTGTAATCTTTAACTGTCTCATTCAATTAATTTAATTGACATATTTGGGGTGCAAAGATAACACAAATAATTGAGAATATTGGCCGGGTGCACCCTATGACCCGACCAATTAAATACCTTTAACAATCCATTTGCCCTAAACTATATCCTACAAATCCTTATTCTCCCAAATTAATTGCGTAATAAGCTGTCTTTCCTCCAGGATATAATCCCTTTATAAAGAGGACCTGATCGCTTGAACGGCCTTTCAGTATACTATCAACAACTTGTTCCAAATCTTCTGTCGAATTGATTCTTGTGTCATTTACAACTAAAATAACATATCCCGTCTTCACTCCGGCATCTTTCAATTTACCGCTGGTTAAGCCAGTAACCTGAATACCATAGCTTACACCTAATTCCTTCTTTTGTTTATCACTCAGAGGTTTATATGCCCCACCCAGTACTTGGTTCGGATCAGCCTTATCTATTATTTTCGTATCGCCCTGCATATTACGCAGTTCAACATTAAACACTTTCTGAACACCTTTACGGTTGACTGTAATCTTCACTTTATCGCCCGGTCTGTATTTATTTACCTGCTCCTGCAAGCGACTGGTGGAACGAACAGTCACATCGTTTACTGCAACAATCACGTCGCCAATTTCCAGACCGGCCTCCTTGGCTGAACTACGCATGGTAAAATTAGCCACATAAGCACCTTCCGTAACTTTTACATCTTTTTTCAGTTCTTCGGTAAGTGCCGAAACATCCCCTATCTCCACACCAAGAACGGCTCGCTGAACATTTCCATATTGTTTTAAATCCTGAACAACCTTTCCGGCAATACTCATTGGAACTGCAAACGAGTAGCCTGCATAATTTCCGGTTTGAGAATAGATGGCGGTATTGATACCTACCAGTTCGCCCTTAGTGTTTACCAACGCACCACCGCTATTTCCAGGATTCACTGCGGCATCTGTCTGAATAAATGATTCAATCTTGCCACGATTCTCCTCGCTGCCATCATTTATAGAACGACCTTTGGCACTAACTATACCGGCGGTAACTGTAGATGTCAGGTTAAAAGGATTCCCGACAGCCAAAACCCATTCGCCGACTTTCAGCTGGTCCGAATCTCCAAAAGGAATGGTTGGGAGGTCTGTGGCATCCACTTTAAGCAGTGCAATATCCGTAGTAGGATCTGATCCTACTATTTTCGCCTTAAACTTACGGTTATCGTTTAAAGTAACTTCAAGTTCGGTAGATCCGTCAACCACATGATTATTAGTAATAATATACCCGTCTGTAGAAATAATAACACCCGAACCAGAACCAACACGTTGTTGAGGTTGCTGATTTTGAGATCCCCTGCCATTACCAAAAAAGAAATCAAAAGGATCCATATACTGCGGACCAGACATTTTCACCTCAGAAATCGATTTGATGTGAACAACAGCATGCACAGACCGTTCGGCTGCCATGGTGAAATCGGTGTTTTCGCCAGCTACAGCGTTGTAACTGGTAAGGCGCATAGGCTGATTAAATCCACTTTGATTATCAACCAATGCAAATCCTGATTTTTGTCTGTTCATGTAAGCATTAGCTCCGATTGTAATACCGGAACTAACAACCGCCACTAAGGCAATGCTAAGTACATTTTTCATCGTTGTATTCATATTCATCCTAATTTTAAAACTTAAATTTAACATTTTAACTATAGCAAATTAAGTTCAAAAATTGTGCAATTATCCACTTACACTCCTATTTTTTATCACTTTTAACGCCTTTCACTCTGCAGTTAACTGGTCTTAACTGTAGCAGGCATTACAAGGTACCATTTTAACAAATATAAAAACTGTCAAATGGTCAGACTCTTAGTATTATAACAGCAACAAGGTCAGATTGTTTTTTCTTTACTGACATAATCATAGGATAAATCAATAAAAAAAATCTATCTTTGCATCATTGCAGCAGACTGGTCTGTCGCTCACATTTATTGTGGGAGGAACGTCCGGGCAACGCAGAGCACCATACTTCCTAACGGGAAGCTGTTCGTAAGGGCAGAGTAATGTAACAGAAAATAACCGCCGGCTTGCCGGTAAGGGTGAAAAGGTGAGGTAAAAGCTCACCGGGTTTCGTAGTAATACGAGATGCCGTACGTCTTATGGGTTGTAAGGTCATGTATACCGGCGCAGTAGGATTGCTCGTCCGATGCCGGGGGGTAGACCGCTAGAGCCAGTTGGCGACAACTGGTCGAGATAAATGGCAGACGCTTTCATCTTCGGATGCGAGTACAGAACCCGGCTTATAGGTCTGCTGCAATTCTTTTTATCATTTATATCATGAAAAATAAAGAGAAAATACCCATCAGCAAACGAATAGACGATCTGCTAACGTGGACCGTTCATTTTATAACCGACGACATTTGGAGGATTACCGAAAGTGAAGTAAGCGGACTGAAAGTATTTTACTATAACGCCATTAAGACTGTTGTTCTTGCGGTGCGCGGATTTATCAATCAGGAACTGCAAACCAAAGCCTCAGCTCTTACTTTCAGCACAGTTCTTTCCATCGTTCCTCTTTTAGCTGTAATCTTGGGAATTGCCAAGGGTTTCGGATTTCAGGAAACCGTCCGGCAGGAGCTTTTGGGCTATTTCCCCGGACAGGGAGTAGAACTTAATAAGGCTTTTGAATATGTGGAGCGGTATCTGGCAGAGGCACAGGGAGGTGTAATCATCGGAATTGGTATGGCTTTGCTTTTTTATACGGTTATCAACCTTATTTCATCTATCGAAGATACATTTAACGACATCTGGCAGATTCAGAAGTCCCGGCAGTGGTATCGCAAGATAACCGATTATCTTGCGTTGTTTATTTTACTTCCGGTACTGATGACCTTATCCAGCGGTTTTACCATTTTCATGTCTACCATACAAAGTACCTATCTTAGCAATTACGTTTTACTTACTCCTATTGTTGGCGTTGTGCTTAATGTGGCTCCTTATATCATTACAATAATGGCCTTTACAGCGCTTTATATATCTCTCCCAAACACGAAGGTAAAGTTTGCCAACGGATTGGTTGCGGGAGTATTAGCGGGATGTGCATTTCAGTTCTTTCAGTTCATTTACATAAGTGGTCAGATATGGGTTTCAAAGTATAACGCTATCTATGGAAGCTTTGCCGCGCTACCTTTATTGTTGCTTTGGCTGCAACTTTCCTGGCTGATATGTCTTTTTGGCGCAGAACTGTCTTATGCTTCACAAAATGTAAAGAAGTTTAGTTTCGATCGTGATAGCAAAAACATTAGCAGAAGGTATAAGGATTTCCTCACATTGCTAATTGCATCCCTGATTATCAAGCGATTCGAAAGAGGAGAAAAACCTTATACTGCAGACGAGATCTCGGTGCAATATTGCATTCCTATCCGAATTACAACGCAGATTCTATATCACCTTACTGAGTTGAAAATTATTATTGAGGTAAAATATGGCGAAGACGACCGCGTTATTTTTTACCAACCCGCATTAGATATCAATAAGATTACGGTTAGTTTCTTGTTAAGCAAGATGGACGAATACGGTTCCGAAAATTTTAAGATAGACACAAAGGGATTAGTCAACCACGAATGGGAAACGTTACTCAAAACAAGAAATGACATGTATCAGGCAAATGATAAGATTTTGCTGAAAGACTTGTAATCTGAATTGCATGGAGAACCAAAATTGGACAAGTTCGGAAGAAACCAGAACCGGAGACCTCACAAAGGGTCCGGTGTGGAGGGTGATTGTAAGATTTGCTGTTCCCTTGCTTATCGGCAATATACTTCAGCAGCTTTATAATATAACCGACAGTATTATAGTCGGACAGTTTCTGGGAAAAGAGGCCCTGGCAGCAGTTAGTGCCTCTTTTTTCATCTATTACTTTATCATATCACTGGTTATCGGCATCGGCAGTGGTGTTTCGGTAGTTGTTTCTCAGTATTTCGGAGCCCGCCAATACAAAAAAGTTCAACGGGCCTTTTCCTCTTTCTTTATTTTTATGCTGGTATCGGGGATTATGCTCTCAATCATCGGGATTATATTTGCCGAACCTATTTTTCGCCTCACCAATACACCAGAAGAAGTTATCCCCGAAGCTGTAAAGTATTTTAAAATATACATCGGCGGTACTTTTCTGTTTGTGACATTCAACAGTATTGTATCCATCCTTCGGGGTATAGGCGAATCAAACCGTCCAATGATATTCATTCTTATTTCAACCCTTCTGAATGTGGTGCTCGACATTTTGTTCATTGTAGGTTTTGGATGGGGAATCGAAGGAGCAGCCCGTGCAACAGTTGCCGCACAGGGAATAGCCATGTGTATTGCTCTATTTTATATAAACGACCGGCATCCGCTTCTTTCAATTAAAAAACAAGATCTTGTATTTGATGCTAAACTGTTCAAACAGGGACTCAAAATAGGGCTTCCTACCAGCGTGCAACAATGTGCCATATCCCTTGGACTCATTGCTTTACTTGGTATTGTGAATAGTTTTGGAACAGATACTCTGACTGCGTATGGTGCCGCAGGGAAAATTGACACCATTATTACTCAGGCGATTCTTACTCTATCGGGTGCCCTTTCTGCTTTTTGCGGACAAAACATGGGCGCTGGCAAGTTAGATCGGGTAAAAGCCGGCGTGCGATTCTCTATGTGGGTTAGTTCGTTCTTCAGCATTATAGCCTTTGCCTCCATCTTCTTTTTTGGAGAACAAATGATGATGGCCTTTACGCACGATCCAACGGTTATCGCCATAGGGAAAGAATACCTCTTAATCGTAGGAGGATTTTTTATCATTCACGGTGCTTTAAATGTTTTAAATGGGGCGCTTAGAGGTGCTGGAGACACGTTGTTTACAATGGTTACAAGTCTTATTAGTCTTTGGATTATCCGGATTCCTCTTGCCTATTGGCTGAGTGGAGAGTTGGGAAAGACTGGTATCTGGTGGGCTATAGGTTTGAGCATCTCCATTGGCATGATTGCCACTTATATCTATTACAAGGCCGGGCACTGGAAAAAAAGATGTTTAATCAAGCTCGAAAAAATAGAAAAAATTAAACCCTAAAACTGAAGTATATGATTTGTTTTCCTAATGCAAAAATAAACCTGGGACTTAATATAGTTAGCAAAAGACCCGATGGTTACCACAATATTGAAACAGTCTTCTATCCTATTCCAGTTAAAGACGC